>NZ_JACHJU010000002.1:947796-1263728 GCF_014203795.1 Streptosporangium album | reverse complement strand
GATTCAGCCATCGCGTTGTCGAAACATATCCCGGTTCTCCCCACCGATCTCCGAATCCCGCGCCTTTCGAGTACCTGTCCGAACTCAGCCGAGGTGTACTGGCTTCCCCTATCAGAATGGAATATCGCATCCACCGGAAGGGGAATGCGCTGCGCGGCCATCTCGATCGCCGCGCACACCAAACTCGCCGGATAGCGCATATCGATCGACCACCCGATAACCGACTTGGAGAAACAATCGACGACCGTGGCCAAGAACAGCGGCCCCTCGCCGGTGTCGATCTGTGTGATGTCGCCGACCATTTTGGCGCCGGGCGCCGACGCGGTGAAGTCCCGCCCGACCAGGTCAGCGATCGGATCGGCCTGCGCGTCGGCCACGGTGAGCCCCCGACGCCGCTTGACCTGCACCGGAACCAGCCCCATCTGCCGCATGAGCCGGCGTACCAGCTCGTCGTCGACCACCTGGCCCGAGCGCAGCAGCTCGGCGTGCACCCGCCGGTAGCCGTAGGTACGGCCCGATTCGTCGAAGATTTCCTGAATTCTTTCCGCGAGCTCGTGTCGGCGTTGTTCGGTGACCGACGGCGGGCGATCCTTCCATTCGTAGTATCCCGAGGTCGACACATGGAGAAGACGGCACATCATGGCCACGGGAAAGTCGGCCTCCTCCGCACGGACGAGCGTGTACCGCTCGCTTACCGCTGCTCTTTCGCGAAGAAGGCGGCACATTTTTTTAGGAAGGCGTTTTCTTGTTCGAGCTCGGCGATCCGGCGTTCCATCTCACGGATCCGCGCTCGCTCCGCGGCGTCCCGCGCCTGCTCGGTGTTCCCCGACCGGCGACGCTTTTCCTTGCTCACCCAGTTCCGTACGGTCTCCCGTGAAACCCCGAAATCCTTCGCGGCCTGTCCGATCGTCACCTGATCGTCCAAGACAGCTTTGACGACTTCGTCCTTAAACTCCTGGGCGTAGTTCTTTCCTGCCACGTACCCGTTCCTTCCAGATCAGTGAGTCATTGTCAGCAACCGGCGTTCACGCTGGGTGACAGCTGCTTGTGAGCTTGCTCCCGGTGGAAGAGGACGAGCGCCGCGGCGACGATACCGCCGATCTTCCAAGGGCACTTGCTGACGTTCCGCAGTGCCTTGAACCGCATCTTGAGCTGGGCGTTCGCTCGTTCGGCGAGGGCTCGGAGCGCACCGTGGACCTTGTTGTACTGGATCTGATCGTCGGTGAGTGTGCCACCCCGAGACCTCTTGTACGGCAGGCGAAACCCCATACCCGCATCGACGTAGCCGAGGTCGGCCAACGTGATCAGCCCGTCCTCGGCGGCCTTGGCCAGCGGGTCGAGGAGGCCGTGCAGGCGGGCACAGGTGAGATCGTGTTCACGACCGGGCCGTACCTCAGAAGTCCACAGCGGGTCGCCGCCGGGGCTGGACAGGACCTGAATGTTGCCGCCGTGCTGCTTGTGTTTTCCACTCCACCACAGGTCGGCGCCGTTCGGGCCCAGGGCGCGGCAGCGGTCGGTTTCGATCAGCGTGCCATCCAGATGCAGGTGGGTGTAGCCGGCGGCCTTCGCCGCCGTGAGCGCCTCCTGTAGCGTCGGCGCCTGGGCCTTCAATACGGTGACCCCTTCTTCGACGTACCGATCACAGGTCGCGTGCGAGATGGCGTTATCGGCGGCCAGCCGGGCGATCCGAGCGCCGTCCACCAGCCAGCGGATGATCAGAACGGCCTGCTTGAACTCGCCCAGCGCCCGAGTGAGGAGCCCCCAGTCTTCCGGACACGGTGCCCAGTAGGGTGCTGACTGATCTGGAAGGAACGGGTACGTGGCAGGAAAGAACTACGCCCAGGAGTTTAAGGACGAAGTCGTCAAAGCTGTCTTGGACGATCAGGTGACGATCGGGCAGGCCGCGAAGGATTTCGGGGTTTCACGGGAGACCGTACGGAACTGGGTGAGCAAGGAAAAGCGTCGACGGTCGGGGAACACCGAGCAGGCGCGGGATGCCGCGGAGCGAGCGCGGATCCGTGAGATGGAACGCCGGATCGCCGAGCTCGAACAAGAAAACGCCTTCCTAAAAAAATGTGCCGCCTTCTTCGCGAAAGAGCAGCGGTAAGCGAGCGGTACACGCTCGTCCGTGCGGAGGAGGCCGACTTTCCCGTGGCCATGATGTGCCGTCTTCTCCATGTGTCGACCTCGGGATACTACGAATGGAAGGATCGCCCGCCGTCGGTCACCGAACAACGCCGACACGAGCTCGCGGAAAGAATTCAGGAAATCTTCGACGAATCGGGCCGTACCTACGGCTACCGGCGGGTGCACGCCGAGCTGCTGCGCTCGGGCCAGGTGGTCGACGACGAGCTGGTACGCCGGCTCATGCGGCAGATGGGGCTGCTTCCGGTGCAGGTCAAGCGGCGTCGGGGGCTCACCGTGGCCGACGCGCAGGCCGATCCGATCGCTGACCTGGTCGGGCGGGACTTCACCGCGTCGGCGCCCGGCGCCAAAATGGTCGGCGACATCACACAGATCGACACCGGCGAGGGGCCGCTGTTCTTGGCCACGGTCGTCGATTGTTTCTCCAAGTCGGTTATCGGGTGGTCGATCGATATGCGCTATCCGGCGAGTTTGGTGTGCGCGGCGATCGAGATGGCCGCGCAGCGCATTCCTCTTCCGGTGGATGCGATATTCCATTCTGATAGGGGAAGCCAGTACACCTCGGCTGAGTTCGGGCAGGTACTCGAAAGGCGCGGGATTCGGAGGTCGGTGGGGAGAACCGGGATATGTTTCGACAACGCGATGGCTGAATCGTTCTTTGGAAAGCTGAAGACCGAGCTGGTGCACCATCGGTCGTTCGCCACCCGCGCGGAAGCGCGTCGTGCCGTCATTCGGTACATCGAGGGCTTCTACAACTCCAGGAGGCTGCACTCCGCGTTGGGATACAGACCTCCCGTCGAAGTGCTCGATGAATGGCTGACGAATAGCACGGCGGCGTGATATGATTCATTTACTCCGGTGTCCGGAAAATGCGGGGCTCGTCAGTCAACGCCAAGATGACCACCAGCGGATGCCGCAGCCCGCAGGCCGAGCGCCGGTCGGGGACCGTCGCCAACCGGCCCAACAACGCCGATTCCACCACGACCGGATCAGTCGCCAACTCGGCCTCCCACAACGCCAGGTCGGCGAACTGGTCAAGAAGAGGGACCAAGCAGGAGCTGGTCGGGGAAGATGGGGACACGAGCGCGACTCCTGTGACGATCTTCGGATTAGAGACCTGAAAGATCACCAGAAGTCGCGCTCTTTTGCATTCCACCTGTCGAAACCCTCAACCGCGCCATACCGCATCAGAACTCAGGAACGCCGGGGCCCTGATCGAGAAGCGGCACCGTTTGTCGCCGGGTTCAGGCACCGGTTGGTGATCGACGGGCCGGAAATGTCGATGAGTTCGGGCACCGCTTTCGCCGGTCCGGGCACGGACGAGCGGCGGAGTGATTCAGGTGGGCAGAGAGGCGAGCCAGCCGGTCAGGAGCTGGTTGACCTCATGGGCGCGTTCTTGCTGGATCCAGTGGCCGCAACCGTCGAGGAGGTGAGAGGAGACGAGCCCGGGCAGAGTGACGGGGTAGGCGTCGATCGCGTCGGCCAGCCAGGTGGTGGAGGCGTCCAGGGCGCCGCCGATGAACACCGACGGCTGAACGATGGGGGCCGCGTCCCAAAGAGCGAGGTCTTCCCAGTCCCGGTCCATGTTCCGGTAACGGTTGAGTGCCGCGCTCATGCCGGTGCGTTCGAATTCTCTGGCGTAGACGTCCAGGTCGTCCTGGCTGAGCCAGAACGGCAGCGGGCCGGTGGGAAACCGCTCGCGGAGCGTGCCGCCGCGGGTGGCGAAATGAGGGTTGGGCATGCCGGAAGTGGGCATGGTGTCGCCGGAGAGCGCGGCGTAAAACCCGGCCAGCCAGCCGCGGACATCCGGTTCGATCTCGGCCTCGGCCCGGCCGGGCTCCTGGAAGTAGCTGACATAGAACTCTTCCTCGCCGCCCATCTGGGAGAAGACCTCGCTGGGCCGAGGTCCGCCCCGTGGTGCGTAGGGAACGCTCAGCAGCCCGACCGCGGTGAATACCTCTGGCCGGACCAGGGCGCTGTTGGCGGCGATGCTCGAACCCCAGTCGTGACCGATGATGATCGCAGTCTCCTCGCCAAGGGCGTGCACCACCGCGACGTTGTCCTCGATCAGTTCCAGCATCCGGTAGGCCGCCACCCCATCCGGCTTGGACGAACGGCCATATCCGCGCACGTCCACGGCCACCGCCCGGTATCCGACCGCGGCCAATGCCGCCAGTTGGTGGCGCCAGGAGTACCAGGACTCCGGAAACCCGTGCACCAGCAGCACCAGCGGCCCGGTGCCCTGCTCCACCAGATGGGTCCGGCCCGCCGGGGAAGGAACCAGACGGTGTGTTTCCCTAGCCTGAACTGCCCGCGACATAGATCCCCCTGTATCGAAGCGCTCCTCTGGCGCACCTCGCAACCATAGGTGGCGGCCCAGAAACCGGCGAATCCCGTTGCCGCTTCAGCAAAAACCTTTGACTCACCCGTCCCCACCAAGATTAATTCTTGTCCCGGCAACTGCGACAGGCTCTCAGCCGACGTTGTGTTCAGCTCGGGCGCGGGTCTGTGCGCCGAACGCCTGGCCAGCGCGGGCTTTGTCACCCTGACCTTCGACGCCGCCTACCAGGGGGAGATGTTGGCGTCGTCCTCGGCTGCGTGGGTCAGCGCGCTGTGGCGTAGTTGGTGCAGCGTCCACGCACCGCCTGGTAGCTCGGCGGTGGCGGCTTCGAACAGCTCGGCGGCGCGGCGGTAGGAGAGCCGGGCCCGGCCGGAGGCCGGATCCACATCGGACGGGGCAGTGGGGCCGAGACCGGAGTGGACCGATGGCACCCGTTCGAGAGCTTCTTCGTGAAGATACCTAACTGAATGGTCACCGCATAGCTGGTTGCCGCGAGGCGTACACGCCTCGCGGCAACCAGCCGTTACAGGAGGAGGGTTATGCCCAGCGCAACCGCGTCTCACTACCAGGCCATCCTGGCCAGGCACAGCGAGGCTCTGAAGGAAACGTGTATCACCTGGTGTCACGCCAGAAGCACCGACGAACTCGCCGTTGCCGTCGGCGCCGACCCCCAGAGCGCCGCGCCCCGCACCCTTTCCAATGCTGATGACGAGTCCTACGAGCACATCATGCGAACCGGTCATGGAAATACGCTTGTAGTCGGCGAGATGGCCCCCTGGTTCATAGTCATGGAGCCCGGAGACACCCGCGGCGCGAAATCGCTGGACCGCCTCTCAGGCGACAGCGAGGCACTTTCCCTGGTGATCGGCGACACGCTCCGTCATTACTCACTGCTTTATGCTCGTGACGGCCAATTACTGTGCCGCCTTCGCTGGCTGGACACTCCCGCCGGCGATGCCAGCGCCATCGAGCACCATCTCGCGGATCTGTCATTGCTGGGAGACGTGTCGTCGGAGGAGTGGAAGGTGAACGCGTTTATCCTGGCCGAGCGGATCACCGAGGTACGGCTGACGGAGGAATGGTTTGCCCGCGAGCACACGCGGTACTTCGGTCAACCGTGAGGGGTAGGACTTCTGTGCTGTGTTCCTCGGAAGGCTTGAACTCCTCCCCGGCCTGGGGGCCGGAGACTCTCCCGTCGCGTCGCGGTTAAGCGGCGCGCGGGGGTTGACGCTTCACCGACCGGGTAACCCCGAGGTCTCCACGCCCTGACACCGGCGTTCCGACGGCGTTCTTGATATTGATCGCGGCATTGGTATCGGCATGGCCGACCCAACCGCACGCGGGGTTGGTACAAGCGAACACGGTTCTGTTGCGGCCGGCCGCATCACGGTGACCGCATCGGTGGCACGTCTGTGAGGTGCCCGGGGCGGGAACCTTGACGACCTGTCCGCCCCGGTCGGCACTCTTGTATTCGAGCAGGGTGACGGTCCGGCCCCACGCCTCGCCGCCGATCGACCGGTTCAGCCCCGCCTTTTGGGCGACGTTCCTGCCCGGGGCTTCGATCGTGCCCTTGGCGGATTTGACCATGTTGAGAATGGAGAGTTTCTCCACCTTGATCACAGCGAACGTGTCGGCGAGTTCGGTGGTGGTCTGGTGCTGCCAGTCGACGGCTCGGCGCTTGGCTTTCGCGCGCAGCCGGGCGATCTGATCGTAGGTGCGCTGCTCCCGCCCCGAGGGGCGGGTCCTCTTTGGCCGGGCCGCACGCCGGCGAGCCGACGTCTTCTCCAGCCGGCGCAGGTGTTCCCTCTCGCCGCTGGTGAGCCAGGGGGCGTGCTCACGCATCGTGCCGTCCGACAGGGCCGGGGCGACGGTGACTCCCCGGTCGATCCCCACCGTGTGGCCCGGGTGCGCGGCCGGGACCGGCGCGAGGAGAATTTGGGTGCGAAACACCACCTGCCGGCCGTGAGCATCCTTGACCAGCCGCGCTCCCGTGATCCGCCCGGCGGCACCGCCCCTGGTGAGGCCGGGCAGGTCCTTGGTCCAGCGAAACCGCACTCGCCCGACCTTGGGGAGATTGATCGCGCCCCAGCGCCGGTTGACCCGCTTGATCTGCAGATCGCGGGCTTGGGGGACGTCCACGGCCAACCGGGTCCGCACCCGGCCCTTGAACGTGGGCCGGTGGGCGGGGTGGTCGGGGTTGAAGAAATTCGCCCACGCCTGCCGATACGTTTTCAGCACCGCTTGCGCCGCCTGGGCGGGCAGTCGTCCCATCCAGTCGATCTCGCGGCGGGCTGTCCGGATCGCCGCGCCGCAGTCCTTCAACGTAGCGAACCGGCCTTGGCGGAAGGTGACGTACTCATGCAGCAGGTTCCACAGCGCGCGGGCGGTGTGCGCCTGAGCGTCCAGCACAGCCACCTGGTCCGCGCCGAGGTCGAGTCGCGCCACGTGCGCACGAGCCCGCTTCACCAACTCCACACCGTGATCGTATCGTCTGGTTTATGTCACCGTGATGGAATCCCAACCCCCGAGGTGCGCACCGGACGCCGTGCTGTCCGCACCCTGCACGCACACGTGGTGTCCGTGACGAGGTACCGGCGTGTGGGGTTCAGCGACCCGAGGCCGGTGCGCTGCGAGGAACTCATGCGCGAGGTCTGCGCCGGCTTCGAGGTCGAACCTCGCGAGTTCAACGGCGACCACGACCACGTCCACCTGCTGGTCCACCACCCGCCGAAGGTCGCCCTGTCCACGCTCGCCGGCTCACCGAAGGGCCTCTGGGCGCGGATGCTTGGCAAGGAATACGGCGCTCACGTCCGCCGGTGCCTGTGGGGCGGGCATCTGTGGTCCGGTTCCTCCTTCGCCGCAAGCGTGGGCGGCGCACCGCTTGCGGTCCTTGAGCAGTACATCGAACAGCGGAAACGACCCGTGTGAGCCGGCCTGCTCACGGGCACGGAAGGCCAGGGCACGCTCGCGCCTAAGGGGCACTCCCGCGTGGGCCTTCGCCCCCGGCGTGAACGCCGGAGCACTGGCCCACAGTTCGGTAGATACGCCAGTGGCGTAGGTGTCGGGGAGGCGGCGGAGGTCGCCTCCAGATCCAAGGTCTGGCCATACATCAGCGCGATGTCGAGGAGCCTGCCTCGTTGTTTCACCGTAGTAGCCGGTTGATCTTGCGCCCGTGATGTCGCTTTGATTCCTGCCCGGGGTGCTGGTCGGGCAGGGACGCGCGTCGGCTGGCGTGCCGGTGACGCCGGGTTCCACGGACCCGGGGATGTTGCAGCTGTCCTCCTCTCGATGGCCGCCGGGGCGATGAGCCCCGGTCAGGTCGGGTGGGGCAGCGCCTGGATACGTGCGAAAGCGCGCACGATGGCGTTCGCCCACGGCCACGTGCCGGGAATCTTCAGCCGGCGTCGGCGTTGACCGCACACGAGACGGGCCGGAACGTGCAGGAGGCGGTAGCGCAGGGTCTTGGGAGTGGCCTTGACCAGGTCGCCGTCCAAAGCCAGCAGCTGCAGCCAGGCCCGCAGGTCGCAGGCGAGCGCGGTGGCCATCAGCCAGGCCGTGTTGACCTGCAGTTCCCGCGAGGGCAACAGGCCCATGCCGCTCGCTTTCCGATCATGGATCTTGGGCTCGATACGGGCGTGTTTGCGGTGCCGGGCGTCCAGGAAAGCGATCTGACCTCGGGCGGTGTTGGTGGCGAAGGTCTGATACCGCATGCCTTTGTTCTTCGCATACGGCGAGGCATCTCTTTCATAGCGGGGGTGCAGGGGCTCCTTGCGGACGATCACCCGGTGTCCCGGCGGCCAGGCCGACAGATCGCCGAGCAGGCCGGTGATGTCGGCGACGAACGCGTCCTGGCGCGGCCGGCCGCCGGGCCCGGTCGCGCTCTGCCACAGGTCGTGGACATCGACAAGTTCCACGGCGGCCCGCTCACGCTCGGTGAAGGCCCAGCCGACCGAATACTCCCAGCGGTAGCAGGGACCGGCCCGACCGCCGGCCGAGGCGATCCACTCCAGCAGGGCGTGGGAGAACCCGGCACCGTCCACCCGGATGAGGACCTTCTTGCGCCATGGGCCGAGCAGTTGGGCCACCGCGGCCGTCAGCAGGTCGATGTTCACCTCGGCGTCGTTGGCGCCGGTGTTGCCCGGGCTCAGGAGTTGGGCGAGTTCCTCGCCGGTGTTGTCGCAAACCGCGACGAAGCCGTGGTGGCCGTAGGTGCCCTTGTGAGTGCCGTGCGCGCCCTCTTTCTCCGACGGGGCGCACACGATGGAGCCGTCGGTGTCGATCACCGTCCACCCGTCCAGCACCTGGTCGTCGACGCATGCCCAGGGGAAACCCTCCTCGCGGGCGGCCAGCAGGGTCCACACATGGCGGCGCACCGCGGCCCGGGCCCGCTCGATCCTGCGCAGCGCCGCCTCGTCGATCTCCTTCAACGCTCGCCACACGGTGGGAAAGGAGGCGACCGGGCCGATCATCGGCCGCTGGTGCTCCAGCAGGCGGATGTCGCGGATGCAGGTGGCCCCGAGGGTGATGGCGACCGCCAGGTCGACCAGGACCTGGCCCCGGTCGTGCAGTGGATGGAATCTTCGTCGCCGCAGCGCGTTCGATAAGGTGCCGGTCAGGCCGGTTCGCTGGGCCGGTAGTCGCAGGTGCAGGCCGCCGACGTGGCCGATCTGGTTCTTACCGTCGGCGGACATCGCCAGGCCTTGGCTCCACTCGCTACTCTGCACGTGAAAGGTGCCTTCCAACCCGCCCCGGATACGACCCTCGACAAGTCGCATCCAAGCAGGTCAGAAGGCATCTTTTCTCGTGATCTCACATTCCGTCGCCGTTACTGGCGGCGCTGGTGAAACGCTCAGGCTCGTCTTCGCCTCCCTGGTGGGCACTCCCCTGGACTCCCATAACGTACGGCGGGCATTCCGGAAGGTCGTGAAAGATGCCGGGCTGCCGGCAAAGGACTGGACACCACGGAAGATGCGGCACAGCTTCGTCTCGCTGCTGTCCGACTCCGGCGTCCCCTTGGAGGACATCGCACGACTTATCGGCCACAGCGGGACCGCGGTCACCGAGGCGGTCTACCGTAAACAGATCCGCCCAGTGCTTCTCGGTGGTGCCGAAGCAATAGACCGGATCTTTACGTGACAGGAGCGATAGTCACTCAGAATGCAGAAAGGGTGCCTCTCTTTCGAGAGACACCCTTGCCGACCAGTGAAAACCTGGTCGGGACGACAGGATTTGAACCTGCGACCCCTTGACCCCCAGGCAAGGCGGGAGGGGGCGGAATCATGGGCTATATCCGCTCCCACCTGGGCATACGGTCCACGGTGATCCACTGTCGTCCGGCCTCGTCCCAGGTCGTTGTCACCCAGTTGGTCACTCAGTGATTCGCCTGTCCGAGCCGGTAGAGCGCGCCTTCCCCGGTTCTCACTCGGGGCCGCCCAGCTCTCGATACGCCTCGCGTAGTTCTGCGGCTTCCGGCATGCGGCGCGTTTCGATGGCGCCGATCACCTCGCGCGCTCTCCAGTAGTTGGACGGCACCAGCACGCCACTTGTCATGGTCGTGAGGGCAAGCTGACTTGCCTCGTCGGGTTGGTCAGTGGCGAGAAGCGCCAGAGCAAGGTCAAGACGTGCGGAGGCTGCCCTACGCGGACGAAGCAACCCATCCGCGGCTGACTCCAGGCGGGCAAGCACCTGCCGGGCGTACGGCTCGGCGGCCGGGTCCCCCAGCCATGACAGCGTGGTCGCCACGTACGCCTCACTCTTGGAGGGGTCGTAGCGGTAGTGGTGCTCGGGATGCTCGGGCATCGACAGCGGCGAGACCAGCCGGGCAACACGGTTCAGCGCATCGCGCGTCTCCGGGCCGGACCCGAGCCGCGCCCAGATCCGGCCTTCCTGCGCGGTCGCCTGGATGTAGGCGGAACTTGTGCGCGGTGCGATCGCCTGCGCCCCTTGGGTCAGGGTCAAGGCGCGGCGGTAGTCGCCGGTGGTGACCGCCTGCCATGCCTTCGTCTCCAGACACCACGCGGCGATCTCGGGATGCTCGGCGTGCTCGGCCAATTGGGCGGTCGTCTGAAGCCACGTTCTGGCGGCCTCGAACTGGCGAAGGTCGATGTGGCAGGTGGAGGCCAGCAGCGACAGCCAGCCACCGGCCGTGAGAAGGCGGCGGTGCTCGGCGAACGTCTTCTTGGCGTCGACCAGGTGCGAGACGTACGACACGTGCTGGCGTACCCGTTCCAGCAGCTCGGCCGGTGGTGTCCCCTGATAGGCCATCGCGAGGTCATCGACGGCCAG
This sequence comes from Streptosporangium album, assembly GCF_014203795.1. Classification (NCBI taxonomy): domain Bacteria; kingdom Bacillati; phylum Actinomycetota; class Actinomycetes; order Streptosporangiales; family Streptosporangiaceae; genus Streptosporangium; species Streptosporangium album. Next base: position 1,252,957 of record NZ_JACHJU010000002.1, on the reverse strand, counting down.
CTCCAGTCGGTCAAGCGTTTCAGCGCCCACGTCGCTGGCGGCGACACGGCGGGCCAGCTCCAGCGCCTCGATCTCATCGGCGAAGTGAGGGCTGCCCGGCGCTGTGCTCTCCGGGGCCTCGCTGAACAACTCGGCTTCTGCCGTGCCGAACACCCGGCAGTAGAGCAGCCGATAAGGGTCTTTGGGCTGGTGCTTGCCCGCCTCCCAATCCTTGATCATGCGGATCAGGGAATCCCGCTCGGGCAGGCGGGCACGAGTGCGCGAATCGGCGGCGTCGGCAAGGTGCCTGGCCATGTCTCGCTGAGTCCATAACTTGCCACGCCTTGCGGCGCGTAACCGTACGGCCCAGGCCGGAACGTTATTCATTGTGTGCACCTCGGGGGACTGGGGTCCTCCTGTCTCCCCCAGTCTCCCCTACTCGCACTGTCGGTGCGGGATGCCTGGCGATGTCATGGGAGCACCAGGAAAAGCGGGACCCGCAGGCGCGGTAACGCCGTACGGGTCCCTTGATCGCACACTGGAGGTGCGACCCATGGACAACTGTAGAGCCGTCCCACCCGTCGTTGACGAGGCGACAGTGGAGAGCCATGACAAGGCGCTGGTCGTCGTTCAGCGGCTTCTCATCGAGCGGGGAATCCGTGCTCACCGTCATCACACGATCAGCCTCGGACTGTTCGCCAACAGGGCGGCCGCCTGGCCCGACCAGCCGCCTCTTCGGTCGTGGATGGAGCGACACCCGCCGGAGCTGACCGTGAAGGGGCCGCAAGGCTGGTGCGTAGCCACGGTGACCATGGGGCCGCGCTCTGGCAGCTACCTGGTCTCTCTGCGCGACGGCTCCGGTCTCCAGGCGGTGAGGAGCGAGCATCCCGAACAGGTAGTGAAACTGATCTTGGCTGCTCGGGGAGTGTGACCGTGTACGGCTGGGTCATCCTGGGCGATGCGGCCACGAAGCGAGTCAACGGCCAAGAGGTCGTCGTCACGGCCGGTAAGCCGGGTGACATCGGGGCGGTCATCAGGGCTTGGGAAGACGCTGAACGCCACCGGATGCTGTACGAACTGGGCAACCTGGCTCGCCTGGTCGATGCCGCGATGACCCGCCTCCAGCTCCACCACCGCACTCCGGACGGTCGCGGAAACACGTGCTGAAAACCGACGACATCAAATGATCACCGATCGGGTGCGGCAACACACCTTCCCGTAGTCGCGTTGCCGTACATGACGGCAATGACCGTGATCAGGTGGCCATGTCATCCGGTGGCAACCTGACCCGGAGCACAGGGCCGCCAGGCCCGCGCACCGGAAGCAGGGCGGCAGAGTCGTTGCTCCCCACCATGGAGACGTTCCTGAGAACACCGAGCGGAGACGGCCAGCGCAATGCCGAAGGCACCCCGAAGGGGCCGCGAAGCGGTTGGGCCGGCGGTCGGAGCGGCAGGCGGCAGCGCGTACCAGGGGCGGCGGGTGCGTTCGGTGCGGCGGGTGCCCGGTGCGGCGGACGGCGGGGTCCGCGCGTTCGCGCCGAGCGGGCGCGGGACGGGACCGGCCCCCAGGCCGCATGCCCGGTCCCGATGTCCGTCCGGCGCGGGCGGGCGTGCCGCGCCGTGCGGCGGCGCGAAGCGCTGGCGCCTTGAACCAGTAAAGAAACTTTGAGCCATTGGGAGTGAGGCTTACTTCAAGATTCTGTTCGGATCGGATGCAGGAGCGAACCCTGCGAGCTTGCTAGTAGGGCTTGGTTAGGTGGGGACGGGCTGGGCATGTCGGGGTAACGCTCGGCGGCAGGTGGGGCAGGATCCGGCCCAGCAGGCCAGCAGGAGCTGCAGCTCGGTGATGACCTGGTAGGTGCTCAAGCCGCAGCCGGCGCTTTTGGGTTGAGCCTTTCAAGGGTGCAGAACGCGTGTGCGACCGAGACCAAAGTGACGTGGTGGTGCCAACCGCTCCACGTGCGACCCTCGAAGTGGTCCAGGCCCAGGCCGGTCTTCAGCTCGCGGTAGTCGTGCTCGATGCGCCAGCGGATTTTCGCCAGGCGCACCAGGCGCCGCAGCGGAATGTCGCCGGGCAGGGTGGACAGCCAGTATTTGGTCGGCTCCGGCTCGCCTGGCGGCCATTCGGCCAGCAGCCAGCACACCGGCAGTTCCCCGCCCGCATACGCGCGGCGGATCCGCACCCCCGCCGGCCGTACCCGCAGCGCGGCGAACCGCGAGCGCAACGGCCCCTTGGACCCGGTCCGCCACCGCACTGTGTGCAGCGCGCGCCGCCCGCCCTCCAGCACCAACTGCCGGGCGCTGATGCGCCGCTGCCGGTAGCGGGGCACCGGCCGCCGCCCGGTCCCCGCATACGGCGCGACGCTGCGGCAGGCCTCGGCCTCCAGCAGCGCGGTATCGGAACGCACCCCCACCACGTAGGGGAATATCGCGCTCGGTCAGGCCCAGGCGAAAGGCCCCGTCTTGACCGTAGCCCTCATCGGCGACCACCAACGGCGGATCCAGCCCCCAACTCTCCAGCTCGTCGATCATGTCCAGAGCCAGCTGCCACTTGGGCACATGACCGACGTCGGCGGGGATCCGGCAGCGCTGCCGGCGTGCCGCCACCGCGGCCGGATCCTCCGTGCGCGGCGAGGCCGCATCCCACTGCTCGGGCACGAACAACCGCCAGTTCACCGGACACGACGCGGCGTCGGTGACCAGATGCACGCTCGGCGCGACCTGGCAGTTCGCGGTCTTGCCCAGCGCCCCGCAATACTGCGCGGCCACCCCCGGCGACTCATCGCCGTCCTTGACAAAGGACACATCATCGACCACCCAGGCGGCCGGGTTGATCGCCGCATCCATCCGCCAGGCCAGCTCGGCCAAAACCAGCTGATGCGACCAGGGGGCATCGGTGAGGAACTGCTGCAGCCCTTGGCGATCCACGCCCAGCCGGGCCGCCATCGGCTCCATCGATTTCCGCGCCCCGTCGGTCAGCAGGCCGCGCACATACCGCTCACCCCACCGCCGCTGATCAGCACGGGCGAAACCGGAGAACATCTCAGCGGCAAACGTCTCCAGCCGCGCCCGCACGGCCTCGAGTTCTTGAGGGGTCATCTTCCCTCACCCCCAAACAGGTGACATACCGTCCCCTACCCGAGGTAACCAAGCCCTACTAGTGCTGTGACCGGGATGGTCCACCGTGATCGGAAGGCGGCTCGCGGGACGAGCGCACGCGCAACGGCTGGTATTACTGGGGCATGCAGGAAGAGACGGCACGCTCCGCGATCGACACGTTCATCTCCGCGTTTAACGCCTCGGACGACAGCTATGTGACTGCCCTGCTCTCCCAGGCCCTGACCTCAGACGTGGTCTTCTGGGGGCCGTTGGGTCGCAGCGAAGGAATCGCGGCGGTCGAGCGGTTCGTGCTGGACATCCGGCGCCACCCGGCGGGGACCGGCACGATGGCGCGCTGCTCAGCGGTGGACATGCCTGACGAGTGGGCCCGGTACCAGTGGGTCTTCACCACGCCGGATGGAGGCCCCCGCCTGGCGGGAACGGACGTCGTCCATCTGCGGCGGAGCCTCATCGACCAGGTCATCGTCTTTGCGGGGGAGATCGAGCCGTCCGCCTCCTGAGTCGTCCTTCTGTCGCTGTCCTTCTCGTGAACTTGTCCCTTTCGGCACGAATGGACGTCACCGCACATCCAACCGTCACGACCACCAACCCGGCGAACCTACGCGGTCACAGCACTAGTAGGGCTTGGTTACCTCGGGTAGGAGACGGTATGTCACCTGCTTTGGGGGTGAGGGAAGATGACTCCTCAAGAACTCGAGGCCGTGCGGGCGCGGCTGGAGACGTTTGCCGCTGAGATGTTCTCCGGTTTCGCCCGTACTGATCAGCGGCGGTGGGGCGAGCGGTATGTGCGCGGCCTGCTGACCGATGGAGCGCGTAAATCGATGGAGCCGATGGCGGCCCGGCTGGGCGTGGACCGCCAAGGGCTGCAACAGTTCCTCACCGATGCCCCCTGGTCGCATCAACTGGTGCTGGCCGAGCTGGCCTGGCGGATGGATGCGGCGATCAACCCGGCCGCCTGGGTGGTCGATGATGTGTCCTTTGTCAAGGACGGCGATGAGTCGCCGGGGGTGGCCGCGCAGTATTGCGGGGCGCTGGGGGCTTGTTCGTGAATAACTGTCAGAGTTGATCTGCGGGGCAGTCATCGGCGGACGTAATACGATCTTGCAGTTGCTCGAGCGTACGTGCGGGCGATCCGGGGATCGGCGTGACGGAGATTTTGTGCAGGTCGAGGATCCGGTGGCCATCTTGGAACTGGTTGGACAGGTTGGTGCGGGTGACGCCCAGCAGGCGGGCTAGGAGGGTGCTGGTCGCGGCCTTGCGGCGACGGAGTAAAGCGGTCAGGAGCCGGTGGAAGTGATCTAGGCTGCTGGTCTGCGGATGGAGGTAGCGGCGCGGGCGGTGGAAACGGCGTTGAAAGGCCGCCTCTGCCAGCGCGTCCCAGTAGGGCTCCGAGATCTGCACCAGGCGGGCGAAGTCCGAGCGCGGCATGCCGGTCAGGGCCGGATCGGTGAGCATCCAGGTCACGTCCGGATCGATCGGTTGGTTGGTCTCGGCTTCTTCGGAAAGTCTGGGAGGGGTGGGGGCCAGGGTGTAGTTCCAGTCGCCGTGGAATGCATCGGGTGTGATCGGCAGGGCATGGAACTCGGCGGGCGTGATGGCGGTGCCCAGTGGGTAGTTGCCGGTGTCCAGTTCGGCGCTGACTCTCAGTCCGGCCTCTGTTGTCGTCGCGGCGATCGTCTCGATGACGACCTGGTAGCTGGTCAGCGGGCGGCCACGCCAGTTGGCGGTGATGTGGCAGAACATCCGGTGCTCGATCTTGTTCCACTTCGAAGTGCCGGGAGGAAAGTGGCAGACCGTGATCTCAAGGCCGCTCTCGCGGGCGAAGTCGTGTAGTTGCTTCTTCCATGTCCAGTAGCGGGGGTTGTTGGAGCCACCGGCGTCCGCGGTGATCAACAGCCGGGTGGCGTGCGGGTGGTCGAGACAACCGCGGCGTCGCCACCAGCGGCGGACGGACTCCACCGCGAACTCGGCGGTGTCGTGATCGGTTCCGACGTTGACCCAGCCGCTGTTGGTGGCGAGGTCGTAGATTCCGTAGGGGATGGCCACTGGCTGGTCGCTGGTGACGAGGGTGTGGCTGTCCACCTTGATCGGGTTCTTTCCCGGTTGCCAGGTACGTCCAGGCCGGTCGCGGTTGCCGAGCCACTCTTTGGCTTTGGTGTCGATGCTGATCACCGGCTGGTCGTCGTCGAGGAAGGCGGCGGCGGTGGCGTTGAGATGGGCAAACTGGGCGTCGCGATCCGGATGCCGGGTGCCTTCGGTGGTCTTGGCCGTGCCCTGCAGGCTGTAGCCCAGGCCGTGCAGCAGGTGGCCGACGGTTGTGGCACCGATCGGATGCTTCTGCGCGGAAAGGGCATGGGCCAGGCTGCGCAGCGACAGCGTGGTCCAGCGCAGTGGGGAGACGGGGTCGCCGCGAGTGTGCGGCTCGATCAGTGACTCAAGGGCCGGTAGCAGGCCGGGGTCGGTGACTGTCAGCGGTTTGCGCCCGGCGCCCGAGGCCCGGATGCGGCGGGTCGGCGCGGGGTGCGTCTCCAGCTCGATGATGCCACGCGCGATGGTGGCGGTACTGATGCCGGAGGCTGCGGCCACCAGGGCAATCCCGCCATGGCCGAGCACGGCGGCCTCGCTGGCCAGGTAGAGGCGACGGCACCGCTCGTCAAGGTGCGGCAGGATCTGCTCGAACTTGGCCCGCAGCTCGGCTGCGGGTACATCTTCCTTCGAAGAGGCGGTCATGCTCCAGCGTCTCACCGTCGACCCGGTCCCGCAGATCAACTCTGACAGTTATTCACGAACAAGCCCTGGGCAAGACCGCGAACTGCCAGGTCGCGCCGAGCGTGCATCTGGTCACCGACGCCGCGTCGTGTCCGGTGAACTGGCGGCTGTTCGTGCCTGAGCAGTGGGATGCGGCCTCGCCGCGGGCAGAGAATCCGGCCGCGGTGACGGCGCGCCGGCGGCGCTGCCGAATCCCTGCGGACATCGCTCACGTGCCCAAGTGGCAGCTGGCTCTGGACATGATCGACGAGCTGGAGAGTTGGGGGCTGGATCCGCCGTTGGTGGTCGCCGATGAGGGCTACGGCCAAGACGGGGCCTTTCGCCTGGGCCTGACCGAGCGCGATATTCCCTACGTGGTGGGGGTGCGTTCCGATACCGCGTTGCTGGAGGCCGGGGCCTGCCGTACCGCCCCGGCCTATGGCGGGACCGGACGGCGGCCGGTGCTGCGTTACCGCGACAAGCCGTGCTCGGCCCAGCAGATCGTTACTGCCGCCGGGCGGCGCGCGCTGCACACGGTGACCTGGCGGCCCGGGTCCAAGGGACCGCTGCGCTCCCGGTTCGCCGCGCTGCGGGTGCGGCCCGCGGGCCGGATGATCCGCCGTGCCCATGCCGGTGAAGAGCTGCCGGAGTGCTGGCTTTTGGCCGAATGGCCACCGGGCGAGCCGGAGCCGGTCAAGTATTGGCTGTCCACCCTGCCCGGCGACATCCCGCTACGGCACCTGGTGAGAATGGCGAAGATCCGCTGGCGGGTCGAGCACGACTACCGCGAGCTGAAGACCGGCCTGGGCCTGGACCACTTCGAGGGCCGCACGTGGAGCGGCTGGCATCATCACGTCACCCTGGTCTCGGTCGCACACGCGTTCTGCACCCTTGAACGACTCAACCCAAAAGCGCCGGCTGCGGCTTGAGCACCTACCGGGTCATCGCCGAGTTGCAGCTGCTTCTGGCCTGCTGGTCCGGTATCTGCCCCACCTGCCGCCGCGCGTTACCCAGACATGCCCAGCCCGTCCCCACCTAACCAAGCCCTACTAGTGCTCCGTTCCTCAAAGGCTGTAGACGAACTGGCGGCGTAGGTGTCTGGGGGCCGGTGGTGGCCGTCCCCAGACCCAGGGTTTGGCCCGCTGGTTGAGCTGGGCGGTGGCGATGCGGGTGGCGTGGTCGATGTCCTTGCTATCAGCGAAGGACACTCCGGCCAGGGCATGGTGGCGGAAGATCCGCCACCACGCCTCCTGCAGATTGAGCCAGCAGGCGCCGACGGGGATGAACGCGTGCTGGATGCGGGGATGGTCGGCCAGCCATGTGCGGGTGGCGAGGCTGTTGTGACCGGACAGGTTGTCGGCGATCACCCAGATGTCACCGTGGCCGGGGTTGGCGTCCTCGACCCGTTGCAGGAACCGCTGGTAGCAGTCGCTGTTGCGGGAGGCGGCGGTCATGGTGACCGCGGCGCCGTCGGCGACGCGCAGCGCACCGTACACCCAGGTCTTGTCGGGGCCGCGGAAGTATTCCAGCGGCGCTTTGATCCGGTGGCCGTCGGCGGACCAGGCGGGCGCGGGGCCGAAGGTACGCGGGGTCACCGGCCCCAGCTCGTCGGCGCAGACGACGACCGCGCCGTCCGGCGGGTCGGTGTACAGGCCGACGACCTGCGTTCTTTTGCGGCGAAGTCCGGGTCCTTGCTGGTGGTCCAGGACCGGGTGCGGCGCCATCTCACCCCCTCTTTCAGAAGGATCCGGCGCACCTGGGAACGGTGAATGTCGATGCCCTGCTCACGGGCGGCGGCGGTGAGGGCATCCAGGGTCCACACCGCCGGCCCATCCTCGTCGTCGGCCTCCAGCTCACCCCAGGGCTCCCAGCGCAGCCGCCCGGGCGGTATCGTCTTGACCAGCGCGATGAGCCGCGATCGTTCGGCTTGGGTGATCCGCGGTCTGCGACCGGGCCCGGGCCGGTCACCAAGCCCGTCGATGCCTTCGGCGTTGAAGCGGCGCAACCGGCGGCGCACGGTCTCCGGATGACAGCCCAGCATCGCGGCGATGGCCGGGCCGCGCATCTCCTCCCAGCTCAACACGACGATCTGGGCGCGCTGGATCCAGTCGGCCGGGGCGTGCCGGGCACCGGCGAGTTTACGGATCTGGCGTTCCTCCTCGCCGTCTCGCGGCGCTCGAGCGTGCAGCAGTTTCGGCATGATGACACCACCTCCCTGTCATCCACGATGCCCCTGATCAGGATGGCTGGCCACCGCTCAGCTCAACACCCTTTGAGGAACCCAGCACTAGTAGTACTTCGTTAGATTGTCGATCACCTAGCGTGATCATTTTGAGAAGTCACTTCGGGATCATGTTGTCGTGACACCTGACGAGATGGCGCCGGTGCGCCCGCGGCTTGAGAAGTTTGCAGATCAGATGCTGCGGAGGGTGCTTCGTCGCCGTGATCAACTCGCCACCGGCGAGTTGTATCTGCGGGGGCTGATGCTGGACGGGCGGCGCAAGTCGATGGATCCGATGGCGGAGCGTCTGGGAGTTGACACCCAGCGGTTACAGCAATTCATGGCCGACTCGACCTGGGACTACGAACCGGTCCGGGAAAACCTCACACATTGGGCGCTGGAACGGATCGGTCCGCAGGCGGTCGTCATCGACGATGTCGGCTTCCCCAAGGACGGCCCGAATTCTCCGGGAGTGGCCCGGATGTATTCCGGGACGCTGGGGGCTTGTTCGTGAATAACTGTCAGAGTTGATCTGCGGGGCAGTCATCGGCGGACGTAATACGATCTTGCAGTTGCTCGAGCGTACGTGCGGGCGATCCGGGGATCGGCGTGACGGAGATTTTGTGCAGGTCGAGGATCCGGTGGCCATCTTGGAACTGGTTGGACAGGTTGGTGCGGGTGACGCCCAGCAGGCGGGCTAGGAGGGTGCTGGTCGCGGCCTTGCGGCGACGGAGTAAAGCGGTCAGGAGCCGGTGGAAGTGATCTAGGCTGCTGGTCTGCGGATGGAGGTAGCGGCGCGGGCGGTGGAAACGGCGTTGAAAGGCCGCCTCTGCCAGCGCGTCCCAGTAGGGCTCCGAGATCTGCACCAGGCGGGCGAAGTCCGAGCGCGGCATGCCGGTCAGGGCCGGATCGGTGAGCATCCAGGTCACGTCCGGATCGATCGGTTGGTTGGTCTCGGCTTCTTCGGAAAGTCTGGGAGGGGTGGGGGCCAGGGTGTAGTTCCAGTCGCCGTGGAATGCATCGGGTGTGATCGGCAGGGCATGGAACTCGGCGGGCGTGACGGCGGTGCCCAGTGGGTAGTTGCCGGTGTCCAGTTCGGCGCTGACTCTCAGTCCGGCCTCTGTTGTCGTCGCGGCGATCGTCTCGATGACGACCTGGTAGCTGGTCAGCGGGCGGCCACGCCAGTTGGCGGTGATGTGGCAGAACATCCGGTGCTCGATCTTGTTCCACTTCGAAGTGCCGGGAGGAAAGTGGCAGACCGTGATCTCAAGGCCGCTCTCGCGGGCGAAGTCGTGTAGTTGCTTCTTCCATGTCCAGTAGCGGGGGTTGTTGGAGCCACCGGCGTCCGCGGTGATCAACAGCCGGGTGGCGTGCGGGTGGTCGAGACAACCGCGGCGTCGCCACCAGCGGCGGACGGACTCCACCGCGAACTCGGCGGTGTCGTGATCGGTTCCGACGTTGACCCAGCCGCTGTTGGTGGCGAGGTCGTAGATTCCGTAGGGGATGGCCACTGGCTGGTCGCTGGTGACGAGGGTGTGGCTGTCCACCTTGATCGGGTTCTTTCCCGGTTGCCAGGTACGTCCAGGCCGGTCGCGGTTGCCGAGCCACTCTTTGGCTTTGGTGTCGATGCTGATCACCGGCTGGTCGTCGTCGAGGAAGGCGGCGGCGGTGGCGTTGAGATGGGCAAACTGGGCGTCGCGATCCGGATGCCGGGTGCCTTCGGTGGTCTTGGCCGTGCCCTGCAGGCTGTAGCCCAGGCCGTGCAGCAGGTGGCCGACGGTTGTGGCACCGATCGGATGCTTCTGCGCGGAAAGGGCATGGGCCAGGCTGCGCAGCGACAGCGTGGTCCAGCGCAGTGGGGAGACGGGGTCGCCGCGAGTGTGCGGCTCGATCAGTGACTCAAGGGCCGGTAGCAGGCCGGGGTCGGTGACTGTCAGCGGTTTGCGCCCGGCGCCCGAGGCCCGGATGCGGCGGGTCGGCGCGGGGTGCGTCTCCAGCTCGATGATGCCACGCGCGATGGTGGCGGTACTGATGCCGGAGGCTGCGGCCACCAGGGCAATCCCGCCATGGCCGAGCACGGCGGCCTCGCTGGCCAGGTAGAGGCGACGGCACCGCTCGTCAAGGTGCGGCAGGATCTGCTCGAACTTGGCCCGCAGCTCGGCTGCGGGTACATCTTCCTTCGAAGAGGCGGTCATGCTCCAGCGTCTCACCGTCGACCCGGTCCCGCAGATCAACTCTGACAGTTATTCACGAACAAGCCCTGGGCAAGACCGGAAACTGCCAGATCGGCGTCAGCGCACATCTGGTCACCGATCATGCCTCGTCCGCGGTCAATTGGCGGCTGTTCATCCCCGAGTCGTGGGACCCGGCCAAGATCGAGGATCCGGTTCAGGCGGAAACGGTCCACAAGCGCCGCGACCGGTGCAAGATCCCTCAGGACGTCGGTCACCAGGAGAAGTGGCGACTGGCGTTAAACATGATCGACCAGATGTACGACGAGTGGGGAGTCGGCACCGATCTTCCGGTGGTCTTTGACTCCGGTTATGGCGATTGCACCGCTTTCCGGCTGGGACTGGAGGACCGCGGCCTGTCTTACGTGGCGGCCGTCTCCGATGATCTGTCGGCCTACCCCGGAGATGCGGTGCCTGAACTGCCGGAATAAAGCGGCAAGGGGCGCCCGCCGAGACCACGCTATCCAGGCAAGCCATCGAATCTGCGCAATCTCGCATTGGCGGCAGGGCGGGCGAATCTGCGGCGGGTGACCTGGCGGCAAGGCACAAGGAAGACCAGCGGTAATCCAGGCGCGAAAATGCGATCACGCTTCATGGCTCTACCGGTTCTCTTGGCCAACAAAGACATCCCCCGCAACCCCGACGGCAGCCTGCCTGCGCGTTTGCTGCTGGTGGAATGGCCGGCAGGCGAATCCGAACCCACCGATTACTGGATCACCAATCTCCCCGCCGAGACTCCGCTGCGCGAACTCGTCCGGCTCGCCAAGATCCGCTGGCGGATCGAGCATGACTACCGGGAGCTCAATACCGGTCTTGGCCTCAAGCATTTTGAGGGGCGGAGCTTCTTCGGCTGGCACCGCCACGTCACCCTGGCCGCATTAGCGCAGGCATTCTGTACCGAACTACGGCTAGACCCAAAAGTCCCTGCGCCGGCCTGACCTTGTATGAGGTTCTCGGCGAACTCCAGGCTTTACTCGCCACCTGGACCGGCGCTTGCCACGTATGCCATCAAATGTACGCGCCCCATAACACTTCGTAACTTAACGAAGTACTACTAGGGTCCCGGTCGGTTTCCATGTCCTCTTCCCAACCGATGGCGTAGGTCACGACATAGTCCTGACCCTCGGCCGTCTCCAGGATCAGGCAACGTGCTTCAGGATCGATGCCGTTGACTTCCGAGTGGATCCGCTCGGTCTCCGCCTGCGTTGCGCATCGGATCACAAGTCCGTGGTAATCGATTCTGAGTTTCATCGCTTCGACGGGCTTGAAGACGATGTCAATGCGGGACTGGTATTCGCCGCCGCGCACGGTCGTTCGTGTTCGTAGCAAGAGCTGGCTGTGACTGACGGTGTAGGCCCAGACAGTGAGCCATTTTCATCGTGGCTGACGGGCGGTCTCGGTGTAGTGCAGGACGAGGATGGCCTGCACGATCGCGGTCATGCGGCGAGGGCAGCAGCGCTGCTTGGTCAATATCTTCCCGGCCTTGAGGGTGGCGACGGCGCGTTCGCCGAGTGCCAGGGCCTTGGCGTGGAGCCCATTGACTCATCCCCGGTGCGGCAGGTTCCACAAGTGGAGGGTGGTCTGGTTCTTGGCGACCGTGTACCAGGCGGCCTGCCCCGCTGATCGGGGAGATCCCGCGACGGAGAAGGGGTAGGCAATCCGGCCGCGCAGGGCCATCGTGCGTGGGTCGACAAGCCAGTGGCGGGGGTCGTCCGAGTGGTACTCGGTGCCGACCACGGCGGTGTCGTCGTATGGGAACGCCGCCTCGTAGTCCCACCGAACGCGGTCGTCCTCGTTTGCGGGAGGGGGCACGGCTTCCTCGGCGTCCAGATGCCGCAGTTCCATGCCATCCTCCGCCCGGTGCAGGTAGAGGGACCACTGCCCCAGATCCGTGGTCAGGAAGTACTCCCCGGACGGGCTCACGGCGAGGAGGACCTCCTCGATGAACCGCTGGACAGTGAGCCTTGCGCCATCCCAGTGTCCCCACAGCACGGGCGAGTTCTCCTCGCCCTCGCCGACAGTCAGCCCCATGTACGCCGGGTTCGGGTGGGGGAAGTGGGTGGAGCCCGATCCGACGGTCATCGTCTCGGCCCGGGTCAGCACCGTGCCGTCGGCGGGGTCGAGGATCAGCCATTCCTCCTTGGTGTCGCGCCCCGCGTGGTTGCGGATGTGGGCCCAGAGGAGCTGGCCGTCCGAGGAGAAGGCCGCCGAGCCGCTGTCCGCATGGCTGTGGTGGTAGTCGTCGGCGTACTCGGAGAACGAGGCATGGGCCTTGGTGCACACGACGGCGGACCAACAACCGTGCCGGATCTCCCACCGCACGGCGCCGGTCGAATCCACGGCTCGCAGCGCGTGAACGCCGGCGAACACGGCGAGATCACCCGCGGGAGAGACCGCCACCGAGCCATACCGGCGGGGCCAGGGCGCGGGGAAGCGGACCTCCATCCCATCCCCGTCCAGGTTGCGGACGGCCAGCTCGGTGTCTCCGCGCTGCACCAGCAGCCTACGCCCAGGCCAGTGCAGCACCTGTGGACCGTCCGCCGACGCGAGGTCGAGCGGAGCGGTGGCGGTGGCCACGAGACGAGCGGCGAACTGGTTGGAACCCCTGTGGATAGCATCGTTTGGCACAGTCGTATGGTTTCACGCGCCTCGGATGGTGCAGGTGGCCTGAAGTCAGCCGCTTTGTCCAGGGTTTCTGCACCGTGTCTCTGGCCTCACTTTGCGTGAACGTTTTTCGCCCTCCCCGGCGGGTGCCCTGGTCACAGCATGATCGCGATGCCGGTGTTCGGTCGGTGACGTGAGAAAGCCCCTGGTAGATGGGTTGATCACCACAACCATGCCCGTCACAACCAGGAGCTCTGGATGCTGTTTTATCGTGCTGCCGTCGATTTGTCGCGTCAGACCCTGAACTACGTCGCTGGAGTGATCCGGCGGCATCGTCAGGCGATCCGATCGGTCTGGCGGCTGCTCAACCCTGGCCAGCAGGCTTTGCTGGTGCTGGTCTACCTGCGCAAAGGCGAGACTTACGCCGAGCTCGGGGCCGGTTTCGGCATCTCGACGGCCACCGCGTGGCGGTATGTGGAGGAGACGGTGGCGTTGTTGTCGGCGCGCTCGCCCAAGCTCGGTCAGGCACTGCGGAAGGCCAAGCGGGACGGGCTGCATTACCTGGTGCTGGACGGCACGCTGATCCGCATCGACCGGATCAAGGCCGACCGGCCCTACTTCTCCGGCAAGCATCGGGTGCACGGCATGAACGTGCAGGTCATCGCCTCACCGGATGGGGCCGTCCTGTGGACCTCCGGAGCACTGCCCGGCAAGATGCACGACCTGAGCGCCGCCCGCATCTGGGGCATCCTGCGCGCGCTGGAGAAGGCCGGAATCATCATCCTCGCCGACAAGGCGTATCAGGGGGCCGAGGGTCCGCTCATCACCCCGTACAAGGGCAAGGACAAGCCCGAGTCCCAGAAGCGGGCCAACCGCTCCCACGCCAAGCTTCGCGGCCCCGGCGAACGCGCGAACGCCCAGCTGAAGAGCTGGAAGATCCTCCGCAGGCTACGCTGCAGCCCCAGCAAGGCCGGCCACCTCTGCAAGGCCATCGCCGTCCTTCAAAACCACCGCGCCGCGCAGGTCGCGTGAGGGTGAAAAGGGTTCAGTGAAGGCACGGTCCGAACGGAAGAGCTCGGCGCCCGGCGGGAATTGCTCGTCGGTGTTCAGCCATGTTCGTGCGTGCATACGGCGGATCATGTCAGTGGCGTGGTGGGACCCACAATTGGTCGGGGTCGCGACGTGCGGCCGAGTTGGATGCTTCCTGGCGTCTAGATCACGAGAGTGATGCCGTTGTCGGCGAGTTCTTCGGGGGTGAAGACCGCGCTGGGGTCGTCGGCCAGTTCGGCGCTGTAGCCGATCTCGTAGCGGTTGGCGGGGGCCTTGACCTCGGTGACCTCGATCGGGTGGCCGTTGGCGTGGGCCATGGTGCGGCGGATGATCAGGAGGGCCTCGGCGTAGTCCATGCCCAGGTGAGCGCGTTCGTCTTCGTAGGCGATGCGGGAGGTGGTCAGGGTCATCCAGCGGACGGGGCCATGTTCGCGGATGAGCGACTGGTAGAAGAACGCGGGGCGCTTGCGGTACTGGTGGAAGCGCTTGGGGTCGTCGAAGTCGGGGAGCATGTCGGCGTTGGCGTAGGAGTTGATCTCCAGGCGGGCCGATGCTCCGTGGATGGTCGCGGTGTGGCCTCGGTGGAACATGCTGCGGCGGTGGATGACGGGGTGTCCGGTGCGGACGCCGAGCATGATGGCGATGTCGCGGTTGGCGGTGATCTTCTCGCTGGTGAACAGCGGAGCCTCGGGATCGACGTCGCGAAGGGCCAGGTCCCAGCCGAAGGCTTGGATGTCAGGGTGGTTGCCGGGGGCGGCCAGGTCGGGCCGGTTCTGGTGGCTGATGAGGATGGTCTGTCGTTCGGGCATGGGGCGGACGAACGAGCCGCGTCCGCGCATGACGTAGGCCAGTCCTTCGGAGACCAGGGTGTCGATGGCCTTGCGGACGGTGGGGCGGGAGACGTCGTAGCGGCGGACGAGTTCGGGTTCGCTGGGCAGGGCTCCGCCTGGTGGGTAGCGGCCGTCCAGGATGGCGGCGCGCAGGTCGTTGGCGATGGTGCGCCAGCGGACATCCTTGTCCTCGGTGGTCTCCATGGCCTCTCCCTCTCGCGAGTTTTCTATAACCACTTGTACTACAGGTTGCATGACGCTTCAACGCAAGGCAACATGTACTACAGGTAGTACTACGCTGAAGGGGGTGGTGATCATGAGCGAGCCAAGCGAGCACGACAAGCGAGAACGGCACCCGGAATGGATGATCGACCTGGCCCAGGTGATCAACGCTCCGGGTTACGAGCGATGGCGGGCGATGGTCGCGGGAACCGGCGGCTGCTCCCACCCGATCCATCTCACCGGAGAGTCGGCCATCGTCGACGCGTCCACGGGCGAGATCCTGCACGCCTACCGCACCGCCGACGAACCGTCCGGCCATCTACTGGTGGCCTGCGGCAACCGGCGGGCCTCAGTCTGCCCGGCCTGCTCGGAGGTCTACCGGGCCGACACCTTCCACCTGATCCGGGCGGGCCTGTCCGGCGGCAAGGGCGTCCCGGAGACGGTCAGCACCCATCCCCGGGTGTTCGTCACCCTCACCGCGCCATCGTTCGGGCCAGTGCACACCAGAAGGGAGAACAGCGGCGCCGTGCGGGCCTGCCGTCCCCGTAACCGTGACAAGGTCTGCGAGCACGGTCGGCCGGTCGGCTGCCATGCCCGCCACGAGACGGGGGACGAGCGGCTCGGCCAACCCATCTGCTCCGGCTGCTACGACTACACGGGCGCGGTGCTGTGGCAGGCCCACGCGGGCGCGCTCTGGCACCGCTTCACCCTCGAAGTGCGGCGCACCCTGGCCAGTGAGACGGGGCTGAGCCGTACGGGGTTCGGCAAGCAGGTTCGGGTCTCCTTCGCCAAGGTCGCCGAGTACCAGCGGCGGGGCCTGGTGCACTTCCACACCGTGATCCGCCTCGACGGTCCCGGTGGCGGCAGCGAACCCCCTCCGGCCTGGGCCGATCACCACCTGCTCACCTGGGCCATCCCGCAAGCGGTCCGGCGGGTCAGCCTGCCCTCACCGATCAGCGATCTCGGCCGGTGGGAGCTGGTCTGGGGCGATCAGCTCGACATCCGGCCGATCCTGCTCGACGAGTCGGCCGAAGGGCTCAGCGAGCGGGCGGTGGCGGGCTACATCGCCAAGTACGCCACCAAGGGCGCGGAAGCCTCCGGCACCGTCGACCACCGCCTGTCCTGCCCAGCCTGCAAGGGTCGTGGTCGGTTGAGCCTGACGGCCTCGTGCGGACGCTGCCACGGAACGGGCCTGAAGCCGGGCCTTCACCTGGACGCGCTCCCGGTCACCGAGCACGCGCGGCGGATGATCCGCACCTGCTGGGAACTGGGCGCACGCCGAGAGTTCCAAGCACTGCGGCTGCGGCCCTGGGCGCACATGCTCGGCTTCCGGGGCCACTTCTCCAGCAAGTCCCGCCACTACTCCACCACCCTCGGCGACCTGCGCGGCGTGCGTGCCGTACACCGAGCCACTGAGGCACGCGAGCGGTACGGCCTGCCCGCCCTCGGCGACGAGACGACCCTCGTGCTCGGCCACTGGCGCTTCGCCGGATCCGGCTACACCCCCGGTGAGGCGATCTTGGCCGAAGACGTCCGGCGACGCGTCGCCCTGGCCCGTGCCATCGCGGCGGAACAGGCCGAACGGGAGGACGGATGACAGCAGCCGGATCCCCCGGCGAACGGCGACTGTATCGCGTCTGCGAAGCCATGTACCTGCTCAGCATGAGCCGCAGCGTGATCTACGAACAGATCCGATCGGGCCGTCTGCGCTCGGTCACCCAGGGCCGTACCCGGCTGATCCCGGCCTCGGCCATCTCCGACTACGTCGCACTACTCGAACAGGAAGCGAGGGCATCATGACCACACGACGCAGCCGGGGAGACGGCGGCCTGCACTGGGACGAACAGCGAGAGCGCTGGATCGCCTCGGTGACGGTCGGCTACACCCCCGCCGGAAAGCGCATCGTCAAGAAGGCCAGTGGCAAGACCAAGACCGAAGCCAAGGCCAAACTCAAAGAGATCATCCGCGACTATGACGACGGGCTGGCAAGCGGTCCGGCCAACTACACCGTCGCCGACGCCGTGACGGGCTGGCTCACCTACGGCTTACACGGACGCGACCCGAACACCGTGGCCAACTATCGAACCCTCTGCGACAAGCACATCATCCCCGGCCTGGGCGCCCGCAAGCTGCGGGAGTTGAGCGCGGAGGACGTGGACCGGTGGCTCATGGGGAAGGCTAGGACGCTCAGCGCCCGGACGGTCCGTCTCCTCCACTCGTGCCTGAACCGGTCGGTGAGGTTCGCCCAGTCTCGGGACAAGGTCAAGCGCAACGTGGTGGGCCTCTGTGAGGTCCCCGAGGGGAAGGAAGGGCGACCGTCCAAGGCGCTCACTCTCGACCAGGCGGAAGCCATCCTCAAGGCCGCGAGCGACACGCGGATGTACGCCTACGTGGTGCTCTCCCTCCTCATCGGTGCCCGGACGGAGGAACTGCGGGCGCTCGTCTGGTCAGAGGTGGATCTCGACGGCAAGCCGGGCACCGACAGTCCCCCGTGGATCGCCGTGTGGCGCTCCGTGCGGGAAGGCGGCGACACCAAGACCCGGAAGTCACGGAGATCTCTCGCGCTGCCTCGTCGCTGCGTCGAAGCCCTCCGGGAGCACCGGGCGCAACAGGCCAAGGAGCGGGAGACGGCGGGCGCGAGGTGGAAGGAGAACGATCTCGTCTTCGCCTCCCTGGTCGGCACTCCCCTGGACTCCCACAACGTACGGCGGGCGTTCCGGAAGATTGTGAAAGACGCCGGGCTGCCCGCGAAGGACTGGACACCTCGGGAGATGCGGCACAGCTTCGTCTCGCTGCTGTCCGACTCCGGCGTGCCCCTGGAGGACATCGCGCGACTCGTCGGCCACAGTGGGACGGCGGTGACGGAGGCGGTCTACCGCAAACAGATCCGCCCGGTCCTGCTCGGCGGCGCGGAAGCAATGGACCGGATCTTTACGTGACGGGAGCGATAGTCACTCAGTTAGTCACTCAGAATGCAGAAAGGGCGTCTCCCTTTCGGGTGACACCCTT
The DNA here is from genome assembly GCF_014203795.1 of Streptosporangium album. Lineage (NCBI taxonomy): Bacteria > Bacillati > Actinomycetota > Actinomycetes > Streptosporangiales > Streptosporangiaceae > Streptosporangium > Streptosporangium album. The sequence goes on along the minus strand of NZ_JACHJU010000002.1, from coordinate 1,234,944 downwards.
GCCGACCAGCGAAAACCTGGTCGGGACGACAGGATTTGAACCTGCGACCCCTTGACCCCCAGTCAAGTGCGCTACCAAGCTGCGCTACGTCCCGGTTGTCCGGCGCCCTCTCGGGCGGGACGTCATAACCTTAGCGCAGATCGAACGGGCCTGTGCACGCCAGGACGTTCGCCGGGCATATGTGATCATCGAAGGACAGGGTGCACGTGGGACGTAAAGCGTTGATCGACCAGGATGAGCTGCGACGACTTGTCCGGGAAGGACTGTCCAACGCCGAACTGGCCATGCGGTTCGGGGTGAGCGAGTCCGGAATCCTTCAGGCCAAGAGGGCCGCGGGGCTCTCCAAGCCGATGCTCGATCACTCACGGGCGCTCCCGTGGAAGCTGGACCGCTCGCACGGCCAGTCCGGCCCGGCGACGAATCTACGCAATCTGTCCTCTGTCGCGCAGGGGCGCTCGATCCCCGCGGAGAAGCTCAACACCGCGCTCCGCTGGGCCGACCGGCTGGTCTCCGGCGGGTTGGACATCGCCTACGAACCGGGCCGGGGGTTCCGGGAGGTCCCGGTCTCCGCCGGGCAGTCGCTCGTCGAGGCGGTCCTGCTCGAAGCCCGTAGAGCGCTGGGTGCGACGAGCCGTCCGGGGGATCAAACCGAAGGCCAGTGATTACCTGATAAAGATTAACAAAACGCCGATCCAGTTTTTTTCAATGGTGGATCACTGACATGCGTAACCGGTTTCGAGGCTTGTTCCCAGGGCAGCGCACGGGAACAACCGCTTATACAACCGGAGGCAGACATGTCCACCGTGATCTGGGTGGTCGTCGTTGCGGTCGCGGTGGTGGCGATCATCGCAGTCGGCTACGCCGTACTGCAACAGCAACGCCGGCACCGGCTCCGCGATCGATTCGGCCCCGAGTACGAACGCACTCTGCAAGAACGCGAAACACGGCAGGAAGCCGAGCAGGAGCTCCTCGCCCGTGAGGAACGTGTCAATTCTCTCGACATCCGCTCGCTCGATCCCGAGACGCGTGACACCTATGCCAAGAAGTGGCTGGAGGTTCAGGAGCGTTTCGTCGACGCCCCCGGCTTCGCGGTGACCGAGGCGGACCACCTGGTGACCTCCGTGATGGCGGAGCGAGGCTATCCGACCGAGAACTTCGAGCAGCGTGTCTCGGACCTGTCTGTCGTGCACGGCCGCACGCTCGACCACTACCGCCAGGCTCACGAGATCAGCAGCCGCGCCGCGCACAAGGAGGCCTCCACCGAGGAGCTCCGGCAGGCCATGGTCCACTACCGCGTCCTGTTCGAGGAGCTGCTGACGGGTAACCAGGGCACGGCCAACGGCGACCACCCTTCGCGGCACACCGGTCCGCGCTACGAGGAGACGAGCGGACCGGCCCCCACGACCCCCGAGGACGGTGACCCGATATGACTGACCGGAACGACGACCGGCCCGGCCCGACGCACGCCACGGGCGTGCCCGCCACCGACGGATCCCTTTTCGACCACGACACCGAGCAGCTCCGTACGGCCCTGCGCGACTACCGGGCGATGCTGGAGCAGCTCCTGGACCCGTCTAACGGGACGAGGTGACCCATGCTCGCGATCGCTGCCGCAGTCGTCTTCGGCCTCGGTCTTCTGCTTGACCTCATCAACACCCGGATCGGCGGCATCACCGGCACGACCTTCCTGCTCCTCGGCCTGCTCCTCCTGGCGCTGCACCAGGCCGGAGTCGGCACGGCGGGGGTCCGGAGCGGAGGCGGAGGAGGCAACTGGCGCCGTAGGCGCTGAGGCTTTCACGGAGCCGGATGCGAACGGAGAAGGGGGCGCCGCCCGCGGGGACGGCGCCCCCTTTTCGGGCGCGTGACAGCTGGAGTGTCCGGAAGGAGCGGGAACCTCCATCCGTGAGAGGCACGGCCCGGATCACCGAGTGGAGGCGAAGGTGGAATCTGTCCGGACGGCGATCTCGAACTCCTCACGGGGACGGGTTACCGCCCCGAGCGAGATGATCTCCCTGCGGAAGAACAGGGCGAAGGTCCAGTCGGTCAGCACCCGCATCTTCTTGTTGAAGGTCGGCACCCGCGACAGGTGGTAGGTCCGGTGCATGAACCAGGCCGGCAGGCCGCGGAGCTTGCGACCATAGATATGTGCGACGCCCTTGTGCAGTCCCAGGGTGGCCACAGAGCCGGCGTAGGCGTGCCGGTACGGGCTGAGCTTCCCGCCCCGGAGCGTGGCGACCAGGTTGTCGGCCAGTTTGCGGGCCTGCCGTACGGCGTTCTGGGCGTTGGGCGCGCACATCTCCCCCGGCTTGGTGAGATCGGGTACGGCGGCGCAGTCCCCCGCGGTGAAGACGTTGGGGAAGCCCTCGACGGCCAGTTCTGCGGTCGCCCTCACCCGGCTCTTGCCGTCCAGGGGGAGACCGCTGGCGTGCACGAGCGGGCTTGGCTTGACTCCGGCGGTCCACACCAGGGTGTCGGCGTCGAACTCGGTGCCGTCGTCGAGCACGATGTGGCCCTCCACGGCGGAGTTCAGCCGGGTGCCCAGCCGCACGTCGATCCCCCGTCTGCGGAGCTGTGCCACCGTCCAGCGGCCCATCTCGGGGCCGACCTCGGGAAGGATGCGATCGGTGGCCTCGATCAGGAACCAGCGCATGTCACCGGGGTCCACAGTCGGGTAGTAGCGGCACACGTCGCGGGCCATGTCCTCCAGTTCGGCCATCGCCTCGACACCGGCGTAGCCCGCGCCGACGAACACGAAGGTCAGCGCCCTGGCGCGGACGGTCCTGTCGGTGGTGGACTCGGCCAGGTCGAACTGGCCCAGCACGTGGTCGCGGAGGTGGATGGCCTCCTCGACGCTCTTGAAACCGATGCCGCGCTCGGCCAGGCCCGGGATGGGCAGGGTCCGGGAGATGGAGCCGGGCGCGAAGACCAGGAGGTCGTATGCCAGGGTGCGGCCGGGGCCCTCGTGCGGGCAGAGATCGACGGTCCGCGCGACGGGGTTGACGCCGACCACCCAGCCGTTGAGGATCGCGCACTTGTTCAGCACCCGGCGCAGGGACACGACGACGTGCCTGGCTTCGACACTGCCCGCCGCCGCCTCGGGAAGGAACGGCTGGTAGGTCATGTAGGAGTCGACGTTGACGACGGTGATGCGGGCCTCGTCACGCCGGAGCTTGCGCTGAAGCCGCAGGGCGACATACATGCCGACGTAGCCGCCGCCGACGATCAATATGCGGGCAGATGTAGTCATAAACCGGCTCGTACCCATAAAAGGCAGATAGGACCTTTATGGGCGCTATGTCCGAAGAAGCTGGTTCAGACTTTGAAGAACATGGTGATGAACGTTCCCGCGGCCCCGGTCTCGACCGTGATGTCCGAACTGATCATCCGGGCCACCCAGAGCCCCATGCCGCTGGTGGCATAGGGCGCGGGCGGCGTCTGGCCGGGGATCTCGGCGGGGGTCCACCGTCCCTGGTCATGGATCTCCACGACCAGGTTGCGGCCGACGGCCCATATCCGTAACACGGCCTTGGCGCTGGTGTGGCCGTGGGTGACGGCGTTGGTGGCGACCTCGTTCACCGCCACCAGGAAGTCGGTCAGGCTCTCGGGGGCCATCCCGCCTCGCACGGCCCAGACGGCGGCGAAATCACGTACGTCGGGCAGGTCGGGGAGGCAGAAGGCGAGCTCCGCCACGGCCGCTCCGGCGGGGATCGGCAGAGAACGGTCGCCGCTCGCCAGGAAACGAGCCGGACGAACACCGTCCTCGTTCACGCGAGATCCGCCTCCTATGTCCCATCGCACCGCCGCCCTCGGCGTCTGGAGGTCATTCAAACGCGCCCTCTGCCCCTCCTGCCGTCGCCGACTGGGGTGCCCAGTGAGGACCGGTGTATTCAGCATTCGGCCACGAGTTCCGCACGGAGCCGGTCCAGCACCTTCCGCAGGATACGGGATACGTGCATCTGTGAGATTCCGAACTCGGCTGCGATCTCGGCCTGGGTCATGTTGCCGAAGAAACGCAGGAGCAGGATGTTCTTCTCGCGCGCCGGCAGCTTGTCGATCAGCGGCTTGACCGCCTCGCGGTCCACGAGCACGCCCAGGGCGTCGTCCTCGTCGGGGATGACGTCGCCCAGCGCGGCCGCGTCGTCGTCGGCGCCGAGCGGCGCGTCGAGCGAGAGCGCACTGTAGGCGGCCGAGGCGTCGAGGGTGAGCAGGACGTCCTCTTCGGAGATGTTCATCTTGACGGCGAGCTCGGCGACCGTCGGCGCGCGGCCGAGGTCCTGGCTGAGATCGGCGACCAGCCGGTTCAGCTCGGCCCTGCGCTCCTGGTAGACGCGGGGGACCCGGATGGCCCAGGTGCGGTCACGGAAGTGACGCTTGACCTCACCGGTCATGGTGACCACGGCATAGCCCCGGAATGCGTGGCCGAGGGTGGGGTCGAATCCGTTGATGGCTTTCATCAGCCCGACATAGGCTGCCTGGAGGAGGTCCTCCAGCGGCTCGCCCCGGTAGCGGTAGCGACGGGCGATCTCCATGGCGAGGGTCCGGTGCATCTCGACGATCCGCTCGCGCAGACGCTCGGCGCGGTAATCGGAGACCTCGGGCAGAACCATCTCGGCGAGGAGTTCCTCGGCGGTCATGTCGGCGAGTTCGAGGGCCTGAACAGACATTGCTGCTCCCTGGTATGACTGTCGGACGGCGCCGCCAGCATGGAACAGCATCCGGGCAGACGGCATCGCCTCGACCAATTTTCGAGGCGAGGCCCTCTGCTGGACCTCGGTTCTAGTACTACCCCGATTCCGGGAGTATTGCTCGCCCCCAGGTAACAGTAGGGTTGCTAATCAGACGTCGAGGAGGACCTGGGTGACGGTGTCGGAGAACGGCGAGAGAGCGGCGGCGCTGACTCTGACGTCGGCGCTGGTGGGTGGGATCAACGTGGTCCGGGTGACGGGCCTGCTGGACGCGACGACCAGGGACCAGTTCGCCGACTACCTGGCGGCCGAGATGGACGAGCACGGCCCCGACATGGCACTGGACCTGGGCGGGGTGGCCTTCATGGACTCCCGCGCGCTGGGGCTCATCGTCCATCACTGGCAGCTCAGCGCCAACGCCGACGCGAAGTTCGCCCTCATCGGGGTGGAATACGCCAAGACCAAGGTGATGTGGATCACCGGCCTCGCCCAGCGGTTGCCGCTCTACGACACGATCGAAGACGCCCTCGCCGCCTTCGGCTAGCCGGCCCCTCTCCCGCGTCACAGCCCCCGGGCACGGTTCCACGGGCTCGGCGACGCGCCCTCAGCCGGTTTTCCCGCCCTGGTTGCGCTGGTGTTCGTCCACCAGCAGCCGGGCCAGATCGGCTACCTTCACCTGATGATGCTGGGAAACCCTGCGCAGCTCGTCGAAGGCGGCCTCGGCCGAGCAGCCGCTGGACTTCATGATGATGCCCTTGGCCTGGTCGATGATCGCCCTGCCGGCCAGCGCCTCCTGCATCTGGGCGGCGTCGGTCCTGACCTCGTCGTAGTCCCACATGTTGGCCAGTGCCACGGTCACCTGCTCGGCCAGCATGTCGGCCAGCGGGGGGACGTTCCGGGCCGCGAATGCGCCGGGACGCACGCCGTACAGCCCGAGGACCAGGACGGCGCGCTCGACGGTGATCGGCATGGCCAGGACCGAGCGGATCCCGCAGCGGACCGCCATACCGATATAGCCCGGCCAGCGGGACTCGTGCAGCACATCCTGGACGATCACGGGGTGGCCGGTGGCACGGGCCTCGGTGGAGGGCCCCTCCCCCAGGTCGCCCTCGCTGTCGACGAGCACGATGAGCTCGCTGTGCGAGGCGGAGACGACCAGCCGCTCATCGCGCCAGAGCTCGGCGGAGCCGCCCGCACAGCCTGGCACGTCGCCCGCGAGCGTGGTGGTGAGGTCACGCAGCACGCTCTCGCTCGATGTCTCCTCGCCGACCCTGCCGAGCGCCGCGAGATCCCGGGCGAGAACGGGAGTGACCATCTCCATGTCAGGAAACCCCTTTCTGATTTCGCTAACTTAATCACTATCTGACCACGCATCGATTCGATCCACCGGGTGGCGTACCGTCTACGGCGGGACCAGCCTTACCCCGGCCGCTGACGAGGACGGACATTGACCGACGCCATTGGCCTCCAGGCCCTGGAGCAAGCGCTGGACGCGCTCACGACCAGGGTCTCCTCCCTGTGCGAGGCGAGGTCCGCCTACCCCGCGGACCCCCGGTCCACACTCGACGCGGCGCTGGCAGAGCTCGACACCGCCCGCGAACTGCTCGACGCGTCCCTGCGTGAGCTGCGTAAGACGCCCAAGCGGTCCGGTGAGCGGGAGAGCGGTTCGCAGCGGGAGCTCAAACTCCTGCGGCAGGTGTTCCGGACCTTTCCCGTCCCCGTTGTGGTGCTGGACGCCTCCGGTGTGGTCAGGCGTATCAGCCTGGAGACCTCCCAGATGCTGGGCAGCCCGGCCGGCTACCTGATCGGCCGCTCGTTCCCGCTGCTCGTCGACGTCTCCCGGCGCGCGGCGTTCCGCTCACACCTGACGGCCGTGCAGCAGGGCGGCCAGACCACGACGTTCCAGACTCGGCTGGCCCACCAGGGCCGTGCCCACACGGTGCAGCTCGCGGTCACCCGGCTGACGATGCCGGGCGAGCCGCAGGAGATGACGGCCATCGTGATCCTCCCGCTGGAGGCTCAGGTGGCCGGGGCGAGCTCAGGACCGGTCGACCGGTCGGACGCCTCCCTGGTCATGGCCGCGGCGCGGCGCCAGGAACTGCTGGCCCGCATGACCCGCCTGCTGCTGGACGAGGAGAGTTTGCGCCAGCCGGTGACCGTCACCCGGGCCGCCCGGCTGCTGGCGGCCGAGAGCGCCGACTGGGTGATCGCCGACGTGATCCGGGACGGCGTGCCCCGGCGGGCCTGCGTGCTGGGCCCGGGTGACAAGCCGGTGACCAATCTGGTCCGTGTGATCGAGGAGATGACCCCCCTGGCCGCACCGGCCGTCGCCCGCGTGCTGACCGGCGGGTCGGGCGTGCTCCACGAGATGCTGGAGGAGGAGACGCTGCTCGGCGAGGTTCCCGGCGGGCCGCCGCTGCTCCGGGTCATGGGCGCCGCCTCGGTGCTGATCGTGCCGATCCAGGGTGAGTCGGGCGCGCTGGGCGCCCTCACTCTCGTGCGGCTACGCGACCGCAAGCCGTTCTCCCTCGCCGACCTCGGCCTGATGGAGGAGATCGGCGCCCACCTCGGGCTCGCCCTGCGTGCCCGGCGCGGCTTCCAGACGCGTTCCCAGGCCGCTGACGCGCTGCGCACCAGCGTGGTGCCGCGGAGCCTGCCCGACATCCCCGGGTTCGAGGCGGCGGCGATCTACCACGCGGGTTCCAGCCCGGTCGGAGCCGAGTTCTACGACGTCTTCCCCGTGCGGGACGGGTGGGGATTCGCCCTCGGGGGTGCCGCGGGCAAGGGCGAGGAGGCCGCCTCGATCAGCGCCATGGTCCGCAACGGGCTGCGCGTCATCAGCGTCTGGGAGTCCGATCCGGGCGAGGCGCTGCGCAAGCTGAATCACGCGCTGACCGCGCAGAACAGCGGCATGTTCGTGATGGCGGTGGCCGGATTCGTCCGGGGACGCAAGATCAGGCTGGCCAGCGCGGGGCACCATCCCGCGGCGCTCCTGCAGCCCGACGGCAGGGTGAGGTTCACCGCCGGCGGCGGCGTGCCGCTCGGCATCGCCTCCGAGGCCGAGATGTTCACCGAGGAGCTCACGCTGACCTCGGGCCAGACCCTGGTCTTCTACTCGGACGGGCTGGTCGCCTCGCAGAACGAGCAGGGCGAGCCGTACGGCGAGAACCGTCTGGCGGACGTGCTGGCACGCTGCGTGGCGCAGTCGCCCGCGACGGTGGTCAAAACCGTGGAGGAGGACCGGCACGCGTTTTCCGGTGGACGAGTATGGGACGAGATCGTGATACTCGCTCTGCATGTCGTATAGCTTGGCGGTCGTGCCGCCGCCCTCGCGGCCCTGTCACGCTACGTGTGCCGTGTCCGGCGAGGGCGTGTGCTCGTGTCCAGCGGAACAGGACGAAGGATGACAGTGGCCCTGAATCGGCGCTCCTCCGCGACCTCCCTTCACCAGGCGGCGGTCTACGACTCCGATCAGCGGTTTCTGGCGATGGCACTGCCGTTCGTCCGGGACGGGCTCGCCAAGGGCGACCCGGTGATGGTCGCGACGACCTCGGCCAACCTCGATCTCCTCGGGGGCGCCCTGGGCCGGGACGGCCTTCAGGTGGACTACGCGGAGAGTGGCTTTCTGGGCCGCCGGACGGTGGAACGTACCACCGCCTTCCACCGCTACTGGCGGCGACGCGGCCTGGAGACGCGGGGCGACGGGCATGTCCGGGTCATCGCCGAGCCGGTGTGGACCGGCCGGGCGGTTCACGAGACCCGGGCCTGGCAGCGCATGGAGTCAAGCCTGAACCTGCTGCTCAGCGAGACCAACGTGTGGATGATCTGCCCCTACGACGCACGGATCCTTAATCCGGATGTGGTGACGGCCGCACGGCGGACCCACCCGACGACGTCGGCGGACGGCCGTACCGCGGTGGCCAGCGCGGAGTACACCGATCCGGTGGACTTCATCCGCGAGTGCGACTCCGCTCCGCTCCTCGCGCCCCCGCAGGACGTGCGGAGCGCCTTGGCGGAGACCTTTCCGGCGCTGCGCCAGTTCGTCACCGGCCAGGCTTCCCTGCTGGGGCTCAGCCAGGATCGGGCGACCCTGCTCTCAGTCGCCGCGGGCAAGGTCGCCGAGCTGCTGGAGCTGCCCGTCACCGTCCAGGTGTGGGCACGGTTGGGCGCGATCACCTGCCACCTCCACCGCCGGGGCGGCGGCATCGCCAACCCCGTCGCCGGTTTCCTCCCGCCGGGCTCCATGGCGGGGCCGGGCGACGAGCTGTGGATCGCCCGGCAGCTGTGCGACCGGCTGGACATCCACCATGACCTGGACGGATGCGCGGTCCAGCTCCATGTGCCCAGCGCACGCGCGGAGGAGATGCGGCAGAGCCGCAAATACTGAAGTTTACCTTCGCGGGGAATCCGGGTATGGTTTTGCTCATACAGATGTGTGCCTAAGACGCAGGCACCCCTGAAGGAATCACAGGCTTCTTAGCCTATCTCCTCCCAGAGGTGTGCCGTGAACATTGCATTCGTCTCTTCTGACACTCTGTCCTTCTCGCAGAGCGTGTCTGACATCGCCGCCCAGCGGGCCCACCTTCTCGCCATCGCCCGCGAGCTGGGCCGGGAGCACAAGGTCACCATCTACGCCCGCAGGCACTCCGACTCGGACAAGCCGCGGGTCCGGGTGTCCCAGGGTGTCACCCTGGAGAATCTGCCCGTCGGCCCCGCGCGCGACCTTCCGGAGGAGAGCGTGCTCCCCTACATCTCCGCCCTCGGCGACCAGCTGATGCACCGCTGGAGGCAGGACCGGCCCGACGTCATCCACGCCCACTCCTGGACCGGCGGGCTGGCCGCCATCGCGGGGGCCGACGGCCTCGGCGTGCCGGTCACCCAGAGCTTCGGCAGCGGGCAGAGCCGCGACGCCAAGAAGGTCCGGGTGCAGCGCGCGATCGGCCGCCGCGCCAGCGCGGTGATCGCCGGGTGCGGGGACGAGGAGTCCTCGCTGATCCGGCTGGGCGTGCCGCGCCGCAACATCTCCGTGATCCCGTGCGGCATCGACATCGAGCGTTTCCGGCGCCAGGGGCCGGCCGCGGCGCGCGGCACGCGGCCGCGACTGCTCCACGTCGGACCGCTGACCCAGGACAGGGGCGTCCACACCGCCGTCCGCGCGCTGGAGGGCATTCCCGACGCCGAGCTGTTCATCGCCGGCGGACCGGAGACAGGAGACCTCGCCCACGACGCCGAGGCGCACCGCGTCATGCTGCTGGCCAAGGAAGTCGGTGTGGAGGACCGGATCACCATGCTCGGCCAGATCCCCCACACCTCGGTGGCCAAGCTGATGCGCAGCGCCGACCTGGTCCTCTCGCTGCCCCACGAGGCCGCGACCGGCGTCGTCGCGCTGGAGGCCATGGCGTGCGGCGTGCCCGTCATCGCCTCGGCGGTGGGCGCGCACCTCGACTCCATCGTGGACGGGGTAACCGGCCTGCTGGTGCCGGCCGACCGCCCCGCGCAGACCTCCCGGCTCATCCGCGAGCTGCTCGCCGACCCGACCCGGCGCACCTCGATCGGCTTCGCCGGCGCCGACCGCGCCCGGTCTCGCTACTCCTGGGAGCGGATCGGTCAGGAGTTCGTCCAGGTCTACGAGCACGCGCTCGCCACGCAGCACTGACCTGACATCGCCTACCGGGGCCCCCATTCGGGGCCCCGGTCTCCGTCTGGCCCCCGGGCGGAAATCGGCTTGATGACAGCGATCGAATACACATACATTTAACCGCATGTTGATTCATCCGTGGGATTCCACGACCGAGGACGAGGCACTGGACTTCGTCCGGGCGAACGAGTTCGGTCACCTGATCGCCGCCGGAAGAGACCGCGAGATCCCCGTCGTGGTGCCCACCCAGTTCGTGCTGGCCGACGACCGCACGATCCTGCTCCACCTGGCCAGGCCCAACCCGATCTGGACCGCCATGAAGGAGAACCCCACCGTGCTGCTCTCCCTCGCGGGAGACTGGGCATACGTCCCCGGAGCGTGGAAGGCCCTGCCCGGTGTGGAGGATCCCCGCATGGGTGTCCCGACCACCTACTACGCCGCGGTCCAGCTCGTCTGCCGCGCCGAGGTGGTCACCGACCCCGACGGAAAGGCGGAGATCCTCCGGGCGCAGATCGCCCGCCTGGAGGTCGACGGCGATCTGGCGGATCCGGCCGAGCACGCACGGCTCCTGCCCGGCATCCAGGGCCTCCGCCTGAGGATTGAGCGGGTCAGCGGCAAGTTCAAGTACGGCGGCAACGCCGACGAGCCGCACCGGCGGCACATCGCCGGGCAACTGGCCGAACGCGGAGGTCCCGGCGACGCCGCCGCCCGGCGGCACCTCCTGCGCGCGCTCGACGGGTGACTCCTGGCAGCCCGCAGGCCGGAGTTCCGGCCCGTGAGACACCCCCAGGAAGGCATGAGGACGGCCGGGGCACTGTGCGGTCGCGAGTCCCTAAAGCAGGCGGGCCGCCTTGAGGCTGAGGTGGACCAGCAACCGGTCCTCACCGTCGGCCAGATCACGGCCGGTGAGCCGCTCGGCCTTGCCCAGCCGGTAGTAGAGCGTCTGACGGTGCACGCCGAGCGCCGCCGCGGCCTCCTGAACGTGGCCGGCGTGGTCGAGGTAGCCCTCCACGGTCCTGACCAGTTCCGTGTCCTCGGCCAGCCGCCCGGTCTCCCCGGCCAGCTCGCGCAGGTCGGCCGCCGGCAGCCGGGCGAGCGTCCGGTAGACGCCCAGGCCTGACCAGGCCGCGACGGGCGCGAGCGCAGGCACCTTACCGGCCACCCTGAGTGCCTGCACGGCCTCCCGCCAGCTCCGCCAGGCCTGCGCGGGATCGGCTCGGGCGTCACCGATCCCGGCGGCCGTGCCGTACATCGCCTGGATACGGCCGGCCATCTCGTCGGCCTGGCCCGCCGGGACGAGCAGCGCCACCAAGGGCTCCCCCCGGACCAGGAGGCCGGGGTCGGCGAGCACGCCGCGCGGGAGCGTCCAGAGCGCGGCCACCCGGTCCAGCGAGCTCCGGACGGCGATCGCCGTCACCGGGCCGCGCACGTCGAGCTGGGAGACCGCCCAGGAGCGCTCGTCGGCGTCGGAGGAGAACAGCTCTCGCAGGTTCCTGCCCAGGTCCTGGCGGCGGCGGGCCTCCTGGGCGAGCGCCGCGGCGGCCCGGGAGACCAGATCCGCCACCGAGGCGAGCGCGCCGGCGGTGAGGGTGCCGTCATCCAGCAGCCACAGGTAGCCGTAGGTCACCTCCTGATGCCGCAGCGGCACGCACACGCGGGCGAGCACCCCCAGCTCGGCGTCCGCGGGGATGCGGACCGGGCCGCGCGCGGTCGCGATGCCGTAGCCCTCGAAGTAGGCCCGTACCTCCTCCGTCGCACGGCGGCGCAGGATCGACTCCCGGCGCACCACGTCGATGTCACCGCTCTGCGCGGCATAGGCCAGGAGCTGGAACGACCGATCCTCCAGCGTGGCGGAGGCGCCGAGTCTGGCGGCGATCTCATCGACTGTCTCCTGTAGCACCCTCCCATTGTTGTGCATCTGTATGAACGCGAGGGTCAACGATCGTGGCAGATGCATATGAGACCTACCTGAACTGGGGATTTAATCTGAGTACATGCTCGGTTCTCTTCTTCTCGCCGGCTCACGGGTGCCGCTGGTACGGCGTACGGTGTCCGGTGTCCCGCTGACGCGCAAGGTCGTCGACCGCTTCGTCGCGGGCGAGAGCACCCGGGACGCGGTCGAGGCCATCCGCCGGCTGACCGACGCCGGTCTCGCCGTCACCATCGACCATCTGGGCGAGGAGACCAAGGACGCCCACGCGGCCGCCCAGACGGCCGAGGCCTACGTCACGCTGCTCGGCGCGCTGCGCGAGCTGGGGCTCGGCGACCGTGCCGAGGTGTCGGTGAAGCTCTCAGCGGTCGGCCAGGCGCTCGGCGAGGAGGGCGACAAGATCGCCCTGGAGAACGCCCGGCAGATCTCCGAGGCCGCCCACGACTGTGGGGCGAACGTGACCTTCGACATGGAGGACCACACGACGGTCGACTCCACGCTCGGCATCCTGCGGGCGGTGCGCGAGGACTTCCCGTCCACCGGCGTGGCACTCCAGGCCTACCTGTTCCGCACCGAGGCGGACTGCCGCGACCTGTCACACGAGGGTTCACGGGTCCGCCTGGTCAAGGGCGCCTACGCCGAGCCCGCCTCGGTGGCCCACCAGAACAAGGCCGAGGTCGACCGGGCCTACGTCCGTTGCCTGCGGATCCTCATGGCGGGCAAGGGTTACCCCATGCTGGGGACGCACGACGACCGGCTGATCTCGATCACCGAGCTCCTCGCCGACCGTTTCGGCCGCTCCCGGGGCGACTACGAATACCAGATGCTCTACGGGATCCGCACCGACAAGCAGCAGGCCCTGGTCGGCGCCGGTCACACCATGCGGATCTACGTCCCTTACGGCGACGACTGGTACGGCTACTTCATGCGCCGCCTCGCCGAGCGCCCGGCCAACATCGCCTTCTTTCTTCGTGCCCTTGGAGGCAAGTGATGGATGCCATCTCCAACGTCCCGGTCCCGGCCAACGAGCCGACCCTCGGCTACGCACCCGGCAGCGCCGAGCGCCTCGCACTCGAAAACCGCGTCAAGGAACTGGCCGGAGCCCAGCTCGACCTGACCATGACGATCGGCGGCGAGCAGCGGATGGGAGGCGGCGCCTCCATCGACGTGGTCCAGCCGCACAACCACGCCTCCGTGCTCGGCCGTACGGCTGACGCCACCGCCGACGACGTGCGGGCCGCGATCGACTCCGCGCTGAAGGCCGCCCCCGCCTGGCAGGCGCTGCCCTTCGACGAGCGTGCCGCGATCTTCCTGCGGGCCGCCGACCTGCTGGCGGGGCCGTACCGGCAGACGCTGAACGGCGCCACGGTCCTGGGCCAGTCGAAGTCGGCGCAGCAGGCGGAGATCGACTCGGCCTGTGAGCTGATCGACTTCCTCCGTTTCAACGTGGCCTACGCGCGCCAGATCTACAGCGAGCAGCCGGTGTCGTCGCCCGGTGTGTGGAACCGGATGGAGTACCGCCCGCTGGAGGGCTTCGTTCTGGCGATCACGCCGTTCAACTTCACCGCCATCGCCGGCAACCTGCCCTCGGCACCTGCCCTGATGGGCAACGTCGTCGTCTGGAAGCCCTCCCCCACCCAGCAGTTCGCCGCGCACTTCACCATGCGCCTGCTGGAGGAGGCCGGGCTGCCGCCGGGCGTCATCAACCTGGTGACCGGCAACGGCGCCGCCGTCTCGGAGGTCGCCACGACCCACCCGCGGCTGGCCGGCATCCACTTCACCGGCTCCACCCCGACCTTCCAGCACCTGTGGTCCACGGTCGGCGCCAACATCGCCTCCTACCGGTCCTACCCGCGCCTGGTCGGCGAGACCGGCGGCAAGGACTTCGTGCTGGCCCACCCCTCGGCCGACCCGGCGGTGCTGTCCACCGCGCTGATCCGCGGCGCGTTCGAGTACCAGGGGCAGAAGTGCTCGGCGGCGTCCCGCGCCTACGTGCCCCGCTCGGTCTGGTCGCTGATCCGTGACGACCTCGTCGCCACGGCCGAGTCGCTGACCGTCGGCGACGTCGCCGCCGACCTGTCCACCTTCATGGGCGCGGTCATCGACGACCGGGCGTTCGCCAAGCACAAGGCGGCCATCGACCGGGCCCGCTCACTCGACTCGATCAATGTGCTGACCGGCTCCTACGACGACTCCACCGGCTACTTCGTGAAGCCGACCATCCTGGAGTCGGCGGACCCGACCGACGAGATCTTCGCCAAGGAGTACTTCGGGCCGATCCTCGGCGTGCACGTCTACGACGACGCGGACTTCGACGCCGTGCTCGACCAGATGGAGAACGTCTCCCCGTACGCGCTGACCGGCTCGGTCATCGCCCAGGACCGCTACGCGATCGCCTCGGCGTCCGAGCGGCTGCGCTTCGCGGCGGGCAACTTCTACGTCAACGACAAGCCCACCGGCGCCGTCGTCGGCCAGCAGCCCTTCGGCGGAGCCCGCTCCTCGGGCACCAACGACAAGGCCGGCTCGATCTTCAACCTGATCCGCTGGGTGAACGCCCGCACGATCAAGGAGACGTTCGTCCCGCCGACCGACCACCGCTACCCGCACATGGGCTGACATCCCGCGGACCGGCCGGCAGCAGCCCAGTCTCGATAAGCTCGGCTACCCGAGCGGCCGATAACGGCGACTGAAAACGGCGACGTCCGGGACTCATGAATCCGAGTCCCGGACGTCGCCGTTTTCTCCCCTGACTGATCTTGACCGTGCCCAGGGATCGGCCCTCGGTGCCAGCGTTTCCGCCCACACTCCAGACACCTCGGCCCACCGGCGACCAGAAGCGGCCGAACCCCAACGCACCCCGCCACCCGCGACCGCACCAGGCCGAGCCCCTCCCCCCGCTCGTCCGGCGTGGCAGGCACCGGCACGGCCAACGCCGGATCGTGGCCCCGCTCTGTACCCGCAGGACAGAGGCTCCGCCGATGGTCGAAAGGCTCACGGTGCCTCCAGCACCTGGGCAGCCGCCGGCGGCCTCGCACACGCTACGGTCCGTACGCCCGCCTACGGCGGGAACCGAAGCGGGCCTGCGGCGTACGTGGAGGGCATCTCGATCATCGCTTGTGGCTGGCTTGGTCATACCGCCCGGTGGTAGGTGCTGTCGGGCTTGATGCGGGCGGTGCTCGTTGTAGTGATCGCGGTAGTCGGACAGGAGCGCAAGCGCGTGTGCCTCGTTGTAGACGAGCACGTGATCGAGGAGTTCCCGCCGCAGTGTCCCGATGACCCGCTCGCAGATCGAATTCGCCTTCGGTGCTCGAGGCGGGGTCACGGTAGCCCAGTCGAGACAGCTCCTCCTGAATCCTGCGGTGCCCCCAGCGCGGATTCTCCTCGGCCAACCGCAGCACCAATCCACAGTCGAAAAGATCATCTACCTATGATCCCTGGACAGGAAGCCTGTCCTTACCCGACAGCCCATCACCAGCGAGATCGTGTTTTCGAGCGGCACAGGCCTTCGCCTCCTCGCCGGCGCCGTCTCCGAGGATCTGCGTCACCGGATCGGTCGGGGTGAGCTTGATCAGCCCGAACACGACGCCCGCGGGGTCGAGCGTGGGATGCCGGGGTCAGTCTGCGGACAGGTCCATGAGCTGCTCGATCTTTCGCTGGGCGACCAGGTCGAGACTCTGGTCGAGGTCGTCACCATAGGTACGCAGGGCCACCTCGAGGTGAGCGGCCATGGCGTCGCCCGCGGCCTTCGGGTCGCGGGCCGTAATCGCGTCGAGGATCTCCTGGTGGTACGGCACGCCCTCGCGGGAGACCGAAGGATCGCCCAGGCTGCGGAGCATGAGCTCGAAGGTGAGCGTGGCGATCGAGCCGAACATGGCCTCGATCACCGGGTTGCGCGACGCCGCCGCGACCGCGGCGTGGAAGGCGACGTCGGCTCTGGCTCGGGAGACCAGGTCGCGAGCCTCGTCGAAGCGCAGCAGCATCTCCTCGATGACACGCAGGTCCTCGGGGGTCGCGTGCTGGGCGGCGAGTGCGGCGGTCTCGCGCTCAAGCATCATCCGGGCGCTGATCACGTCACGTGAGGTCGGCTTGCGCTGCCGGTACAGCGCGTCGAGCGGGCGGACCGCGTCGGTGATCCGCACGTCGCGGACGAAGCTGCCCCGGCCCGGGACGACCTCGATGACGCCCTGCTGCTCCAGCCCCCGGAGCACCTCCCTGATCATCGGGCGGCTCACGCCGAACCGCTGGGAGAGCACCCGTTCCGACTCCAGCTTCGATCCGGCCGGGTACTGCCCGGACAGGAGTTCCAGCTCGAGCCGCCTGGCCACGGCCTCCTTGGTTGGGGGACGCCTGTCGCGCGCGGAGGCGTCTTCGCTTGCCATCATCCCTGCCACGCTACCTTCAAGATCGAGGGACCGACACCCTCCGGTGAAATCCGATCATTCCTGGTTGAACAACGAACAGCCACCGTCGGCCAGCAGCGTTGTGCCGGTGATGTAGTCGGAGTCCGGCGAACACAGGAACGCCGCCGCCTTGGCCACCTGCTGCGCGGTCTGCGGCGCCCTGAGGGGGATCGCCGTGCTCGCCCGCGCGGCGTAGGCCGGCTCGTTCTCGAACTGCCACTTGGCCATGCCCGCGGCCACGATCCCGGGTGCGAGAGCGTTGACCAGGATGCCGTGCGGCGCCAGCTCCTTGGCCATCGAACGGGCCAGCATCGCCACCCCTGCCTTGGACGCGCTGTAGGCCGCGATCTCCGGCCATGGGACCGTGCCCACCCAGGACCCGGTCAGGACGATGCGGCCCCCGCCGCCCTGGGTGACCATGCGCCGGGCGGCGGCCTGGGCGGTGTGGAAGGTGCCGGTGAGGTTGATGCCCAGGTGGCGATCCCACTGCTCGGCGGTGATCTCCAGGAAGGGGGCGGATTCGACGATCCCCGCGTTGGCGATCGCGATGTCCAGCTTGCCGAGTCGCTCCAGCGCCGCGTCCAGAGCCGGCCGGTCCCGTACGTCGGCTCGCACGTAGCCCACCTCGCCGTACGCGGAGGCCGTGGTGATCCACTCCTGTGCCTCGTCCGGGGACTTCACGTCGAGCAGCGTGACATGGGCGCCCCGGCGGGTCAGCTCAGCGGCCATGGCGGCGCCGATGTCGCCGGCACCGCCTGTGACCAGTGCGTTTCTTCCCTCCAGGTCCGGCATGGAGATCCCCCTCAGATGCGGTTAGGCCGGTAAGACCAGTGACACCCTACTGCGTGGGCTTCGCCGCCGCGACCCGAGTGACCGTTGCCGATTCGAGATGCGGGAAAGGGTTGACGAATTACCCTTCGAAGTACAAATCTCGCTTGGCATAACCGGTCTTACCAGTCAAGCCAACCCGCGGGTTCGGAAGGGAGAGAGCATGCCACTGTTCGAGGCCGTAGGCGTACGCAAACGCTTCGGCGGGGTCGAGGCCCTGCGCGGCGTCGACTTCAGCGTCGAACCCGGCGAGGTGGTCGGCCTCATGGGCGACAACGGCGCCGGTAAGTCGACGCTGATGAAGGTGATCTGCGGTGCGTACCGGCCCGACGAGGGAGAGATCCGGATGGCCGGCCGTCCGCAGGTCTTCCGTAGCCCCCGTGACGCCGCGGCCTGCGGCATCGCGGTCGTCTACCAGAACCTCGGCCTGGTCGACCAGCGTAGCGTCGCCGCCAACGTGTTCCTCGGGCAGGAGCCGCGCAGGTTCGGCCTGGTCGACACCCGCAGGATGCGGGCCGAGGCGCGAGAGGTGCTCACCACCCTGCGCATCCGCATCCCGTCCGTACGGATGCCCGTGGCCGGGCTGTCCGGAGGGCAGCGCCAGTGCATCGCCATCGCCAGAGCCGTGCACCAGGGCGGTGAGCTCGTACTGCTGGACGAGCCGACCGCGGCGCTCGGACCCGAGCAGCAGCAGAACGTGCTCTCGCTCATCCGTGACCTGCGGGAACGGGGCAAGGCCGTCGTCGTCGTCTCGCACAACGTCGACCACGTCCTGGAGGTCGCCGACCGGGTCGTGGTGATGCGCGGCGGCCTGGTGTCGGGCATGCGCGATGTCGCGACCACCACGGCGGCCGAGGTCGTCGGACTCATCCTCGGCAACGCGCCCGCGGCTGCTCACGACGGCGCCCCTCACCCCTCCGGAGAACTCGCATGACCATCCAGCAGCAGATCGCGAACGCCTACCGGGTGGACGACTCCGGGGGAAGCCTGGTCCGCAGGCTGCTCGGTGCCAGGGAGTTCGGCGTGCTGGCTGCCACCGTGGTGATCTTCCTGGTCTGCGCCGTGGGAGCCGAGGGCTTCCTCGCCGCCGACAACCTGCTGTCCGTCGCCCAGCAGATCGCCATCCTCGGCATCGTCGCCACCGGCATGACCTTCCTGATCGTCGTCGGCGAGATCGACCTGTCGGTGGGGTCGCTGCACGGATTCCTCGCGGTGGAGCTGGCCTGGCTGGTGACGAAGGTGGGCGTGCCCGTCGGGGCCGCGGCCCCGCTGGCCATCCTCACTGGTGTGACGATCGGTGTGATCAACGGTCTGATCACCACCCGGTTCAAGATTCCCTCGTTCGTGGTCACGCTGGCCGCGCTGGCGGCACTGCGCGGCGCCGCGCTGCTGCTGTCCGACGGCGTGCCGATCCGTGGCTCGCGCAACGAGGCGTTCACCGATCTGTTCGCGGGCAGCCCGCTGCCCAACCTCGCCGCGCAGACGCTGTGGATGGCCGCCGTGGTCGCCATCGGAGCCTCCGTCATGACCAGGACCAAGTTCGGCTACGACGTCTACAGCGTGGGCGGCAACCCGTCCGCCGCCGCCGGGGCGGGCATCGCCAGCGACCGCGTCAAGGTCATGTGCTTCGCCCTCACCGGAGGGCTGGCCGGCCTGGCCTCGGTCATCCTGGTCGCCTGGCTGGGCAGCGCCAACCCCCTCACCGGCAACGGCTTCGAGCTCGGCGTCATCGCCGCGGTCGTCGTGGGCGGCGCCGGTCTGGCCGGCGGTACGGGCAGCGTCCTCGGCACCTTCCTCGGCGCGGTGATCACCGGTGTGATCACCAACGCGCTCGTCCTCTTCGGTGTGGACGGCAACTGGCAGCAGGTCGCCACCGGCCTGCTGATCCTGGGGGCCGTCATGCTCAACCACCTCGTCGCCAGGCGTTCGGCACACGGCCTGAACGCCTGACCCCCCATCCGAACAGGAGAGAACATGGCAACGAACAGCCCGATGTCGCGCAGGGGCCTGCTGCTCAGCGGCTCCCTGGCCACCGCCGGCATCCTGGCCGCCGGGTGCAGCAGCGAGAAGGAGCCGTCCGCCGCCGCCTCGTCCGGTGGCCGCGCCGCCGACGGCCCGCAGAAGGGCAAGAAGGTGATCTTCGTCGTGCACGACAAGAACCCCTTCTTCGCCCCGGTGCAGCGCGGCTTCGAGGACTTCGGCGCGATCATGGGATGGCAGACCCAGTTCATCGGCCCGCCCGCGCAGGACGTACAGAAGACCGTCGAGCTCCAGGCGAGCGCGCTGAGCGCCAAGCCCGACGGTGTGATCTTCACCCGGATCGACGAGACCTCCTTCGACGCCAACATCAAGCGGGCGACCTCCTCCGGGGTGAAGGTGATCCTGTCCAACGTGGCCAGCGACGGCTACGAGAAGCTCGGCGTCGGCTTCGTCGGCCAGAACTTCGTCAACGCGGGCGACGCATGCGGCCGAGAGATCGCCAAGTCCGCCAAGGAGCGCACCGGCAAGTCCGGTGGCGTCATCGTGTGCGGCAACTTCGGGCCCGGCAGCACCGCCCTCGAGCAGCGTATCCAGGGGATCAAGCAGGGGATCGAGGCGTACAACAAGGAGAACGGCACCTCCTTCACCGCCGAGGTCCTCATCACCAGCACCGATGAGTCCAAGGCCGTCGCCGCCATCGACGCCAAGTACGCCTCGAAGAAGGGCGAGATCGTCGGCTGGGCGATGGCGGCCTTCGACCACCAGTACGTGTCCACCTGGGCGAAGAGCAAGAACCTCGTCGGCAAGTTCGCCGTCGGAGGCTTCGACCTGATCCAGCCGGTCCTGGACGGCATCAAGGACAAGTCGATCGACTTCTCCCTGGGGCAGAACCCGTATGCGCAGGGCTGGATCGCCGCGGCCCTGCTCGCCGAGGAGTTCGACCCCGGCTACCCGGCCAGGATGTACGACACCGGCGCGGAGGTCGTCAACGCCGCCAACGTCGACGCGGTCGCCGCGCGTGAGGCCCGTTTCGCCTGACCCCGTACGCCCGCGCGTCCCGTGTCCCCCGTAGTTCAGCAACCCTTCGGAAGATCTGGATGAAGATCACTGCTCTTGAGACAATCCGTCCGGCCATCCAGCCCAACCTGCTGTTCGTCCGCCTGCACACCGATGCGGGACTGGTCGGCCTGGGCGAGGCGTTCTTCGGCGCCCGTACGGTGGAGGCCTACCTGCACGAAAGCGTCGCTCCCGTCCTGCTCGGGATGACCGATCCCACGCCGGAGCGGGCCGCGCGAGCGCTGGCCACCTACGTCGGATTCCAGGGAGCGGGGGCCGAGACGCGCGGCAACGGTGCGATCGACATCGCCCTGTGGGATCTGCTGGGGCACGTCTCGGGGCTGCCGCTGGTCAGCCTGCTCGGCGGAGCCGTACGTGACACGATCGGCATCTACAACACGTGCGCCGGACCCGGTTACGTCGGCACGTCCACCCGGCAGGAGTCCGGCAACTGGGGGGTGAGCGCCGCCGAGCGCTACGAGGACCTGCACGCCTTCCTCAATGAGCCCGCGCGGCTGGCCCGCGAGTTGTGGGACGAGGGCATCCGGGGCATGAAGATCTGGCCCTTCGACACCGCCGCCGAGCGGACCGGCGGCACCGACATCTCCCCGGCCGAGCTGGACCGGGCTCTCTCGACGGTCGCCGCGGTCCGCGACGAGGTCGGCCTGGACATGAAACTGATGATCGAGCTGCACGGCCTGTGGAACAGGCCCGCCGCCGAAAAGATCATCTCGGCGCTCGCGCCGTACCGGCCGTACTGGGTGGAGGACCCGCTGCGCTCGGACGCGGCCGACGCGTTCGGCAAACTGGCCAAGGTCGACGGCGTGCCGATCGCCACGGGAGAGACCTGCGTGGGACGGCGCGGCTTCAAGCCGCTGCTCGACTCCGGCGGCGTCGACATCCTGACCCTGGACGTCCAGTGGACCGGCGGGCTGACCGAGGCGCGCAAGGTCGCCTCGCTGGCCGACGCCTACGGCGTGCCCGTCGCCCCGCACGACTGCACCGGCCCGGCCACCCTGGCGAGCTGCGTGCACTTCGCATGCAGCCAGCCGAACGGGCTCATCCAGGAGACGGTCAGGGCGTTCCTGCGTACCTGGTACGACGAGCTGGTCACCGGCCTGCCGGAGATCCAGGACGGGCAGGTACGGCCGGGCAGGGCTCCCGGGCACGGGGTCACCCTGCGCGACGGGGTCGCCGAGCGGGACGACGTGGAACGGCGGGTGTCCCGGCTGTGAGAGCGGCCCGCTGGCACGCGCGCCGAGACGTGCGCGTGGAGGAGGTGCCCGACCCCGTTCCGGCGGCCGGGGAGGTGCTGGTCCGCGTCGAGCTGTGCGGAATCTGCGGCACCGACGTGGAGGAGTACCGGGGGGGGCCGCTCGCCATCGACGTGGACAGGCCCCACCCGCTGACCGGCACCCGGGTGCCGTTGGCACTCGGACACGAGGTGGTCGGCGTCATCGCCGGGCACGGTCCGGGAACCGACGCGACCCGGCTGCCCGTCGGCACCCGGGTCATCCCCGACGTCGTACTCGGCTGCGGCACGTGCTGGTGGTGCCGCAGGCACCAGGAGGGGGTGTGCGCGCGGCAGGCGGTACGAGGCCTCAACCTCGACGGAGGGCTGGCCGAGTACATGGTCGCCGACGCGGCCACCTGCGTACCCGTCCCCGACCACGTCCCGCCGCGGCTGGCGGTGCTCGCCGAGCCCGCCGCCGTCGCGGTACGCGCGCTGCGCAAGGCCGGTGACGTGACCGGCGGCACCGCGCTGGTGCTAGGCGCGGGCGCCATCGGACTGCTGCTGACCCGGGTGGCGGTGGCCGCCGGGATCCAGGTCGTGACGAGCGAGACCGCCGATTTCCGCCGGGCGGCGGCTCGCCACGCCGGGGCGGTGGCGGTCCGGCCGGAGGAGACGGCCGCCGCGATCGACCGTCTGACCGAGGGTAGGGGTGCGGATGTGGTGTTCGAGTGCACCGGCCTGCCGGCCCTGCTGCCGGAAGCGATCCGGCACTGCCGGGCCCGCGGCACCGTGGTGATCGTCGGGTTCTCCGGCCGGGACGCCGCGGTGCCGCTCGCCGACGTGGTGCTCAAGGAGAAGCGCCTGGTCGGTACGGCAGCGCACCTTTGGGACGAGGATGTCACCGCTGGAGTACGGCTGCTCGCGTCCGGGGTGATCGACCCGGCCCTCGTACCGGTGCGCGTGGCGTCGCTGGACGAGGTGCCCGCGCTGCTCGCCGTACCCGATCAGGGTGTCGTGAAGGTCGCGATCGATCCGCGCGGCCAGGAGGAGGTCTGATGGTCAGCGAACTCGACGGCGAACTCGTGCTGCGGAGCAGTGCGGACGTGGGGGAGGGGCCGGCCTGGGACGCCGCTCGACGGCGGCTCGTCTGGGTGGACGTCACCGGATGCGCGGTCCACACGTTCGACCCCGTCGGCGGTGTGGACCAGGTCGTGGACGTGGGCGTGCACGTCGGCGCGGCGGTGCCCGCGGGCGACGACGGCCTGATTCTCGCGGTACGCGACGGGCTGGCGATGCTGTCACCCGCCGGCGACGTCCGCATGGTCGCCGAGGTGGAGGCCGACCGTCCGGGCAACCGGATGAACGACGCCAAATGCGACCCGTCCGGGCGACTCTGGGCGGGCACCATGCCGTACGAGGCCGAACCTGGCGCCGCCGCCCTCTACCGCTACGACGGCCGGAGCGTCGTGCGCGTCCTGACCGGGGTCACGCTGTCCAACGGTCTGGGGTGGAGCCCCGACGGGACCGTGATGTACCACATCGACAGCGGAACCCAGCGGGTCGACGCCTACGACTTCGACCCCGCGACGGGCGAGTTGGGTTCGCGCCGCGTGGTCGTGACCGCCGACCCCGCCGAGGGGATGCCGGACGGCATGACGGTCGACGACGACGGCTGCCTGTGGGTGGCGATGTGGGGCGGCGGCATGGTCCGCCGCTACACCCCCGACGGCGTCCTGGACCGGATCGTCCGCCTCCCCGTCACCCAGGTGACCAGCTGCGCGTTCGGCGGCCCCGGCGGTGACGTGCTGTACGTGACCTCCGCCGCCTACCGGCTCACCCCCGGTGAGCTGGCCGCCCAGCCGCTGGCCGGGTCGATCTTCGCAGTCGAGCCCGGAACCACCGGCCGTCCCGCCACACCCTTCCATGGAGCTGACCGATGACGCATATCGTGCGCTACGCAAGAGACGGCGAGATCCGGGCGGGGGTGCGGGCGGACGACGGCCTGGTCCATCCGCTGCCGCTGCCACTGGCCGAGCTGTTGCGCCTGAGCCTGTCCGACCTGCGTGAGCTCGTCGAGCGGGCCGTGAACGAACCCCCGGAAGGCCCGGCCGAGCCGCTCGCGCCGGTCGAGGGCCGGATGGAGGTATGGGCCGCCGGCGTCACCTACCGTCGCTCCCGCCAGGCGCGGATGGCCGAGAGCGCCGCCGCCGCGGACGTCTACGAGCGGGTGTACGACGCGCCACGGCCCGAGCTGTTCTTCAAGTCCGTCGCCTGGCGGGTCGTCGGCGACGGCGGCACGGTCGCGGTACGGGCCGACTCCACGGTCGACGTGCCCGAGCCCGAGCTGGCCCTGGTGCTCAACACGCACGGCGAGATCGTCGGGTACACGGTGTGCGACGACATGAGCTCACGCACCATCGAGGGCGAGAACCCGCTGTACCTTCCCCAGGCCAAGATCTATCTCGGCGGCTGCGCAGTCGGCCCGGCCATCCGCCCGGTGTGGGAGGTCGCCGACCCCTACGCGCTGCCGATCCGCATGACGATCCGTCGCGATGGCGCCGTCGCCTGGTCCGGTGAGACCGAGACCTCGCAGCTGAACCGGCGGCTCGACGACCTGGCCGGATATCTGTTCGCCGCCGACGTCTTCCCGGACGGCGCCGTGCTGGCGACCGGCACCTGCCTGGTGCCGGACCTTCCCTTCACGCTCGCCGGAGGAGACGTCGTAGAGATCGAGATCGGTGAGATCGGAACCCTGACCAACAGCGTGGTCCGCGGCCTGGCGCCCATGCTGGAGTCGCTGAAAGGAACGCTGCGATGAACCACGCCACCCCAGACGTCGTCTCCGTCGACCCACGCACCGGTGAGGCCGTCGAGGTGGTCGGCGCCGAGTCCACGCCGGCCGAGGTGGCGGCGCGCTGCGCGGCCGCCGACTCGGCCGTACCGGCGCTGGCCGCTCTGGGCGTCGCGGGCCGGGCGGCGCTGTTGCGCGACATGGCCGCTGAGCTGGAGAAGGACGGCGAGACGATCCTGGCGCTCGCCGACCGGGAGAGCGCGCTGGGCCTGCCACGGCTCACCGGGGAGCTCGCCCGCACCTGCGCCCAGCTCAGGTTCCTCGCCGACGTCGTCACTGAAGGAAGCCACCTCGGGGTCGTGATCGACCATCCCGACCCGGCTGCCGTACCGCCGCGCCCGGACCTGCGGCGGATGACGGTCCCGCGCGGCCCGGTCGCCGTTTTCGGCGCCAGCAACTTCCCGCTCGCCTTCAGTGTTCCGGGCGGCGACACCGCCTCCGCGCTGGCGGCTGGCTGCCCCGTCGTGGTGAAGGCCCACCCGGCCCACCCGGCGACCTCGCTGGCGACCTACGGCGCGCTGCGCAGGGCCGCCGTCCTCGCCGGGGTTCCCGACGCGGTGAGCCTGGTGCACGGGCGGGCCGCCGGAGTGGCGCTGGTCACCGACCAGCACATCGCGGCCGTCGCCTTCACCGGCTCGGTGCGCGGCGGGCGGGCACTGTTCGACCTGGCCGCCGCCCGCCCGGAGCCCATCCCGTTCTTCGGAGAGCTCGGCAGCGTCAATCCGCTGGTCGTCACCCCGACCGCGGCCGCGGAACGCGGTGCGTCGATCGCTGAAGGGCTGCTGGGCTCCTTCACGCTCGGGATGGGCCAGTTCTGCACCAAACCGGGACTCGCGTTCGTTCCCGCCGGTGAGCACGGGACGGCGCTGCAGGAGGCGCTCGCCGCACGCGGCACCGACGCGCCGGCCGGCACGCTGCTCACCAGGAACATCCTGGCGGCGTACGCCGAAGGCGTGCGGGAGCTCGCCGCGCAGCCGGGCATACGGGTCCTGGCCGGAGCCGAGCCACGAGACCTCGCCGGCAGGGCGACGCCCACCGTGCTGTGGGTGCCCGGCGCGATGTTCAGCGAGGCGCTGACCGAGGAGTGCTTCGGCCCGGTGACCGTGCTGGTGGAGTACGCCACGGAAGAGGAACTCCTCGCCCTGCTCGACCGTCTCCCCGGAAGCCTCACCGCGACGCTGCACATGGGAGAGGGCGAGGAGGATCTCCCGCGTCGTGTGATCGACGTCGTCACCCGGCGCACCGGACGGGTGGTGTGCGACGGTTATCCGACCGGGGTCGCGGTGAGCTGGGCGATGAACCATTCGGGACCGTACCCGGCGGCGACCGACTCCGCGCACACCTCGGTCGGCGCCGCCGCCGTACAGCGGTTCCTGCGCCCGATCGCCTACCAGGACACCCCGCAGCGTCTGCTCCCGCCCGAGTTGCGCGACGACAACCCCCTCGGCGTTCCCCGCCGCGTGGACGGAGTCCTCGCCGGGACGGCGATCTCGCCTACCGGCTGAGCCGCGTTAGGCTCCGGCCCACGGTTATCTCGCGGACGCCGTCCGCACCTGCGGGGCGGACGGCGTCGTGGTCACCCAGGGGACCGACACCATCGAGGAGACCGCGTATCTGCTCGACCTTCTCCATGCCGGGCAGACGCCGTCGGTGATCAGGTGGTGTTTCGAGCCCGTATTGGCGCGGTCGACCGGGCTCGGACCGGTTTTGGGCCGCCCTTGAGCGCCCGCACACGGGAGCTGTCGATCACCGCCTTGGACCAGTCCAGCTGATCGGCGGTGTGCAACTCGGCCAGCAACATCTGGTGCAGCCGGTCCCAGACCCCGGCCTGGTGCCAGTCGCGTAACCGGCGCCAGCACGTCATGCCCGAACCGAACCCGAGTTCCTGTGGCAGGAACTCCCACGGGATCGCGGTGTAGAGCACGAACAAGATCCCGCACAGCGCCTTGCGGTCATCGAGCCGCTTACGCCCGGGGTGCCGGTAACGGCGCCCCACCTTCGGCAGCAACGGCTCGATCCGCTCCCACAGCTCGTCCGAAACGATCCAGGGCAGTTGTTCGCCCTTCCTCATACAACGCACAACGCGTACACGACAGAATTCATTCTGTTAGGACTTCTTAGGTGTGTCTTTTCATGTAGGCGCCGCCCTCATCGTCCTCAGCGGCCGCCAGGAACGCCATCCCGTCCCATGGCCCGTCCATCAACGTCACCTGCCGCTGCTCCATTCAGCGATCCTCTCGCCTTCTCCGGCCACCACACCTTCAGCGCGGCATGCGGTTCCGGCTCCCATCGAACCTCACCGGCAAGGACACGTTTCCCTTCCCACATCCCATGGACTTAGTAGGAAAAATTAGGAAAGCTCTTCGAGCATGCTCATGATCACACAGTCGGACATCGAGCGGCTGCTCACTCCGGCCGACTACATCGACCTCATCGAGGACGCCTTCGCCGCCTACGCCCGTGGCGACACCCTGCCCAGCCGCCTGGCGCACCTGGACAGCCCGCCCGGCGAGTTCCACATCAAGGCCAGCGGGCTCGGCGGCGTGGTCGGCGTCAAGATCGGCGCCTGCTTCTACGACCGGCCCGCCACGCTGGGCCTGCCGAGCATCGTCGGTGTCATCGCCCTGTTCGACGGCTCGAACGGCCAGCCACTGCTGTTCCTCGAATCGGCCACGGTCACCCGGCTGCGTACGGCCGCGGCGACCGCGGTGGCCGTACGCCATCTGGCGCTCCCCCATGCATCCACGCTGGCCGTACTCGGCACCGGTGCTCAGGCCGCCAGCCACATCGAGGCGATCCGCGCGGTCCGCCCGATCGAGCGGGTCATCGTATGGGGACGCGACCAGGCCAAAGCCGGACGTTTCGCGGCCGATCACGGAGCGCACCTCGCCACGACGCCCGCGGAGGCCGCGCGGCAGGCCGGCATCGTCGTCACTCTGACCCCCGCCACTCAGCCCTACCTGGGCCTGCGGGACGTACAGCCGGGCACCCTGGTGGCAGCCGTCGGCTCGGATGCCCCCGCCAAACGCGAACTCCACGACGACCTGCTGGCGGGCGCTGCCCTGATCACCGACGTGACCCATCAGTGCGCCGAGGTCGGCGAGTTGCACCACCGCCCCGAGACCCCGGTCAGAGCCGAACTCGGCGAGATCGTGCTCGGCGCCACGCCGGGCCGCAGGAACGCCGACGAGATCGTGGTCTACGACTCCACGGGCACCGCGATCCAGGACGTGACCGCCGCACAGGCGCTCTACGCCGCCGCGGTCAAGAACGGTGCCGGTCAGCCACTCCCCCTGTGGGAGTGACCACGGCCCACGCAGAAGCGGTCCGGCTCCCCGGCTTCCGGCCGGTCAGCCGGCCGCCATGCGTCATGTCTCCGGCTACGAAGGCAACGTAGCGGCGAAGTGTCCGCGCAGCTTGCTGACACGGCATGAGACCGGGCCCGTTGAGGCCGTGCTGGTGCCGGACCACTCACAGTGTCCCGGTGGGTGGTTCGCTCACCCGGTTGCGATCCGGGCGCCGCCGCGGACCGTCGGAGCGGCAGGCTGCGCCGGGACGAGACCGCCGGTCGAAAACGTCTGCGGCTGTTCAGGCTGTTGGGCGTGCAGGTTCTCGGCGAGCGCGGTGATCCGCCGCAGCGGGCCCAGGTCCAGCGGCGGCAGCGGCTGGGAGCCGGTCAGGGTGCTGGCGGCGGCGCAGATGGCCGTCTGCAGCGGGGAGTCCTCCATGACCTCGTCGTGCAGGACATGGCCGTCGTGTTCGACGGTGATGCGGTGGTGGTTGCGGTCCAACTGCCACCCGCCCGCAGTGGTGACTGGGGCGAGGTGCACGGTGACGTGGGTGCGGCCGGCGTGGACGGTGAGGGCACGGGCATGCCGATACTGGTCGGTGATCATGACGCGGGCGTTCGGGTGCTCATGACGCGGGCGTTCGGGTGCTCATCGAGCAGGCGGGTGAACGCGTCGATCTCATGCCCTTGACAGGCGGGCTTCTCCAGCAGGACCCGCTCGGCCGGGTCCTGAGTGAGAATCGACTGCAGTACCGGCAGGTGGTCAGCGGTGGGGCAGCACACCGACCACAGTCCGATGCCGGCCGCGACCGCTGCGGGCAGGTCGTCGACGCCGTGGCGGAAACTCCGGTACGTCTTCGGCAGGTCCTGGTGCTTGGGGTCCAGAATCGTCAGCTGGGCGCCGGCGTCGGTGAGGAGCTGGGCGTGCAGGCGGCCGGCGGCGCCGTATCCGACCACGCACGCCGCCATGCCTGCCAGACCCGTGGGTCCGGTCGAGGCGGCCCGGGCGGGCACACCGGCGGCCAGGTAGGTGTCGTGGTAGTCGTCGTACAGGCCGGACGCGGCGATGACGTCGTCGACGAGGTCGGCGTGCACACCGGCCGGGGTGGTGTCGGCTTGGGCGCAGAAGGCTTTCGCCGCGATGAGCGTCCCGGCCCGGTAGGCGTCGTAGCCCTGGTTGGGGATGGCGTCGGACTCGAACAGGTTCAGGGAGCGGCCGTCGCCGAGGATCGTCACCTGGGCGCCGCCCCGCAGGCGGTAGCGGCGGCCGACGCCGGGAATCTCCTCCACCGTGTCGGCGAGCTCCGGATCGGATGCGAGGAGCGCGAAGTCGCGGGTGGCGTACGGGGCCAGCACGACACCGTCGGGCAGCAGCGGCACCGTCTCCGCGGTGAGGGCGTCCTTGCCGGTGGTGCCGACCACCACGAAGGGCCGCACCGCCTGCAGCGCGTCAGCGGCGGCGCGGTAGGTGGGGTAGCCGGCCTCAGCGGCGGCGATCAGGGCGAGCAGGCCGCCGTCGTCGATGACCAGCACGGGCCGTTCGGCCTCGTGGGCGGCGTCGATGAACGCGTCCACCCCGGCCATGGCATGGGCGAGGTCGTCGGCGTACGTCTCGGGCGCGTTGATCGTGGTGTTGTCCAGCAGTCCGCTGGCGCACCCCTGGGCGAGCAGCGTCGCGTGGACGCGGTCACGGTTGCGGGTGCGGTCGCCCTTCGCCAGGGACGTAGATCCACTGCGGGGGGACACCTGCCTCCTGCAGTGCCATGAGGAAGGCGAGGCTGTTCTCCACGTAATGATCACGGAAGATCACCGCCCATCTGGCGAGGTGCCCGTCCGGGGTGGCGTGGCGGGCCAGCAACGGCATGGACGCGGTGATCTGCGCCAGCTCAGCCGAGTCGTAGCAGCGCATCCGCGCGTGCAGCCACGCCTGCAGGTCCCCGGCGGCCTCCTCCCCGCCGGACCACACGTCGAGGAGGATCTCCGAACACTCCTCGGGCAGCACGTGGCTGAGGGTGTCGGGGCGTTCCGGGGCGTAGGGGTGCCAGCGCACGGGTATGCGAGAGGACGGTGTCCACGGTCACGGGAATCTCCCTTGAAGAGTGTCGGGGGGCGGGGGGTTGTCGGGGGCGGGTGGTTGAGCCGGCCGGGTCAGGCGTTGGCCAGCCCGGTCAGCAGCGTGTCGGTCGCGGTGAGCTTGGCCAGCAGGACGCACACGGTGCGGTGCCGTATCAGCCAGAACTCGTCCAGGTCGTCTTGGAACAGGCCCGGCTTGAGGTAGTGCTGCCGGACGCCGTACAGGCTTTTCAGCATCTGCAGCAGGGCGACCCGCCCGCAGGCGCGCACGTCGACGGCAGCGACGTCGGGGTGCGCTTGCCGGTAGGCGCGGATCAGGGTGGCGGCGGCGCCGAGCCAGTCCGCATCACCGGTCACCGTGTTGGGGTAGAACGCCATCCGGCCCAGGTCATAGGCCACCAGGAACGGGTCCGGGGGCCGGAAGTCCAGCACCGCCGACAGGGTCTCCCCCGTGAAGAGCAGGTTCACCGGGGAGTAGTCGCCGTGCAGGACCTGCACGGTCAGCTCCGCGGGCAGGCCGGCCAGCAGTTCGGGAACCAGGGTCAGCTGGTCGCGGCGCTCCAGCAGGGTGCGCTGCGCCTCGACGTCGAACGCGTCACCGGCACCGGCACCGGCGCTGATGCGCCCGGCGATGATCTCCAGGAGCTGGTCGATCGTCGCGGTGAGGTCTTCCACGTCGATGTCGCGCCACCGCTGCGTCGCTGACTCCTGCGCCAGGGGGGTCGCGGGCAGGCCGGCGAACAGGGCGTGGATGCGGCCCAGTTCGGTACCGGCCTCGGCGAGCTGGGGCTGCGACAGCAGGGTGACGACACCGCCGGGCCTCCACTCCCACACCGACACAGCCAGCGGAGTGCCGGCGTCGATGACGTCCCCGTCCTGGTTGGGCAGCACTTGCGGCCCGGGGATGCCCGCCTCCACCGCGCGGGCCGACAATGCGATGGCTGCCTCCTCGGCCTGCAGGTCAGTGCCGGCCGGGTAGTTCTTGACGAACGCCTCCTGCCCGTCGTCGCAGACGGCCCGGTAGTTGACGGTGCCCTGCCCGATGGGCAGCTGCTCGATGGTTCGCGCCGTCAGCCCGTAGCGGCCGGCCAGGATGGCGGCGACCCGGTCGCCCCGCTCGGCGGCCGACCGGTTGGTTGTGATGTCAGGCACGTTGGGTCTCCTTGCTTTCGGTGAGTTGGTCGAACATGCGCCGGTAGGTCGCAGCGATGGCCCGCCAGCGGGCTGCACCATCCACCGCCGCCCGGCGGGTGCGAGGCCGGGGTACGGCTTCGGCGACGGCCAGCACCTGGCCGGGGCCGTCCCCGGCGGGGTAGAGCAGCGCCGGGTGCCCGGCGGTCATCTCATCGATGGCGGGCAGGTCCGGGGCGATGACCGGGGGGGCCGAACGCCAGCGCGGTACCGACCGAGCCCGGGTACAGAACCTGGGTGAAGAACTCCCACGGCCCGTCGACCCGGTACGGGCACAGCGCGGCATCGGCTGCCCGGTACAGACCGTACACGTGCTCGGGCGGGATCCGGTGCGGATACACCCGCGCCCTGCCGCCGCCCGGTTGCGCTGCGGCTTCGAGTTCAGCGGCCAGCGTTTCGTCGCGGCACGGTCCGGCGACCAGCAGCCGTGCGTGCCGGGTGTGGCCGGTGAACGCGCCCACCACGGCGGGCAGGTCTTTGTAGGCGGTGAGGTTCCCCACGACCAGCACCGTGTAGGGCGCGGCGCGCAACCAGCCGGTCAGGTCGCCCACCGCCTCCGGCTCCGGGCCGAAGGTGGTGGGGGCGCTCAGCCCTGACCAACCGGCCACGATGACGGGCGCCTTCGTCAGCCGGGACAGGTAGACGGCGTCGGAGCAGGTGTGTGTCAGGACCGTGTCGGCCACGCCGAGCACGCCGAGCGCGGCATGCCAGTCGGCGCTACTGGGCGGCCCGCCATCGATGGGCAGCAGGTTATGCACCGTCCACACGATCCGCCACCCGCCGTCGCGCAACCCTGCCAGCCGCTCCACCAGGTTTTTCGCGGCGGTGAGCGTGCGTTCCCCGTCCGGGCCCCGGTACAGGCGCTTCAGCCGGTGTACGTTGATCACCCCCGGTTGGGTGGGGCGGGCCAGACACGCGGACGGGCTACGGTCGGCTCCGGTCCACTCCAGGGCGACCTCCAGGCGCTGCCCGGCGTCGATCCGGGCGGCAGCCGGCGAGGCGACCAGGGCATGCCCGGCCGTGTCCAGTCCGGCGCCCGTGTCGGACAGGTGCACCGCTTTGGCCTGGTCGAGGACGCACCCCAACCAGGCGGGGGCCCTGGAGCCTGCGGGGATGGCGGCGGCGAGCTGCGCCGTATCAGCCAGCAGCCACACCGCCGGGCAGGCGTCGACCAACTCGACCAGCGGCACGAAGGCGTCCGGCTCCATCCACCCTGGGTGGTGCAGTTCCACCAGCAGCGGCACCGCGCTGTTCGCCAGCACGGGCAGACGTGCCGCGCCGGCCGGTTCCCGCCCGGTCAAAGGGGTGCGGGCCAGCAGCCGCACCCATTCGGCGCCGAGGAGAGCCGCGGACTCAGCGAGGCGAACCACCTTCTGGGCTGCCCGGGCGCGGGCGGAGACATCGTCGGTCAGCAGGTCCGC
Organism: Streptosporangium album; assembly: GCF_014203795.1. NCBI lineage: Bacteria > Bacillati > Actinomycetota > Actinomycetes > Streptosporangiales > Streptosporangiaceae > Streptosporangium > Streptosporangium album. The sequence continues at coordinate 1,202,368 of NZ_JACHJU010000002.1, read as the reverse complement.
GAGGTCCGCGTCCGCGGTGACCCCGGTGATCGGCACCCCCGTGTCCACAGCCGCTTTGCGCCACTGCCACACGACCTTCGTGGACTGGGCAGCCAGGTCGACGCCGCGAGGCCCGCCGCGCAGGTGCACGAACGGCACACCGTACGACGCGGCCCAGCCCAGCAGGCCCGGCACCTCCAGGCCACGCACCGAGATGCTGTACAAACCGATCGGGGTGATCACGACGACTCCCACGAGAAGATCACAACAGGTTCGGCGGGGCGAGGCCCGCCCAGGCACGCGTACAGGCCCGTTGCGAGCTCACCGGGCACGATCCGGCACCAGGCGTCGACCAGGTCCGGGGCGAGGCGGTTCAGCCAGGCCGCCGACGCGGTGTAGGCGTCCCGGTATCGGGGGGTCGCCACCGCGATGAGCTCATGTATGCCGACGACCGTCCATCCGGCCCGGTGCAGCGACAGCGGCGGCAGGACCGACCCCGGGTCGGGTGTGCCGAGCAGGCCGAGCAGGCCGCCCAGCGTGAGGAGCCGCGCGGCTTGCCGCGGAGCGCCGACCGCGTCCACGACCAGGCCGGCGCTGCCCCGCTCCACCGTCGTGACGCACTCCACTCCGGGTACAAGGCTGATCGGCGCCTGCGGCCGGGACGTCAACACCCGCACCCGGCAGGCGCCTCGGCGGCGCAACTCCAGGGCGCAGCCCAACGCGACAGGCCCGGAGCCGACCACCACGACGTCATCCAGCGAGGCGCGGACAGGCAACCGGTCCAGACCCAGGACCGCCATCTGCTGGAAACGCGCCACCGCCGCCGCCTGCACGCGGGTGCCGGGCGGCGCGGTGACCGTGCCGCCGCTGGAGACGTCGAACGACGCGCCGCGCGGAACCGCAGCCAGCACCCACCCGGCGGAATGGTCACCGCCGAGCGTCATGTAGCCGGCGTCGCGGGAACCATCAGGGCCTTCGGTGGCGTGCAGGTGGCGGCGCTCAGTGCCGGGGCTGAGCACGCTGAACCGTGCCCGCAACATGCCCGCCGGGACCGCTGAGGCGGGCTGCAGGTGGGCTTGCCCGCCGGTCAGGCGGATCCGCGGCCCCGCATACCGGCACGCCAGCGGGCGAGCAGCCTCAACGCTCATGGAGGCCCTCCAGGTAGGCGGGCAGCTCAGCCAGGTGGGAGATCACACCGATAGCCGGGTCCAACCCGGCCGGGCGGCCTTCAGCGCTGATCAGCGCGGCACGCATACCATGGGTGCGCGGGCCGACGGCGTCCTTCGCCGGGGTGTCCCCGACGAACAGGATCTCCGCCGCGGGGCGGCCAGCGGCTTCGATCACGGCGGCGTAGAACCGCGCGGCAGGTTTACGGACGCCCACCGTGCTGGACAGCACCAGAGCGTCGAAGCAGTCGGCGATGCCCGAGTCCCGCAGCGTACGGCGGCGCACACTCTCCGGGCGCTGGGTGTCGCACGCCAGCACGCACACCAGCCCGCTGTCGTGCAGTTCCCGCAGCGTCTGCGCGGCCCGCGCGTCGATCTCAGCGTCCGGGACGGCGGTGAACACCGCCCGGGCGGCAGCCGCCGGGTCCTCCAGCGTCGTCCCGCACGACCACCCCCGCAACGGTGGAATGACCGCCCTCCTGCAGCGGGTCGCCGCAGGCGCCGGGGACATGCGGCGCGACCTGCGGCCACGCCGCGATCAGGCCGTCGCCGGAGACGACCGCCAGGACGCGGCCAGCGCTGCGCACCGCCACGATCCGCCGGGTGTCCGCTGTAGTCCCCGTCACCGCTTCACCCCCGGCAGCCACACCGACAGCGCCTCCCACACCGGAGCCTGAGGCAGTGCCCGCAGGTCGTCCAGGGTCAGCCGTGCGCCAGCAGCACCGCCCAACATCGTGTCCCAGCCGAGGTCCGGCCGGTCGACGCGGACCAGCGACGGGCCGCCGGTCAGGCCGAGCAGGTCGGTGGAGTACAGCCGCTGCGCCGGAACGTCCGCCGCCCTCGTCATCACAGCGTCCACCTCGGCCGCCTCCAGCGGGGTAGCCCACGCCACCCGGCCCGCCGCACCGCCCGGGTCGAGGTCGGCTGTCACGTGCACGACGACGCCCAGCGGTGTGGGCGGCGCGCACCCCAAGACGGCGCGGTGCTCATGCGGGGTGAACAGGACCCGCTGCCGTGTCCCCTCCACCGACTGCTCCCGCTCCGGCCCGGCCCCCTCCGGGGCGGTCAGCCCCACGGGGGGCGCGGCCCGCGTCGGCCAGCCCGCCACGATCCCGCCCGGCCCGACCATCACCAGGTCATCGGCCATGAACTGCGCGCACGCCCGGTACGCCAGCGTCGACTTACCGCCTCCCTGACCGGCGATGAACAGCACCGCCGCACCGTCGACCACGACCGCGGACGCGTGCAACAGCCGCCAGCCTCCGGCGAGCATGCGGGAGGAGAAGAACAGCCGGGCCACCCAGTCCAGCCAGCTCCGGCCCGGCCCAGCCTCGGGGACAACGACCCGGGTCGTACGCCACGCCCGGTCGACTTCCAGCAGCGCGGCCGCACTGCCCGACCGGTAGCGGCCCAGCAGGCGAAGCAGCCCGTCCGACGCGTCGACCACCGCGAGCTGAGGCCCCCCGCAAGGGGAAACCAGGACAGGCCGGTCGGTGAACAACGCGTCGACGTCATCCGCGCAGGGAAGCTCGTCCTGCTCATCCCGCTGGACGCGCACCGTCCAGCCGGCGCCCACGGCGACCGCGTCGACCGTGCACGGCGGCGCCATCACCGCCAGGACACCCGCCAGCAGATCCGGATCTCCGGACACGCGCAACCGCCACGAGTCCAGCACGAGATCCGCCGCCCGCTCCGGCCCGGCTCCGCTGCTCCCAACCTCCGATGCCATCACGCGCCCACCCCCAACCGCAAGACGAGGCCACTGACCTGACGTTTCGTCACGGGAAACTCCTTCTTCGCCTGGTGCGAGGGAAGAGGCACGGCCACCATCAACCGCTCCTGTCGCACCTCGCACCCACCTGGTTACGGTCTGATCTCAGAGAACCGGGTGTCAGGAGCGAGGGACAGAACATCGCCGTAGCCTCGCGGTAGTCTCCCCTCCCCCTAAGGGGCACGACATGAGCAGCGATCAGCCTCTGTTCCACCACCCGCTGGCCTACATACGGGATCAACACGGCTGGACCCACACCGACGTCGCCAAGCTGGTGCAACGCCGTTCGGGTTTGAACATGGCCGGCCACCGGCAGAAGGTCTACAGGTGGGAGCACGGCAAGGCCGTGCCCGAACTCAAAGCACAACTCGCCATTGCCGAAGAGGTCGGCATCGACGAGCAGACGGTGTTGAATCATCCTTGGCCGTCCTGGCTGGGGTTCGCGCCATGGCGGTACGGCCTCGCGTTCGCAAGTACCGTGTGTCGGAGGCCTCCTCGGCTCGCGGCTGTCCTGCCGGCTCGACCAGGTCCCGACGGACCGAGTCGCCCGCACCCTGCCCGCGTGGTCGGTCACCAGCAAGGCCACCGTCGCCGTGCTGACCGCCCTGTGGGGCCTGCTGGCCAGCATCACCAGCCCCCGCACCGCGGTCGCGATCGCCGGCCCGCTCATCCTGATCACCCCACTCCTGCTGCCCCGACCCGACCGCGGTACTAATCCGTCGCGCTGGCGAGCCGGGCTGCCAGCGTCCTGACGTGCTCGACAAGCTCCGGGGGTTCGTGCACCTGGAAGTCGAACCCTTTGGTTGTCACGTAGATGGCCAACTCGTCCAGCGAGTTGGACCCGGCCCGCAGGGTGCAGCTGTGCTCGTCGATCGGCTCCAGCGCTCCGGTGGTGGGGGCGATCCGCTCCGCCGCGGTCTCGGCGCTGACGTGCAGGGTGAACCGGGCCTGGTAGCGGTAGGCCGATGTGGAGATCGCCCGCGAGGTGTAGCCGCTGATATCGGGGTCTGGTGGGGTGCGCGGGGTGAACCGGGGGCCGGTGGGCGTGCGCGGGTCGAGGCGGTCCACGCGGTAGGTGCGCCAGTCCTGGCGGTCGACGTCCCAGCCGATGAGGTACCAGCGCCGGCCCGCGTGCACCAGCCGGTGCGGCTCGGTCGTGCGGATGCTGCTGGTTCCGTCGTGGGTGCGGTAGTCGAAGCGCAGGCGCAGCGAGTCGCGGCAGGCGGCGGCGATGGCGGTGAGGGTGCTCGGGTCGACGGTGGGGCCGGTGTTGGCCATCGGCACCGTCACCGACTGCAGGGCGTTGATCCGGTGGCGCAGCCGGGACGGCAGTACCTGTTCGACCTTGGCCAGGGCCCGCACTGAGGTCTCCTCGATGCCGGTGATCGAACCGCCAGCGGCCGTGCGCAGGCCCATCGCGACCGCGACGGCTTCGTCGTCGTCGAGCAGCAGCGGCGGCAGGTCCGCGCCGGCGCCCAGCCGGTAGCCGGCGGTGCCCGCGGTGGCCAGCACGGGGTAGCCCAGGCCGCGCAGCCGGTCGATGTCGCGGCGCACGGTTCGTGGAGTGATCTCCAGTCGCTCGGCCAGTTCGGCGCCGGACCAGTCGCGTCGGGTCTGCAGGAGCGAGAGCAGTCGCAGCAGCCGTGTCGAGGTTTCCCACATGGTTCGAAGTCTGCCATTGACCTAGGACCGAGTCTGACCTAACCGGCTCCTAGAGTTATCGGCATGGAGAACAACAGCGAAATCCGGCCCTTCACCATCGACATTCCCCAGGCTGACCTGGACGACCTGCGGGACCGGCTCGCTAGGACCCGGTGGGCCGCGGACCTGCCTGATGCCGGCTGGAGCCGCGGGGTGCCGGTGAGCTACCTCAAGGGGCTGGCCGAGTACTGGCGTGATGGCTACGACTGGCGCGTCTACGAGCGGGAGCTGAACAAGTACCCGCAGTTCACCACCGAGATCGACGGGCAGAACATCCACTTCCTGCACGTGCGCTCGCCCGAACCGGACGCGCTGCCGCTGATCCTGACCCACGGCTGGCCCGGCTCGATCGTGGAGTTCCTGAACGTCATCGGCCCGCTGACCGACCCCAGGGCACATGGCGGAGACCCGGCGGACGCGTTCCACCTGGTGATCCCGTCGATCCCCGGCAGCGGGTTCTCCGGGCCGACCGGCGAGGCCGGCTGGGACACCAACCGGGTGACCAGGGCGTTCGCTGAGCTGATGAACCGGCTCGGCTACGACCGCTACGGCGCGCAGGGCGGCGACACCGGCGCGGTCATCTCCCCGGGGCTCGGCCGGCTCAACCCTGACAAGGTCGTCGGCGTGCACGCGAACGGGCTCTCCGCGTTCACCGAGGTCAACCGGGACGAGGTGGGGGAGCTGACCGAGGCCGAGCGGGCGCGGCTGGAGCGCCTGCAGTACCTGAAGACTGAGCAGTCCGGCTACATGATGATCCAGATCACCCGGCCGCAGACCCTGGCGCACGGGCTGCACGACTCCCCGGTCGGGCAGTTGGCCTGGATCGTGGAGAAGTTCAAGGAGTGGACCGATCCGGCCGCCGAACTGCCCGAGGACGCGGTGGACCGGGATCTGTTGCTCACCAACGTGATGCTGTATTGGCTGACCGGCACCGCCGGGTCCTCGGCCAACAGCTACTACGAGACCGCGCATGCCGGAGCCTGGGGCGCGAGTGAGCGTTCCACGGTGCCGACCGGGGTCGCGGTGTTCCCCATGGATGTGTCGATCCGGCGCACTGTCGAGCTCGAACACACTGTCGTGCACTGGTCCGAATTCGGCCGCGGCGGCCACTTCGCCGCCATGGAGGCCCCCGACCTTCTCGTCGGTGACGTCCGGGAGTTCTTCAGCAAGCTGCGCTGAAACCACCGCGGCGCCGACCTCGATCAGGTTGGCGCCGCGGTGGTGTTCGGCGCTCGGGCTCAGCGAACGACCAGGATCGACATGGTCAGCGGCTCCTGGGCCGCGGCGGCCCTGGCCCGCAGCACCGCCCGTGACGGCCACCAGCTCTTGTCGCCAAGCAGGGTCATCAGCTCTGGCAGGATCATGATCCGGATGACCACCGCGTCCAGCAGGACCGCGACGGCAAGGCCGAATCCGGTCTACTTCATCTCCACCAGGCTGACGAACATGAGCCTGATGCCGACCGGGGTCTACTCCGCGCCGCCCGGCATCCGCCGGTTCGCCGAGCAGCACGACAAGATCATCCACTGGCCGGAGAACAACCCAGCGGCTACTTCGTCGCGATGGAGGTCGTCGATGCGATAGCCGCCGACCTGCGCGCGTTCTTCGTCAAGCTCCGCTGACGCGGACTGCCTTCTGTTCCGGTGCCGGCACCGGCATCACCAGACTCCGATCGACGACATACCGGGAGATGTGCCCGATGACCAACCGTTCCGCCGCCGTGCCGCGGCTGTCCTGGGCCGACGTATGTGGCCGGCGGCTCGACCGGCACGGACTGTTCGCCCCGGTGCGCGACGGCCGACCAGCCGACGCCGTCGCCGCCATGTGCGGCGCGCATGCCCAGGTACTGTCCGCCGCCGAAGTGTCCATCGGGCTCCGCGTCGCCGGTGCCACGCGGACCACTGTCCGGGACGCGCTGTGGAGCGAACGCAGTTTGGTGAAGACGTACGGGCCGCGCGGCACCGTACACCTGCTGCCGACAGTTGACCTGCCACTGTGGACCGGCGCGCTCAGCGCGGTACCCCCGGCGACGAACCCCATGCCCGCCAACGTGCGACTGACCCCCGAACAGACCGACGAGGTCGTCGCGGCGATCGCGGCGACACTAGCCGACGCCGAACTCACCATCGACGAACTCGGCGCGGAGGTGGCCGTCCGTACCGGGCCCTGGGCCACTGACCCGGTGGTGCCCGCATTCCAGGGCATGTGGCCACGCTGGCGGCAAGCCATGCACCTCGCCGCACACCGCGGCGCGCTGTGTTTCGGCCCGAACCGCGGGCGAAACGTCACCTTTACCAGCCCGCAGCGGTGGCTGCACGGATTCCAGCCGGCCGCGGCATCCGACGCGCTCGCCGGCCTTGTCCGCCGCTACCTGCACGCCTACGGCCCGGCCACGCCGCAGCACTTCGCGCAATGGCTGTCCGCCCCGCGCGGTTGGGCGACCAAACTGTTCGACTCCCTCGCGGGTGAACTGGAACAGGTCGAGGTCGGTGGCGCCCGCGCATGGGTTGCCTCCGGTGACACTGCCGCGGCATCCCTGCCACCGTGCGGCGTGCGGCTGCTGCCGTACTTCGACCACTACACCGTTGGCAGCCATCCCCGGGAGCTGCTCTTCCCGGGACCAGCCGCACGACGCGCGCTCGCCGGCGGCCAGGCCGGCAACTTTCCAGTACTGCTGATCGACGGCATGGTCGCAGGCGTCTGGCATCAGCGCCGCTCCGGACGCAAGCTGGACATCACGGTCGAGCCGTTGACCCTGCTCACCCCCTCCCAACGTCGGGACCTCGACGACCAAGTGGGGCGCATCGGAGAGATCCTGGAGGGAGAACCGCGGTTGACCATCGGCACGGTGACCGTTGGGGGCCATGCATAGGTCATTCAGCAGAGCATTCCGCCTCGCGACCGCCATACCTGAGCGAGTGTTGTGTAACTGGTTGACTACCTGAGGTTGCCCGGCCCTGGAAGCCTTGCGTGTCAAGGGAATTCAGCGTGTCGATCGTGCAGGGAAAGGGTCATCCCCGCCAAGATCGCGTGTTTGTGGACAACATGAATACTGGCGGGGATGACGCCCGCCGAGCCTACCCGTGCGCACTGACCGACGCGATGTGGCAGGTCGTATCCGCTCACCTGCCGGTACGGGATACGACCAAGGGTGGACGACCGTTGAAGCACGGCCACCGGCTTATCATCGACACAATTCTGTACGTACTGGTCTCCGGCTGCGCCTGGCGTCTGGTCCCGCACGATCTGGCCCCGTGGCACGCCGTCTACCGGTGGTTCCGGTACTGGAGCGCGTTGGGGGTGTGGGACGACATCCACGACGTGTTACGTGACCAGGTGCGCCAGGCCGACGGCCGCGACCCGGCCCCCACCGCGGCGGTGCTGGACTCTCAGTCGGCCAAATCCGCCTGCGGCGGCGAGCAGATCGGATACGACGCGGGAAAGAGAGTGCGAGGCCGCAAGCGGCATCTGCTGGTCGACACGAACGGGCTGCTGCTGGTCTGCATGGTGCACTCCGCCTCGGTGCAGGACCGCGCCGGGGCCAGGCTGGTGCTGCACTCCATCGACCAGCAGTACCCCACCATCGGGCTGATCTGGGTCGACGGCGGGTACGCCAACAGCGTCGACGCCAGCCTCATCGACTGGGCCGACCACGAACTGGGCATCAAGCTGGAAGTCGTCAAACGCAACGACGACATCAAAGGCTTCCAACTACTGCCGCGCAGATGGGTCGTGGAGAGGACCTTGTGCGCCACGAGGCGCTCGTGCGCCGTGAGGCGCTGGGAATCGAAGGAGGTGTGAGACCTCCTCGCTGGGCTGTCGCAGCAGCCTGGTGGGAGCTGAGCGCAGTCCGATCCGGGAGACGCCGGGGAGGGCGGGAAGCAGCGCTGACAAAGCCGGGGCGGTTCGGCACTGCCAGACGGGCCGGGTCCGGCGAGCGAGATCAGACGGTATACGAACAGGAATCAGTGACAAAGCTCCGTAAGCGTGGCACCGGCTCAAATCTGGTGGATATGGGCCGGGATGCAGTGCACGGCTTTCCGTTGGAGGGCCGACTCCGAAGCCGGCTTAGCGTGCCGGTGGGGAGGCCATGGTGAAGGCCTGCGGCGTAACCATGGCGATGCTGCCGGGGCAAAGCTGGATGCCAAGCTGATCGATCGATTCGCAGTGAACACGGGAACCGTTCCGCATCGTTCCCGCCGTCTGGAACCCATCTGGGTCGGCGGGATAGGCCCGTCGTCGGTCGAAGGCGCGGAACGGGGCGGAGGCCCCGTAGTAGTTCGAGCACGCGAGAGGCGTGCACATGGCGAAGGGGGCCAGCAAGTCAGCAGTGGACGTCAGGGAATGTCAGGAGGTCGCCGGTGAATACCGACGAACTGGAATACGCCATGCATATGGCGGAGCGCCGGGTACTGGGGATCCAAACCAAGCTGCACCGCTGGGCCAGTGATGATCCTCATCGCCGGTTCGATGATCTGTTCAATCTCGTCACCGATCCCGCGTTCTTGCTGGTCGCGTGGGTTCGGGTGCGGGGTAACAAAGGAGCTCGTACGGCCGGGGTGGACGGCGAGACCGCCCACTATATTCAGGCTGTGCGCGGGCTGGAGGGGTTTCTCGCGGAGCTACGGGATGATCTCAAAGCCCGTACGTTCCGTCCTCTGCCGGTCCGGCAGCGAGCGATTCCCAAGGCGGGCGGTAAGGTCCGCTACCTGGGGATCGCGACGATCCGGGACCGGGTGGTCCAGGCTTCTTTAAAACTGGTGTTGGAGCCGATTTTCGAGGCGGATTTCCTCCCGTGCTCCTACGGGTTCCGTCCGAACCGTCGGGCTCATGACGCGGTGGCTGAGGTGCACCATTTCACTTCCCGTTCTTATGAGTGGATCGTGGAAGGGGACATCAAAGCCTGCTTCGACGAAATTTCGCATTCGGCGCTCATGGATCGGGTGCGCGATCGCGTTGGAGACAAACGTGTCTTGGCCTTGGTGAAGGCGTTCCTTAAGGCGGGCATTCTCACCGAGAATGGCACGCTGGCGGATACCAACGCTGGTTCCCCGCAAGGGTCGATTCTCTCCCCGTTGCTGAGCAACGTGGCCCTGTCGGTCCTGGACGAGTTCATCGCCCAGGGTCCGGGAGGACCGGGAGCCAGCCCATATGAACGGGCCAAGCGACGCCGTCAAGGTCTGCCCAACTATCGGCTCTGCCGTTACGCGGACGACTGTGCGCCACGAACGCTGATGGAGGTTGTGATGTAGAAGATCGCGAGCTTCGGATGCGGTGCTGTGCTGGTGATGGAGGTAGGTCCTCCGGGATCGCTCACGCAGGGGGAGGTCCCAAACCACCGCGAGTTGCTGCGGCTCAATGGCCGTGGTGGTGAGCGTCGCGGAAAAGGCGCACGAGATGCGTCAGGTGTGAGCCGAGAAGGCGAACGAGAGTGAACCACTGATGAAACGTCGAAAGCGTAGCGGCGTCATCGAAACCGGGGTCCAGTTGTTGCCCCGGGATGAGCCTGGCGGGTGCCTGCTTGCTGGCCAGGTGGTGACCGGCGTCAAGGTGGCGCGAGTTCGGCTTGGGCGCCAGTACGGAACGTGGGAACCTGCCGTCTCAGCGGTGTCGGGCGCGTGTTGGAGCGTCCGGCCGAAGGGAGTACCCCAAGCAGCGGACACTGCAAGGGGCCGAGTACCGGGGCGAGGCGGAGGGACGGACCGGCTCGTAGTAGTGCAGAAGCGCCGTAATGGGCGTGGAGCGAAGGGGCCGGGTCGCCCGGAGTCGCTTGGTGGTCAACCGGCTGGTCATCCGATCGGGCCGGGAGGAGCCAGGTGAGCGAACTCAGGCAGCAGGACAAGCCGTTTCAGATCGACAAGTGGAAGGTCTGGGAAGCGTTTCAGAGAGTCAAGGCCAACAAGGGGGCGGCGGGGGTCGATGAGGAGTCGATCGCGCAGTTCGAGGCCGATCGGGACCGGAATCTGTATCGGATCTGGAACCGGTTGTCCTCAGGCTCGTACTTCCCGCCGCCGGTGAAAGCGGTGGAGATCCCCAAGCCGCAAGGGCGAGGGGTGCGGGTGCTGGGCGTGCCGACCGTGGCCGACCGGGTGGCCCAGACGGTGGTGCGGATGTATCTGGAGCCGAAGGTCGAACCGATCTTCCATCCGGATTCCTACGGCTATCGGCCGGGCAAGTCGGCGCTGGATGCGGTTGGGGCGTGCCGGGTGCGGTGCTGGCGGAAGGATTGGGTGATCGACATGGACATCCGGGCCTTCTTCGACACCGTGCCGCATGACCTGGTGCTCAAGGCCGTCGCCAAGCACCTTTCACCGGATCAGCGGTGGATCCTGTTGTATGTCCAGCGGTGGTTGACCGCTCCGATGCAACGGCAGGATGGCACCCTGGTCGCCCGAGATCGCGGGACCCCGCAGGGGTCGGCGATTTCACCTTTGCTGGCTAACCTGTTCATGCATTACGCGTTCGACGCCTGGCTGGCCCGGGAATTTCCGGCGCTTGGGTTCGAGCGTTACTGCGATGACGCGGTGGTGCACTGCGGCAGCCGCCGGCAGGCCGAATACGTGCGAGACGCGATTGCAATGCGTCTGGCGCAGGTCGGCCTGGAGTTGCATCCGGACAAGACATGCATCATCTACTGCAAGGACGCCGACCGGACGGGCTCGCACGAGCACACCCGGTTCACGTTCTTGGGCTATGAGTTCCGGCCCCGGCTGGCCAAGAACAAGCACGGCAAGCACTTCGTGTCGTTCTTGCCCGCGGTCAGCACGCAGGCGATGAAGGCGATGGGAGCGGTGATCCGCTCCTGGCATCTGTCCCGGCGCAGTGACAAGTCTCTGGACGACCTTGCCCGCATGTTCAACAGCATCGTGCAGGGGTGGATCAACTATTACGGGCGCTTCTACCGGTCCCGGTTGCTCTCCTTCCTCCGGCATCTCAACAAGCTCCTGGTGGGCTGGGCGTGCCGGAAATACAAACGGCTCAAACGCCGGGAACGGCGCGCGATGGCCTGGCTGGCCGAGATCGCCCGGCGATCTCCCCGCCTGTTCGCGCACTGGCGTCTCGGCGCTCGTCCTGACGGCTGGGCGATGGGAGCCGGATAAGCCGAGAGGTTTAAGTCCGGTTCTGCGAGAGGCCGGGGGTGCGATTCCCCCGGCCTACTCTCCACCTTCTCGGGTTCACCGGGCCCAAGGCCGAAGCCGAGGAGATCAAACAGCGTCTGGCGGCGTTCCTGCGCGAGGACCTCAAGCTGGAACTGTCCCACGACAAGACGCCGATCACCCACGCCCGTACCCGGGCGGCACGGTTCCTCGGCTATGAGATCAACGTTCGGCACAACAGCAGCAAGGCCACCCGGGGCCGCAGAGCGGTCAACGGAGGGATCGGGCTGCGCGTGCCGCTGGACGTGGTCAAGGCCAAATGCGTCCCCTACCTTGCCCGGGGCAAACCCGAACGGCAAGCGGCCCTGATCAACAGCGACGACCACACCATCGTCGCCACGTTTGGAGCCATCTATCGGGGGATCGTCCAGTACTACCTGCTGGCCGGGGACGTTCACCGGCTGCATCGTCTGCACTGGGTCATGAGCACCTCGATGCTCAAGACCCTGGCAGGCAAGCACCGTTCGACGGTGTCGAAGATGGCGGCCAAACATAAAGCCAAGATCGAGACGCCTCACGGGCTGCGGACCTGTTTCGAAGCCCGTATCGAACGAGACGGCAGGAAACCACTGAGCTAATTCCATCTTGTTTCCGCAGGTGGAAGCGGATGGCCTGGCTGGGATTGGCGTGATCTCTGCTGGTGGATGGTGGTGATCATCGCCGTTGATCGTCCGCCACGGACAAATGCGGACCTTCCGTGATTCGACTGCGACGACACGACCCGGATCGTTATCGTCCGTGTCCGGATGCTTTCACCAGGTAACAGACGTGTCGCTGCCGGAGGACGCCCGTGTCGCAGAGGCTGCTGGAGGAGATCACCGCGCGACTGGTCTCCACGACCGCGCACGCCGAACGGCTCCGTACCCAGCTGACCGAAGCCGAAGACGACCTGGACCGGCTGAGGGTGGCCGAGCAGGTCGTCAAGGAGATCCTCGCCGAAGTCCCCGCTGCGGAGCAGGCGTGCGGTGCCGGCCAAGACCCGGCCGATATGCCGACACCGGTGTACCGGGTGGCACTGACGGCGGCCCGGGCCGCGGCCCAGGCAGAACGGGGCGTGGAGTTTCTGTCCGGCGGCCGGTTGATCCCCTTCCGACACGAAGCCGATGACGCCGGGGACCTGCCCGCCGACTATCAGGCGCTGCTGGCCGCGGTAGACGCCGCCGGCGGCCCGGTGATCTGCAAGGCGATCTGCGAGCAGCTCGGACTGCCGGTCGCCTCAGGGCAGGTGGAGGGGGTCCGGGCCAAGCTGAAACGGCTGGCCGAGCGAGGCCGGCTGCGCAAGACCCCCAGCGGCGCGTTCGCCCCGTCGTCCTGACCAACGCGGCCCCGATACCGGGGTCGCTATCCCTGACCAGCCCCTGACCAGGGCATCGCCGGGCGAACAGCCTGAGCGCGCCCCCAGCCGGGGGCATGGCGGTTTGTGACAACAACCAACACCACGGCCGAGGACGCGCCGTCCCCTGTCTACCGCTGCCTGCTGCCGCTGTCCACCCGAACCCTCACCTTCGTCGCCGACCTGCTGCGCGGCCATCTGAAGGTGATCGGCTCACGGTGGCGGAAACTGTCCCCGGGCCAGATCGCCACCATCGTGGTCGCCTTCCTCCGCCACGATCACCGCCTGGCCGACCTGGCCGGCGCCAACCACGTCTCGGCCTCCACCGTGCGCCGCTGGATGCTGGAGGTCATCGACCTGCTGGCCACCCGCGCGCCCCGCCTGGACCGCGTCCTGAAGAAGCTCGCCAAGTCCGGGGGTGAAGTGGTGCTGCTGGATGGCACCCTGGTGCGCACCCGCCGCCGCACCGGCGCCGACAACCGCAAGAACTACTCGGGGAAACACAAGGTCCATGGGGTGTTGGTGCTGGCCCTGACCGACCGCAAGGGCAACCTGCTGTGGATCTCGGCCGCCCGGCCTGGCCGCTCCAGCGAGATCACTACCGCCCGTCACAACCGGCTCACCGAGCAGCTCCGCAGGGCCGGGCTGGGCGCCATCGCCGATCTCGGCTTCGTCGGCCTGGACGACAACCCCGACGACCCGGTCATCATCACCGGCCGCAAAGCCGCCCGCAACCGCCCCCTGACCACGGCCGAAAAGCAGGCCAACCAGCTGATCAGTGCCGAACGCGCCCCCGTCGAACACGGCTTCGCCGCCCTGAAGAACCGGCGCATCCTGATCAAGGTCCGCATGCGCGCCACCCACGCCACCACCCTGCTGCGCGCCCTGATGGTCCTGGCCACCACCGAGCACACCCGATGACAGACGATCACCCGGCATGATCACCACCCGCGACCAGCGCGAGTACACCCTCACTCGATCACACCAGGCGCCTGACCAGCACCTTCAGGATGAAACGATCTCACTGGTCGCGCGGTTCGGTGGGATTCCGCTCCAGCGGCAGAGAATGGCGGCCATCATCGACCGTCAGCCGGTCCGGGTGGACTATCCGCGCAAGGAGCTGATCAAACGACTCCTGGCCGATACCTGCGAACTCTGCCAGCGAACGGACAACATCCAAGTGCACCACGTCCGCAAGCTCGCCGATCTCGCCAGACCCGGACAGCACCAGCCCGTCTGGATGCGAGCCATGGCCAAGCGGCGCCGCAAATCCCTGGTGGTCTGCGACGCCTGCCACGCCCACATCCACGCCGGGCAGTCCGCCGCACCACTCACGCAGTAGTCACTGGAGAGCCGGATGACCGGGAAACCGTCATGTCCGGTTCGGAGGGAGGCCGAGCGGAAAAGGGCCTGCTCAACAGGAACCTCGCCGCTCGGCCGACCCAACCGCCTGGCTGGCCCGCTACCGCCGACTGTGCCGGGACTACGAACGCACCACCGCCCACGCCGAAGACCTCATCAAGATCGCGATGATCCGGCTCATGGCCGCCCGCCTGGCCGGTCAGCAAACCCGCTACCACGACATCCGACAAGCAGCCGCATAACCGAACGCTGTCACCCAGTTACACAACACTCTCTGAGACGGCGAAACAGATCATGGCGGGGTGCATGGGAGCAGACACCGACCGGCGATCTTTCCTCCTGATGTCCGGGAACGAAACCGCTGAGCTGGCCGGCGCCTGGGCGGCCGTCCCCGCAGAGAAGATCACCAATGCCAGTGACGGCGGCACCGTCGGCGGCGACTACTGCCTGAACCTCGCCCAAGCCGACCTGCAGCTGATATCCCGGCTGCTGCAGGGCGGCCGCTACCATTCAGCGGTCGAGCGGCGCCTGTACGGCGCGGCCGGCGAACTGCTGCGCTTCGCTGGCCGGTGCGCGTTCGACGGTGACCGGCACGCCGCCGCGGGACGCTACTGGCACGCCGGGCTGCGCACCTCCGCCACCGGAGGCGACACCCTGACCGGCGCCTACATCCTGTCGCTCATGGCGATGCAGCACACCTACGCCGGCGACGGCCGTACCGCGATCAACCTGCTGGAGGCCGCCCGGGAACGCATCGGCTCTGGGGCGTCCCGCACCGTGCACGCCATGCTCGACGCGTGGCAGGTCCGCGCCCACGCCGTCGCCGGCGAGTCCCGCCAGGCCGTCGACGTGCTGTTCCGCGCCGATGACCACTGGGGGCGCCGCGACGCCGACGAAGATCCGCCGTGGATCTACTGGATGCGTCAGCCGTCCCACACGATCGAGGTCGGCGCGGGCTTCGTGCAGCTCGGCCGCCCGGACATCGCGGTGCGGCTGCTGGAGGAAGGCATGGCCGGGCGGGGCATCGACTACACCCGCGACACCGTGCTCGGCCTAACCGCCATCGCCGACGCCCAGTTCGACCAGGACGACCTGGACGGTGCCGTCTACACAGCGCGCCGCGCCGTCGAACTCGTCACCGGCGTCGACTCCAGTCGCGTCGCCGACCAACTCCATGCCTTCGCCCAGCGGCTACCCGCGGGGGAGCCGCTGGCCGAGGAGTTCCGCACCTACCTGGGCATCTTGCCCTCTCCTACCTGATATGCCGCTCCCGGGCCAACAGCCGCTACGCCTACGGCATCCGGAACGCCTGAAATCGGGCTCAAGCTTGGCCTGCAGCTTGGGCTCGGCTGGCGGACATGAGTCCCGCGTGTCCCCGCAGTGTCACTCGTACAGATCACGCATCGTACGGTCGTAGTCCGCCCGCGGGGCCAAGCCGACCTCGGCACGTCGTTCGTCGAGGTGATCAGGATCCTCGGTTGGCCGGGGCCCGAACACCCCGTTCTGCATGCAGTACTGGGTGCCGTACACCTGGGGTCGGCCTTCGGCCACGCGGACGCGGTCGATGAGATACGCCAAGTTGGACGGCTTGGCCTGACCCGCGTCAACAGCAGCTCGGAGGAGCGGCAGGCAGCTGCGCTGAAACTCCAGATCCAGGTCAGCGTGCTGGATCAGCACCCACGCAGCGTGAGCGGCTTCTTCACCGACCATGTCGTTGCCCGGCCAACCGCGCTCGGCGATCACGCCCTTCAAGAATGCGGTGTTGTCGGTATCGACGGCATCCCACTCCTCGTCGATCTCCCGAGGCAGCGGGACGCCGAGGGGTGCCACAGTTCGCACAGCCTGGTCACGATCCATGCGACATAGCAACTCATCCCGAAGCTCAGCATCAAGCAAGACGCTCTCCTTCCGCTTCACGGGTCAGAAGACTGCGTCATCCTCACAACGTAGGCGTACAACCACGCTGCACCCTACGGCGTTATGAGCCCGTGGCCTGGTCCGCCATTCGGAGAAGCGCGGCAGCGTCGACCTTGCGGTGAATCGCGGCAAGGTCGACACCCATAGCCGCAGCAAGGTCAGCCGGCGACCAGCGCCGCTCACCCGGCGGGATCACACCTTCCCGATTTAAGGTCTCGGCGATCTCCTCAACCGTCCGGCCAGCGTCGAGGAGTTCAACCATCTTGCGCAGGAGCCCGAATAGAAGCCGTATCGCGAAGATCTAGATCCAGCCCTCGAGACCGGCCATGAAATTCTCGAACAAGTGGCGATGGATCGTGTGCTCGGCGCCCTTCACCACGCGCACCTCGAAGCCCCTGTAGACCAGGGTTTCGGCGAACTCCTCGGAGACCAGCTCGCTCGGGTCGGCCAGTTGGACCAATGACGGCACCACCGGCTCCGGCGTGAAGTCCGAGCCGGCAACCGAGTCCAGCGCCATCGCGGTCGCCGGGTCCCACTTGGCCAGCATCTCGATCTCGAGCGCGCATTCCTCGGCGGACCAGCCGGGGTGGCCCTGCCGCACCATTTCCACGGTCTGGTCCTTGGCCACGGCCATCATCCCGCCAAGATCAAGTCCGTCGATCTTGGGGATGCGAAACGCCGGGTCGGCGTAGACCGCCCTGCCCGGCCTGAGCCGCTCGACCGCGACCGACAAGGTGAGGCCGCCAAGTGAATGACCGATGGCCAGGTCGGGGTCGGCCGGGACCGACTCCAGCACGCTCGACGCGTACACCTCGGGGGTGTACTCCTCCGCGCGGGGGCTGTCGCCATGCCCGGGCAGGTCCACCGCGATGACCCGGTAACCGCGCTCGGCCAGCGCCGGGCCGACCCTCCACCAACAGCGGGAGTCGGCCATGATGCCGTGGATCAGCACGGCGACCCGGTCACCGGCGCCCCATTCGCGATAGTGCAGCATCGAATTACCTCACAGACGTGATCGACGGGTACGGCGACCCCGCCGACGAGAGCTGGCGCCCCCGCGGGCAGCTCCGGCGGCCGACGGATCGTTTATACGTATAAGCAGTTGATAGCATAACCCCAGAAGATCGACAAGGACAGGGCTCTGGTCTTTATCGACTCGCTATGATCCAGAATGGACCTGATGTCCGCTAAGCCACCCACCAGTCTCGACGTCGCCCGTGAGGCAGGGGTCTCTCAGGCGACGGTGTCGTACGTCCTCAACAACCGCGAGGACGCGCGGGTCAGCGACGAGACACGGGCGCGCGTCAAAGAGGCCGCCAACAGGCTCGGGTACGTGCCGCACGCCGGAGCCCGGACACTCCGGACCGGACACAGCAGACTGGTGCTGGTGCCGCTGGTCAACATCCCGTACGGCCCGCTCGCCGTCGGCCTGATGGAGGAGCTGGACAGTGAGCTCGGCAGGCTGGGATACACCATGATCCAGTACGGCGCACGCCGCCTGAAAGGGGTGGCCGCCGCCCGCGCCTGGGCCGAGCTGCGCCCGGTCGCGGTCCTCGCCCCGGCCGAGCGGCTGACCCGGCAGGCCGTGGACGTACTGCACTCGGCGGGGATCAAGGCGGTGATCGGCATCGGCGTCGCGGGCTGGCCCTCCGAGATCGTCTCCACCATGACCATGGACCACGAAGGGATCGGGGCCACCGCCGCCGAACACATCCTCGCGCGCGGCAGCCATACCCTCACCGCGATCGTCCCGGCCGAGAAGGGCCTGCGCGACATGGGCCTGCGCCGAGCGGCGGGCGTGCAGCGGGTGGCCGCCGCCCACCGCGTGCCCTACAACCAAGTGGACCTGGCCTTCTCCGAGTCCGCGACCGCCGCGTGGCTGGACGCGTGGCAGGCCGCGGACACCACCGGACATGCGCGGACCAAGCACGGCGTGTTCACCTACAACGACGACTACGCCATGCTGCTGATGGCCGTGCTCGCCGACAACGGGATCTCCGTCCCCGGCGACGTGGCGGTCGTGGGCTGCGACGACCTGCCGCTGGCGAAGCTGCTGCGGCCCCGGCTGACCACTGTCCGTCTCGATGTCACCTCCGCTCCCGCCATGCTCGCTCAGACCCTGGACGAGATCGTCAGGACCGGTGGGACCGGGCAGCGCCTCCTCGCCCTGTGGCCCCACGCGCTGGTCGAGCGCGATTCCACTTAAGCGTCACCCAAGGGTGACGGGGGGACACCACCGGCCGTCGCGCGGGCCGCCGGCCAGAAAAGGCCGAAGACGTGCAGATGGAGGTCGGCAGAGAAGAGGCGGCCGTGGTCGCCTTCACGGCCTTCGATGCGGTCGACGAGCAGTTCCACCGCCGCCTGGGCGGTCTCGCCGGGCAGGAAGCCGAGCGTGCTGATCGGCGGATCGGTGTAGGAGGCCGCCGGATCTTCTGTGGCGCAGACGAGCAGCAGGTCGTCGGGGACGGAGCGGCCGAGCCTGCGGATCGTGTCCAGCAGGAGCGGCGGGCTGACCTCGACCAGGGTGACGAGCGCGTCGGGCGGGACCTGGGCGGCGAGCAGTTCCTTCACGGCGTCGGGCGTCTGCTGGACACCGGGGCTGGGAAGGCAGACGATTCGGGGTTCACGGCCCCGCTCGGCGCACCAGTCCGGGTAGACGCCGACGGACTTCTGGTGGAAGCAGGCCGTGGCCGTGACAACCGCGATCCGTTCCGCGCCGGCGTCCTCCAGGTGATCGAGAACCTGGCGCGCGGCACCGTCGTAATCGAAGTCGACCCAACGGCCGATCTCCCGTGCCCCGCTCCCAGCCTCCGCCAGGGCCCGCCGATCCGAGACCACGGGTACGCCCGCCGCGAGGAGTACTTCAAGGCGCACGGCCACCGCAGGCCGACCATCGCGGAGATGGCCGGCTACTACCGCGAGCGGAAGATGGCCGCGGTGGTGTTCACCGTTGACGCCGAGCACGCCACCGGCTACCCGCGCATCTCCAACGAGGAGGTGGCCGAAAGCTGCACCGAGCACGCCGACGTGCCGATCCCGTTCGCCGGCGTGGACCCCTGGAAGGGCAGGGCGGGCGCCCGCGAGGCGCGCCGGCTTGTCGAGGAGCACAGCGTGCGCGGCTTCAAGTTCCCCCCGAGCATCCAGGGCATCGCGCCCAACGGCCGGACGGCCTATCCGCTCTACGAGGTCATCGAGGAGCTCGGCGTCCCCGCGCTGTTCCACACCGGCCAGACCGGCATCGGCGTAGGAGCCGCCGGCGGAGGCGGCATCCGGCTGAAGTACGCCAACCCGATGCTGGTCGACGACGTCGCCCTCGTCCTCTACACCTCGGGCACGACGGGGCGTCCCAAGGGCGCGACGCTCACCCACGGCAACCTCATCCGTAACACCTTCAACGTCATCATCGGCGTCGACGTGGTGGACGACCTGCCGAGAACGGGTTCGGGAAAGCTTCGAAAGCCGGAGCTGCGCAACCGCGTCCCGCCCTAGCAGCGAGGCGGGGCGAGCTCAGCGGCCGTAGCGCCTGCCCGCCGGACGCGGCCCGGGTGCACGTCACCGTCATCGGCGGGCGCGCGGTTCCCGGGCCTCGTCACAGAACGCGGACCTGCGCTCACATGTGGGCGCCGCCGTCGATGCGGATCTCGGTGCCGGTGACGAACGCGCCGTCGTCGGAGACGAGCATGGCGACGACGCCGGCGACGTTCTCCGGGCCGGGCAGGCCGTCGCCGATGGCGGCGGTCAGCTTGACGAACAGGTTCCAGTCGGTGTCGGCGGGCACCAGCGAGCCGATGTTGTTGGTGATCCCGCTGCTGATGCCGCCCGGCACGATGTTGACTGCGCGCAGGCCCTGCTTGGCGTATTCGAGGGCGAGACTGTGGGTGAAGGAGGCGATGCCGCCCTTGCTGGCCGAGTAGGCGGCCATGAACGGGTGAGCGAAGAAGGCGGCGGTGGAGCTGAAGTTCACCACGACGCCGCGGCCGGATTCGAGCAGGGCGGGCAGCGCGGCGCGGGTCATCAGGAAGGTGCCGGTGAGGTTGACGCCGATGATCCGGTTCCACAGCTCCAGCGAGCAGTCGTGGGTGTGCGCGCCGCGCAGGATGGCCGCCGTGTTGACCAGGGCATCCAGGCCGCCCAGCCGAGCCACCGCCGATGAGACCACCTCGTTCACGGAGATCTCGTCGGCGATGTCGACGGAGGTGACGGTGAGCCGGTCGGCGGTGCCCTGCTCGGTGGCCAGGGCGAGCGTTTCCTTCAGGCCCTCCTCGGCGATGTCGGCGGCCACCACGCCGGCGCCCTCGGACAGGAGCCGCAGTGCGGTGGCCTGGCCGATGCCGGAGGCCGCGCCGGTGATCAGCACGCGGCGGTCGGTGAGTCTCAGCATAGGGGTGTTCACTCCGTTTCAGTCGATGGTGCAGGTCAGGGGAAGGTCCGCGGCGGAGCGTCCGATGCGCAGCAAGTGCGGGCCGCCGGACGGTGCCCAGCGACCGTCGATCCAGCGCGACAGCGCGCGGGGGGCCGGCTCGATGCGGACGGTGGCGCTGTGACCGGGGCCGGCCTCGACGGCGGCGAAACCCACCAGACGAAGCAGGCCGTCCGTTTCCAGGTACGCCTGGACGATCTCCCGGCCGGGGCGGTCGCCGGAGTTGCGCACCGTCACCTCGATGCCGCCTTCAATACCGCCTTCCACGGCGGCGGCCACGTAGTCCCAGGTGGTGTAGGACAGGCCGTGGCCGAACGGGAACAGCACCCCCTCCGGCCGGTAGGCGCGGTAGCCGATGCGGTCGCCTTCGGCATAGTTCAGGATCCCGTTGTCCGGCTGAGTCGACCGGATCGGGACGTCGGCCTCGGCGGCGGGGAAGGTCGTGGGCAGGCGGCCACCCGGTTCGGCGCCGAGCAGGATGTCGGCGACGGCGGCCGCGCCCTCCTGCCCGGGAAACCACGACCACAGCAGCGCGCCCGGCTCCTCGGCCCAGGGCATCAGCCACGGCGCCCCGGCGTTGACCACGACCACGGTGCGCAGGTTGGCCGCGCATACCCGCCGTACCAGCTCGTCCTGACGGCCGGGCAACGCCAGCCCGGTCCGGTCGAGGCCCTCGGTCTCGGTGTCGGCGTCGCTGCCGACCAGCACGATCGCCACGTCGGCGGCACGCGCGGCCCCGACGGCGGCGGCCAGTTCCTCCTCGTCGGTGCCGCGTGGCGGCTCGTAGCCGAGCCCGAGCAGGGTGACGGGGTAGGGAAGGTTGCGCTGCGGGCTGAGCAGCACCTCGATGTCCACCTGCCCGGCGTCGGCGGTGAAGGCGAAGGTGTGCGAGGGTGGGCTGAGCAGCAGGGCGCCGATGTCGTCGCCGTCCTGGAGCTGCTCGTGGAACTGGTCGTCCTGGCCGGGGACGCTCAGGGTGTGCCGCCCGGTGCCCAGGACCGACAGCCGGTGGAGGCCGGGGGCGGTCAGGGTGAGGCGGGTGCGTACCGCCAGCTCGGTCACCTCGTCGGCCAGGATGATCGGGAACCACCAGGAGGCCGGGGTGCGGTGCTCGGCTGTCACGACGGTGCCGTCGGCCGCGCGGTACTCCAGCCGCACGCCCGGCTGCCCCGTCTCGGGGTCCACGGCCAGGTCAGCTGGCAGGGGCAGCAGCTTGGCGTGCGGAAAGACGCCTGCATGCACAGTGATCTCGGCGTCTTCGCCGAGCACCCGGCGCAGCCCTTCCAGCGGCGTGACTACGTGCTCGGGGGGGACGTGCGCGCTGCCGCCGCCCTGCGCGGCGAAGCGGACCGCGTTCGGCCCGATCAGCGCCACTCTGCGCAGCTGCTCGGGCCGCAGGGGCAGCAGGCCATCGTTGCGCAGCAGCACCGAGCCGCGGATCGCCAGCTCGCGCAGTCGGTCGCGGGCATCGTCCGGCACGGCGGGCGCCTGGACGGCCGGGACGCCGTCGAGCGCGCCGGTCCGTGCCGCGAGCCGCAGGATGCGCAGCACCTTGTCGTCCACGACCTCGACCGGGACATGACCGTCGTCGACCGCGGCGACCAGCGCCTCCCCCCACGGCCCGTCCGGTCCCGGCATGGCCAGGTCGAGCCCGGCCAGGGCGGTGGCCTCGGTGGAGCGGGCGGCCGTCCAGTCGGAGACCACCACGCCGTCGAACCCCCACTCCTGTTTGAGCACGTCGGTCAGGAGCGGCCGGTTCTCGGTCATGGTGGTGCCGTTGACGCGGTTGTAGGCGGCCATCACCGCCCACGCCCCGCCCTCGCGCACCGCCGCCTCGAACGGCGCCAGGTACACCTCGCGCAGCGTGGCCTCGTCGATGCGGGCGTCGTAGGTCATCCGCTCGGTCTCGGAGTCATTGCCCACGAAGTGCTTGACGGTCGCCCCCACGCCCGCCGACTGCACGCCCTGGACGAAGGCGACGGCGATGCGGGATGTGAGCAGCGGGTCCTCGGAGTAGCACTCGAAGTGGCGGCCGCCCAGGGGCGAGCGGTGCAGGTTGACCGTCGGCGCGAGCAGCACGTGGATGCCCATCTCCCGGGCCCGGGCGCCCATAAGCCGCCCGGTCTGGCGGGCGGTCTCCTCGTCCCAGGCCGCGGCCAGCGACGTCGGGCTCGGGAACAGCAGCGAAGCAGGGGTGTCACCGCCGAAGGAGGTGCCGCGCGGCCCGACAGGGCCGTCAGACAGGGCCAGCGCGGCCAGCCCCGCCGAAGCCACCGGGGTCAGCGTCCAGGTGTCCGCTCCGGTCAGCAGAGCCACTTTCTCCTTCAACGTCATAGCGGCAAGGCGGCGCAACAGATCCGCCTCAGTGAATGAGGGCACAGACAAGTCCTTTCCGATAAGGGATCACAGGGAGATGGGCCCGCCGGACAGACCGGCGCCGACCCACGCGATTCGACATGCACCCCGGCCTTCGCGGCCCGGGGGGGGGGTGGGTGGCGGGCGCCGAACCGGTGCGGAAGCGCCCAGGATGTTGGGCACGATGTACAGCACCAGGCCGTCCGTGCCCTGCTCGGCGGCCAGGTCGGCCAGGTCGGCCAGGTCGGCCAGGTCGGCCAGCAAGGACGTCAGGAACCCTGCGCAGTTGTACAGGAACGACGCCGTCACCTCGTGCACCGAGCCGGAGATCTCGGCATAGCGGAAGCCGTGGAAGGTGAAGCGTGGCTCCCCCTCCTCCACGCCGCCGCACAGCGTGTAGACGTCGGTGGCCCGGGCGGTGCGCGGCGGAGCCACGCTCAGCTCGCCGTCCTGCAGCGCCTCGGCGTGGCGCTATGGTCTGCTCCCCCGCCTCTCCCCGGGCGGTGATCCGGAGCTGGCCGACCAGGTTCTGCCCGAAGTCGTAGATCGTCGCGCCGCTCGGGGTGGCGCGCCACTCCACGTACACGCCCAGCGCTGTGGCGTACAGACGGGCCGCGCGCACCTGGAACTCCCCACGCACCAGCGAGCCCTCCCCGGGGCCGACGGGCCGGGCCGACCGGTTCCTCGGCTCCAGCAATCCCGCTTCCACGTCCGTCGGCTCACTCCACGCCGACCAGCCGTCCTGGCCCTCCACCCGCCCCCGGACAGCCACGTGCTGCCGGCTGGCCAGGGGTGTGAACGGCCAGGGCGCCGGCATCGACTCAGCGGACTCGACCCGCACCCACTCGCCACGCGCCTCGACCTCGTAGGCCGTCTGCCGCCAACCGGGAGTGTCCGTCTCGATGGTCCAGGACAGGCGGGGCCTCGCGGTGCTGTTGCCCAGCGGCTCACGCAGGTGCTCGAATCGGATGGCGATCACGCGGGAGAACCCTCCATGCTTACACGTGTTAGTAGCCGTCACCGTACACCCCGGATGAGCCGTACGGTCAAACCACCGGCGATCGCGATCGCCCCCGCCACCAGGAACGAGCCGGGAGGTGGTGTGTCGCCGAGCAGGCCAATGACGGGCCCCACGACGATGGTGACCAGTGTGCCGACCCCGGACATCACACTCTCCGTTAGATCGTTTCAACAGCCGGGAGCGGCTGCGGGGGAATCGGGAGACGGGCGCGCGGTGGGGTGGCGGGGATGAAACGCGAGCGCGATTGCACTAACACGTATAAGTCCTGAATGCGAGGACGGTAACATCGTTGTCGTGTACCAGCAATAGCGTGCCGGGTCACGAAAGAGAAAAGGGGCGCCGGGGTGTCAGGGAAGAAGCCTGCTCGGAGGGTCACCAGCACCGACGTGGCACAGGCCACCGGGTTGTCGCGCGCAACCGTGAGCTTCGTGCTCAACGACACACCCAACCAGTCCATCCCCCAGGCCACCCGCGAGCGCGTGCTCCAGGCTGCCGCCAGGCTCGGCTACACCCCCTACGCCCCCGCTCGGACGCTGCGCAGCGGCCGCAGCGACGTCGTGGTGCTCGTGCTGCCCGGCTGGCCCCAGGGGCCCACCATGACGGACCTGGTCGACCACGCGACCGAGGCGTTTTCACAGGCCGGATACGCGCTCGTCACCCACGTGCACTCCGGCGATCCGGACCGCCTGGCGAGCCTGTGGGCGGCGCTCACCCCGGCCGCCGTGTTCGGCATGGAACCCTTCAGCGCAGAGGAAGCGGAAGGGATGCGTCGGGCGGGCATCACCGCTGTCGTGCCGCCGCCGACGTCCTCCCCCGAGGAGGACCTCGCCGCCAGCGTGTGGGTACGCGGCACCGGCCGGGCGCAGGCCGAGCATCTGATCGCCCGCGGCCACACCCGCCTCGCCTACGCACTGCCCGATGACTCCCGCCTGGCCGTGCTGGCGGCCGGCCGGGCTGCAGGCGCCGCGGAAGCGTGCGCCGACGCCGGGCTCCCGGCCCTGGCGGTCGCGACGGCCGCAGCAGACGCCGCGGCGGCGGCCCAGGTGTTGGCATCCTGGCGCGCCGCCCCCGGCTCGCCCACTGCCGTGTGTGCCTACAACGACGAGGTGGCCTTGGCCCTACTGGCCGGGATGCGTGAGCTGGATCTCGCCGCCCCGGCAGATATGGCCGTCATCGGCGCCGACGACATCCTCGCCGCCCGCTTCGCCGTCCCGCCGCTGACCACGGTCGCCATCGACAGCGCCGAACTGGGCGCTCGCATCGCCCAGGCCCTGCTACGCGTTCTGGCCGGCGAATCCGTGGACCCGGCGTTCTTCCCGCACGACGTCCGCGTGGTCCTGCGCGCCTCCACCTGAGCGGCGCGTGCGCCCTCCTTGGTGGGTGTTTGATCCTATTTATTCCGTTTTACCTGGCGTCCCCTCTGGGTGAGAGTCGTCCGCAAAGCCCGCCGTCATCGAGGCCGCCGAGGGTGTCTCGATCGCACCTTTGCAGGTCAGTCCTTCTGATCCCTGCCGGGAACGCCTTGCGGACGTGAAAACATGGGTGCGGCGCCTGCCCGCCGACCCCGATGGTTTCTTGGGACGCTGATCCCGCAGGTCAGTCTGGCGCCGGGGCCGCAGCGGGGCCACGCACTGTTGCCATCGAGCACGCCGGTCAGATTCAGCCCTCCCCGCCGGCCCCTTGGGCAGGCACCGCCCGGTACCTGTACGGACACGGCACGAAGGGGAGTCGCCCATGGCGGAACCGGACGGCGTCGAGGAGATCGAGCAGACCGGGGAGATCGTGGAGCGCGTCGCGGCGATCGACATCGCCAAGGCCTCCGGCATGGTCTGCGTGCGTACCCCGCACGAGGACAAGCCGGGCAAGCGCGTCCAGCGGGTCTTCAACACCCTCGCGACCAGCGGAGCGATCCTGGAGGCGGCCGACCACCTGATCTGCCAGGGGGTCACCCGCGTGGTGATGGAAGCGACCTCGACCTACTGGAAATCCTTTTTCCTCCTCCTGGAGTCCCGCGGCCTGGAGTGCCGGCCGGTCAACGCCCGCGACGTGAAGAACGTCCCCGGGCGTCCGAAGACCGACAAGCTGGACGCCATCCGGCTGGCCAAGCTCGCCGAACGCGGCATGCTCCGCCCCTCCTTCCCACCCCCGAAGCCGATCCGCGAGCTCCGCGACTTCACCCGGGCACGGGCGGTGATGACCCACGAGCGCACCCGTCACAAGCAGCGCACCGAAAAGCTCCTCGAAGATGCCCAGATCAAGCTGTCCACCGTCATCTCCGACATCTTCGGCGTCTCGGGGCGGGCCATGCTGGAGGCGATGATCGCGGGCGGGCGCAGTCCCAAAGCCCTGGCGGACCTGGCCCACGGCACCATCAAGGCCGGCCCCGCCGCCCTCGCCCAGGCACTGACCGGCCGGTTCGAGGAGCATCACGCGTTCATGTGCCGGATGCCGCCAGACACCGTGGACTACCTCAGCATCCAGATCGACAAGCTCACCGCCCGGATCACCACCCGCCTCGCCGGGCCGTCCACCACCGAAGACGACGACGGCCCCGGTCAGGGCACGCTGATGCCGATCACCGATGTCGAGCGCCTCGACGAGATCCCCGGCATCGGCCCGAACACCGCCCAGGTCATCCTCGCCGAGATCGGCCTGGACATGAGCGTCTTCCCCACCGCCGGCCACCTGGTCTCCTGGGCCAAGCTGTCCCCGCGCACCATCCGGTCCGGCGGGAAGAACACCTCAGGCCCCACCGGCAAGGGCAACCCCTGGCTCCGCGGTGCCCTCGGCGAGGCGGCCATCTCCGCCGCACGCACCGATACCTTCCTCCGCGCCCGCCACCGCCGCATCGTCAAACGCCGCGGCCACATGAAAGCCCTGGTCGCCGTCGCCCGCTCGATCCTGGTCTCCGTCTGGCACCTGATGAACAACCCCATCGCCCGCTACCGCGAACTCGGCCCGGACTACCACACCCGCAACCTCGACCCCACCCGGAAAACCCGCGACCTGATCCGTCAGCTCAAAGCCCTCGGCCACGACGTCACCCTCGCCCCGGCGACCGCCTGACCAGCCTCACCAGCAGTCGCGAACCAGCGGGAAAGAGCCCCCGGCCGTCACCGCCGAGGGGCTATCTCGCCGTACCCATCTGACCGTGGAGCTTTCCGGTCAGACCTATATGGTTATCCGACAATCGTGCCGCCGACCGACCACCGCTACCCGCACATGGGCTGACATCCCGCGGACCGGCCGGCAGCAGCCCAGTCTCGATAAGCTCGGCTATTCCGAGTAGCTCGCGACAGATGACGACGCCCGGGTCTTGCATTCGAGACCCGGGCGTCGTCCGTTGCGAAGCGGCATCCTGAGGACCTCACCGGAAGCCGCATCGGCGGGTCACGGGCTCAGGAGCTGCCTGCGCAGCGCCGCGATCAGATCGCCGACGGGTCTGTACCGCTTGCCGGCGGTGAGCCACTCGCTCGACCACGGGTCGCGGCATCGGGAGAATGGCCCGGACTTTGGCCGGTATTCCGGCCAAAGAGGTACCATGGACTCCATGGAGATCATCCCGATCAGCGAAGCGAAGGACCGGCTGACCGAGCTGGCCGACCGGGCTGCTCGCGAGCACGATCACTTCACGCTCACTCGGAACGGGCGGCCTCATGCCGTCATCGTGTCCGTGGCCGAGTGGGAGTCCCTGCAGGAGACGCTGGAGATCCTCGCTGACCCTGAAATGCGGGCCGACCTGGTCGAAGCCGCTGCCGCCGAGGCAAGCGGCGACGTGACCACCGAGGAGGAGATGGCCGCCATCATGGCGGCCCGCCTCGGCAAGGCGAGCGCGTGAGCGACCGATATACCGTCCTCCTGGATCCGCCTGCCCGCCGCGCGCTCGCCTCGGGCCTGCCCGAGACCGTGGCGGCCGCAGCCTGGGAGTTGATCACCGGTGCCATCGCACGCGAGCCGTGGCGTGTCGGCAAACCCCTCCAAGAGCCGTATGAGGGACTGCATGTCGCCCGACGTGGAACGTATCGCGTGGTCTACCGCATCGACGAGGACAAGCACACCGTGACGATCCAGACGATCAAACACCGCCGAGACGCCTACCGCCCATAACAGCTGATGGGCCGCATTCGTCGTGCGGTGACCGCCGTGCCGCCGATTGTTCAGGGACCATATAGGGGTGACATCCCTCAGAGCGGGTGGCAGCAGCCCAGCCTCAAGTCGCTGGGCTTCCCCGAGTAATCCCTCACGGCAAAGCGATGCCCGGGTCTCGAATCGAAGGCTCGGGCATCGCTCGTCACTGACGTCCGATCAGAAGTCGTTCGGCGAGTTCACGCCACTGACGCAGGGGTGGGGTCTGCGGTGTGGCCGTGACGACGAAGAGGCTCACATGGTCGGCTCCGGCCTCCAGGTGCTCCTCGACGCGGTGTGCGATGGCATCGGCGGGCCCGCGACTCACCAGCGCGTCGACAAGCCGGTCGTCGAGGGAGTCGACGTTCTCGAATCCCAGATCGTGCAGCAGTGCACGACGGTTGGGGAGGAGCGCGGCGGCATAGGAGCGGGCCAGGTCGGCGGTGGCGGAACGGTCCGGGTCCAGGACGACGAGCTGGGTGACGGCCAGCAGCGCGTCCGGACCGAGCAGGGCCCTGGCGGTCCTGGTGTGCTCGACCGGCATGCCCAGTGGGTGCGCCCCCCAGGCCCGCTCGCGGGCGAGGGCGAGCAGATCCGGACCCAGCGCGGCGAGCACCCGACGTGGCGCGGCAGGCGAACCGGGCGGCCCGAACGGGGCGGCATCCATCGTGTCGAGGTAGCCGCGCATGGTCTCCCGCGGAGGGCCGAAGCGATGGCCGCGGACGTCTTCGGCGAGGCTGGGGTGACTCTCCCAGAGCCCGAGCAGGAAGCGCCCGGGGAACGCCTCATCGAGGGTACGTTGCGCGGCCGCGGTGCTCACCGCGTCGCGCGCGTAGATGTCGGCGGTGCCGGCGGCCACCACGATCCGCCGGGTGGCCGCCAGCAGGATCCCGGCCTGCGCCATGGCCTCCCGCCCTGCCGTCTCGGGGAACCAGAGTGTCCCGTAACCGGAGTCCTCGATCGCCACCGCCGCCTCGCGGAGGGTGGCCGCGGGGTAGCTGTCGAAATCTCCCGCCCAGATCCCGATGTGCCCGAGATCGAGTCCATGGCCGTTCATGCGTCCTGCCGAGCGTCGAAGAAAGCTTCGATCTGAGCGGCGCCGGTCCGGTCGAGCCAGGTGTGCAGGTCCATCAGGCCGGGGTGGATTCGCCGCGCCGCAGAGATGTCGGCCCGCCAGCCGAGCGTGTTGAGCCACTCGTAGGCGAAGGCGAACTCCTCGCCGACCTGCCGGATCGTCTCGATCGGGAGCTGCATGTACGGCACGGGCCGCCCGATCGCCGCCCCGATGGCCTTCGCGATCCCCCGTGGGGTCACCTCGTCACCGGCCAGGTCGATCGCCCTGCCGATCCACTCCTCCGGGTGGGCGAACGCCAGGGCGGCGAACACGCCGACGTCGTCGACAGCCACGATCTGCTGCGGCACGTCCGGCTCGAACGCGGTGGTCACCGTGCCCTCGTGCAGGTGGTAGCCGCCGGTGTAGTTCTCCATGAAGGAGACCGGCCGCAGGATGGTCGCGGGCAGGCCGAGCTTGGCGATGTGCTGCTCGATTCGCCACTTGCTCACGACGTTGCGCGGCAGCACCTCTTCGTCGTGGCGGCCCGCGCCGGCGACGGAGGTGAAGACGAAGTGCCGGATGCCTGCGGCGCGAGCCGCTTCGGCCACGTTGACACCCCAGCGGACCTCGTCCTCGGCCGTGAAGTCCGGTGGGGTGCCGGGTGAGCCGACAGTGGGCTGGACGCCGAACATGCCGTAGGCGCCCTCGGCTGCCGCGACCAGAGAGCCAAGGACCCCCATCTCAGCGCGTACGAGCTCGGCTCCCGCCGCGGCCAGGGCCTGCGCCGATGCGCTGCCCGGATCGCGGGTCAGCGCCCGCACCCGCCAGCCGCCAGCGAGCAGATGCGCCGTCACGACCCGTCCCTGCAGACCGGTCGCGCCCACCACCACAACTGTCTTCCGCATACCCATACCTCTCCTGAAGCGTGCCACCCACATAAATGGGGGGGCACTCCGTTTGCGTTCGGCTAACATATGGGGGGCTACCCCGTTTAGCAAGTCGAGTGGAGATCCAGTGCCTCAAGAAGGTCGCCCGATGCGCGCCGACGCGCGCCGCAACTACGACCGGATCCTCGTCGCGGCCGGCGCGGCCATCGCTCAGCATGGAGCCGAGGCGTCCCTGGAGGAGATCGCCCGACACGCCGGCGTCGGCTCCGCCACCTTGCACCGGCACTTCCCCTCCCGTCAGGCGCTGCTGGAGGCCGTCTTCCGCGACCGGGTGGAGACCCTCTGCGCGAAGGCGTCCGAGCTGGCCGCCGACCTCGATCCCGGCCCCGCCCTGTTCACCTGGCTCCGCGCCGTGGGCACACATGCCGCGTCCAACCGCGGCCTGGCCGCGTCGCTGATGCACGGCGCCTACGACGGCGACCCGACGCTGGGCGCCACCTGCCACACGATGATCGTGAAGGCCGGCGGCGAACTGCTGGAGCATGCTCGCCAGGCGCACACCATCCGCCCCGACGTCGCCATCATCGATCTACTCAAACTCGTCAGCGCCATCTCGCTGGCCACTGAACAGGAACTCGGTGGTGCAGCCGAGGCCGACCGGCTGCTCGCACTCGCCATCGACGGCGTGCGCCCTCATGAAGTACCCCACGCCCACAGCGAGCAGTGAGCCCGCGTTTGTCATTCGGTGACTGCCGTCCCACCGACCGACCACCGCTACCCGCACATGGGCTGACATCCCGAGGACAGGTGGTCTGCGTTCCCATCCGCAGTCCAAACAGGATGATCGCGTAGACCAGATGGTCCTTCCATGAACGGGTTGGCGGTCAGGGGCGGCTCGGCGCCCACATGAGGACCAGCAGGAGGGTGCCGGTGACGGCGGCGACGCGGATGCCCGCGCCCAGGACCAGGGCGGCGCCGATGCCGAGCAGGCCGAGCATGAACAAACCAGCCGACCCAGGGCTGACCGGCCAGGCCTCCCACCTTCCCGTCGGCGTAGCCCGGCTGCGGCCGACCGGACGAGCCCAGGCCGGGCGGAGCGCATGCCCGGCTGTGACCCGCGCCCGGCATGGATGCCGAAGGTCGACCAAAGTCTCGTTTGTAAGGGCTTCCGCCTCTACTCCCCGGAAACTCGTGGAGATGGGATGCAGGTGAAGGCATCTGACGAAAGACGGGGCGGGCTGATGAGCACGCTCGTGCGCCGGGGTTCCACGGCATCGGCGCGGTACCGGTCGTCGACGGCGCCGACCACCTGGTCGGCGTGGTGTCGGAGGCCGGCCTGCTGCGCAAGTGGAGACCTCCGACGTCGGCGTCCACGTCACGCACGGCGTGATCGACAAGCTGGAGTGGAAACAAGCCGACCCTCCCAGCTGGAACGGACGGTGACCATGCTGGTCCGAGAGATGATGACCACAGACGTGATCACGGTCGGCCCGACCGATCCGGTACGGCGGGCCGTGCGCACCCTGTACGAGCACGGTGTCACCGCCGCACCCGTCCTGGACGAGCGCGGCCGCCTGGTCGGCATCGTCAGCGAAATGGACCTGCTGCGCGGCGAGTTCGAGCGCGATCCCCGCTCCAGCGCCCGGATCGTCCTCGGCCACTCCGCGCCTGTGCCGTACACGGTGGCCGACGTCATGACATCCGAGGTCACGACCGTGGCGGAGACGACCGACGTCACCGCCGCGATCGACCTCATGGTCTGCAAACGGGTCAAGAGCCTGCCGGTGAGCAGGAACGGCCGGGTGGTCGGCATGCTCAGCCGCCGTGACCTGCTGGCCCTGCTCGCCCGTCCGGACGAGGACATCCGCGCCGACGTGCTGGCCGCGTTGCGCGAGCAGTACCCTTCCGGACCGTCCTGGGAGGTGCGGGTGTGTGACGGGATGGTGGAGCTGCGCGGTCGGCACGCCGGGCGCACTGACGACATCGCCGACCTGCTCGCCCGCACCGTCCCCGGAGTGGCCCGGGTCAGACATCTCCAGTGAGGCTGTCGGCCCGTGCCGTGGAACCGGCGGCGGACTCGGCCAGGGATTCCATTAAGCGCCCACGCCGGTTTACGAGCGCGCGAAAGGTATTAAAACGCCTAGACGAGCTTGCCGTGGCCCGCGCGCCGGCGGATCTGCCGAGGAGGCTGCTCAGCGTCACCTCGGCCGACATCGCCCAGTTCGCCGGTCCTACCTCGTGGTGAGGGTCGCTTCACCCTCATGGTGAGGGCCGCTCAGATCACGCGGCGGGGATCAGCATGACGGGGACGTCCGCGTCGGCCACGATGCCGCGGACGGTCCTTGCTCTTCCCGCGCCGCCGTACTGGGACCATCCCAGAGTGATGAGGTCGATGTCCTCCTCGGCCGCCACGCCGATCAAAGGCCGGGAATTACCCGAATGTCGACGGGAGCGAAGTCCGCCGCTACTCACGATCGGACGAAGGTCGGCACGGGGGGCCGGATCGGCCGGATGCGCGGACGACGGGTGTGAAGGCACATCCGAGGCCGCTGATCTTCAAGAGCCACAGCATCCGCTCCGGCAGGCCGGTCAGCACCAGTGTGCCGCCCAGGGCTCGCGCGTCCTCGCCGCAGAGGTATAGCGCCTGCAAGCCTGATGTATCACAGAAAGTGACATCGGACAGGTCAAGCAGCGCATTCGGTGTATCGCGGGAGATGACCACGCCCACCAGTTCACGGAGCGGCCTTTCTGCGGCGATGTCCAGCTCGCCCCGTATCGAAAGCACGGTCATACCGTCTGATCCCACCTGCACGATCACCTGGAGTGGCACCCAGGAGGGCGGCAGCGTTTCGGCCCCGCCGGCAGGGCGGCCACTCGGCCTGAGTGTGGGTTCGTTCATCTCCATCAGGATCTCCGGTGTGAAACATCGGTCACCAGCATCTTTACGAGCGTGTCCGCCGGCCCATAGGGCCGAAGGTCCTGAAGATGGCGGCCGAGCGGGCCCGGTATCGGTTTGCCGGATCGGGCGGAAGCGTCCTTCGGAAAGCCGGTTGTCGGAACAGCCGGTCCCGGAGCTGACCTGGGACCGTACGGTCAGGGGCTTAGGTCCCTGGCATCCCGGCATGGGTCGGGTGCAGGGTGAGAGGGAAGGGCGACAAGGGGGGTTGCCGTGTCGAATCTTGGTATAGCGATCGTGCGGCGATACGAACGCGGGGTGGTGTTCCGGCCTGGACAAGTCCGCACGGTTCGCGAACCCGGGCTGCGGTTCATGATCCCGTTGGTGGACCGGATGCGTAAGGTGAGTCTGCGCACCGTGACGATGCCGATCCCGTCGCAGCAGATCATCACCCGTGACAACGTGTCCATCGGTGTCGCCGCGGTGGCCTGCTTCCGCCGGGTCGACCCGGCGAAGTCAGCCGATCACCCCATCGCGCTGCAGTTGCGCAACCTCCAAGTGCTGAGCGAGATCGCCGTGGAGCACGACTCCACCATCGTTTTCCCCGCCCAGTTCCTCACCCGCGTCCGTGAACTGTCCGACTTCGTCACCGCCGAACACGGCAAGGCCGATCCCCGTTCGCTCATGTCCTGGCGCGGCGCGGAGCAGCACAAAGGTGCGAAGGCTGACGTCTCATGAGAATGCGGACACGCCTCGGGTACGGGTGACGCTCCCACAGACCACCTCACATCCGGGCTCCTGAAATTCGAACACACCCGGGGAGCCGCTATGAAGCAGAACCACAACGGCACCGTGACGATCGTCTGGCAGGGCGGCGACCGCTTCGACATCCACATGCGCCAGCACACCGTCCGCGTCGACCAGCTCAAAGACTTCGGCGGTGGCGACACCGGCCCTGACCCGGTCGAGTTGCTCGTCGGGAGTATCGCCGCCTGTGCCGCCCACCGCGCCGAACGCTACCTTCACCGCTGCGAACTGCCCGCCGGTGTCACAGTCACCGCCCACTACGAACTCGGGCTGCGCCCGGCACGCGTCAGCCGGATCGAACTGGTCGTCGAAGCTCCAGGTGTGCCCGCGGGACTGTGGAACTCCTTCACCACCGCCATCGAGCACAGTGCCGTGTACAACTCCCTGCGACTGCCGCCGGAGATCACCTTCCGGCTCCAGGTAGAGGAAGGCCTACCTGCGGCGGGGCACACATAGCCCACAGGTCGTACAGGGTCTCCCGCAGAACGGGCAGCAGGTGCTCGGCCACCTCCGGTGGCACCCGGGTGTCCAGCGAGCCCTCCATATCACCCCGGCGATCATCGCCGGGCTGCCCGAGGGCCCCACCGAGGACAGCCGCCGCACCCAGCGGTTCACCTACGTGATCGACGCCACCGCCGTCGACGGCCGCCAGGCCCGTGGGGTGGTGGAGGGGCCCGATACCTACGGCACCACCGCGGTGATCGCCGTCGAGAGCGTCCGCCGTCTGGTCATCGACTCGGCCAAGCCGGGCGTGCTCGCTCCCGGTCAGGCCTACGACCCTGCCGGCTTCCTGGACTCCCTCCTCCCCCACGGCGTTCACTGGACCATCGACGAAGGCACGCCAGGGAACTGACATCGTCGCGTTCGACCGTCGCCGTACCGGGCCGACGCGGGGCATGGCGCGACGGCGCGGGTTGACCAAGCCGCTGGACTGGTTGCAGCGCCGGTCGGCGCAGCTCACAAACAGCTGACTACAGGAGACCCGCAAGTCGAAGTCAGATCAACTTGACGTCAAGAAGGCTTGACGTCAAGTTGATCTGACGAAATACTCGAGCGATGTCTACTCCCGACGAGCTTGAACGCCAGTTCACGCTGCTGACCGCAGCCGCGCGCTATGACGCGCTACGTGCCCGTGATGCCCTGGCGTCACCGGCCGATGAGGACGACTCCGCGCTCACGCCGCCTGATCCCGGAGCGGAGCCCCTGACACGGGGCGAGGCGCTGGAGCTTCTCGCGCTGGGTGAGGTGATCGCACGGAAGGCGGGCTACGGACGTCAGCTCTCCGTGCGCTCCGCCCGCCAAGCCGGTGCTTCGTGGTCGCAGATCGGTGCCGCGCTGGGAACCAGCAAGCAGGCGGCGTGGGAGGCCCACAGTCGATGGATCGACGAACAGGCCAAGGAGCACCAGCACAACGGCCACTGGGGCTGGGACGAGAACGACGTGGCGGCCGCACGCACGCTCGCCGGCGCCCCTGAAGGCGAGGGCGCGGGATGAGCGAGCGCGCCGAGACCGCCGTCCGCCCTTTCATCCTCGACATCCCGCAGGCCGACCTGGACGACTTGGCCGACCGCCTGGCCGCAACCAGATGGCCGGATGAGCCAGCCGGCGCCGACTGGTCCCAGGGCGTGTCGATGGCCTACCTCAAGGAGCTGACCGCATACTGGCGCACCGTCTACGACTGGCGGGAACACGAGGCACATCTCAACCGGTTCCCACAGTTCACGACCACGATCGACAACACCAACGTCCACTTCCTGCACATCCGTTCCGCCCAGACCGATGCGCTGCCACTGCTGATCACCCACGGCTGGCCCGGATCCATCGTGGAGTTCCTCGACGTCATCGGACCCCTGACCGACCCCCGGGCTCACGGTGGCGACCCGGCCGACGCCTTCCACCTGGTGATCCCCTCCATCCCGGGATACGGACTGTCCGGGCCGACCCACGAAGGCGGCTGGGATGTGCACCGGATCGCCAAGGCCTGGGCCGAGCTGATGCGGCGCCTGGGTTACCACCGCTACGGCGCGCAGGGCGGCGACTG
The DNA here is from genome assembly GCF_014203795.1 of Streptosporangium album. Classification (NCBI taxonomy): domain Bacteria; kingdom Bacillati; phylum Actinomycetota; class Actinomycetes; order Streptosporangiales; family Streptosporangiaceae; genus Streptosporangium; species Streptosporangium album. The sequence continues at coordinate 1,166,376 of NZ_JACHJU010000002.1, read as the reverse complement.
GGGCCACGCGATCACCCGGGAGTTGGCCGCCATCGACACCGACCATGTCGTCGGAGTCCACCTCAACACCCTGCTGACGCCGCCTCCCAGCGACCCTGCCGAGGCCGCTGGACTCACCGATGATGACAAAGCACGGCTTGACCGGCTGATCAGCGCGGAACCGGAGATGTCGGGCTACGCGAAGATCCAAGGCACCCGGCCGCAGACACTGGCCTACGCGCTCACCGACTCCCCGGTCGGGCAGCTCGCCTGGATCGTCGAGAAGTTCAAGGAGTGGACGGACTGCGCCGACGTGCCCGAGGACGCGGTCTCCCGCGACCGGCTCCTGACCAACGTGATGCTCTACTGGCTTACCGCGACCGCCGGGTCATCGGCCCGACACTATTGGGAGGCCTTCCATCCCTCCCAACCACCGCGCACCGAGCCGTTGGCAACGCCCACCGCAGTGGCGGTCTTCGCCGCCGACCTGGCCCGCCCTGTCCGGCGACTCGCCGAACGCGACAACAACATCGTCCACTGGTCGGAGTTCGACCGAGGTGGCCACTTCGCCGCGATGGAAGAACCCGACCTGTTCACCGACGACGTCCGCGCGTTCTTCCACCAGTTCCGCTGACGGACTCCGAGGCAAGCCCAATTAACGCGGCCGTGATCGCGGAGGTCGGCGACCTGGCCTGCGCGACCGGACGCGACCTCGGGCGCATCCCGAGTCTCCGCCCGTTCGCCTGCTACGGCCGCACCAAGAACATGAACGCGATGTCCGTCTACGGCCTCGCCCGCAGGCTCGAAGGCACGCGGATCACGCGCTCAGGAGGTGTCCGCGCAACGCCACGATCAGTTCATCGTCGACGCCCAACTGCGTGACGGCGTAGTCGCGTACGGAACCGTGGTCGATGGCCAGGTCCGCCAGGAAGAGACGCATGATCTCGGCCGGCGCCTGACCATAACCGGGCCACGTCAACGTCCGGCCGGGGTTGACGGCGTGCCAGTCGGCGATGAGCCGGTCGGTGGCCAGCCCGGTGAGCGCGAAGTCAGCGATGACGGTGTCCTCATCCACCCCCAGCAGGGACAGGACGAGCGCGGCGAGCATTCCGGTGCGGTCCTTGCCCGAGGCGCAGTGGATGACCAACGGCGCGCTGTCATCCGAGGCGATGACCTCCAACGCCTGCCGTAGTTCCCCGACCCCGTCAAGAGCGACCTCTGCGTACCGGTCGGCGAGGAAGCGCGCGGTCTCGATGTCCGAGGAGAGTCCGGCCTGGTCGTAAGGGCGGTGTTCGATGCTGAGATTGTGGTAGGCGAGTCCGTCGTCGTGCGGGACACGCCCCTTGGCGGCGATCTCCCACGGATAGCGCAGGTCGATCACCGTCCGCACGCCCAGGTCGAGAAAACGGCTCCAATCCTCGCCTCGCAGCTTGGACAGCGAGTCAGATCGATACAGGCGGCCCCACCGCACCGTACGGCCGTCCTCGGTGCGGTAACCGCCCAGATCCCGGAAATTATGCAAGCGCTCGAACGCGATATGTCTCCTCACCCGGGACACTCTACGAGGCCGGCCAACCTCGCGACCACGTCCCCGGCACGCCTCCGGCCCGTACGCGACCGACGTGAGAGCGTCCAGCGACAGCGCGGACAGCCCCTCCGCCGGAGTGATCTGCTCCTTGGACACCTCCCGCACCCGCAGAGGCGGCCCGATCAGGAACCGCCACACCGAAGTCATGACACCCGCAGGCTTGAGCGTGCGCCCATGCGGTTGCGCCACCTGCTGCCAGCCGTACTGTGCGAGGAGTTCCTGGCCATACGCTTCGACACGGTGCCACCTGCGTTGATGTCGACCGTGCTGGGGCAGCGCCGTCGACTCCTCTTCGCCGCCTCTACATCACCAGCCACGCGAGAGGTATGCCGGTCATGCCAGGTAGCCATGCATGACCGCCGAGCCCGCCGCCCATTTCAACCGGCGGGCCGGGGCGGTACCGTGAGCGTCACCACGGCCTCGCCGGTGTACGCGAGGAAGGTCAGCGTTTCCTGGAAGTACAGCTGGATGCTCGTGGCGTCGTGGGACAGGTAGCCGATGGACAGGTCCTGGCCGATGCGCAGTTCGAAGTCGCCGCCGCGGGTGGACAGCAGGAAGGCCCCGTTGATGGCGGGTGCCCAGATGATGTCGCCGTCCAGCAGGCGGGCGATGTGCTGGTGGATCGGATAGCCGTGATCAGAGGTCTCGCTCACAGCGGTGTAGGTGTCGGCGCTGAGAGCCAATGTGTACGGGCCGTCGACGCCCGCCAGCCGGAGCGCGGTCACGGCCTGGCTGATGGCGTCGGGGTAGTCTCGCACCTCGGCGGGTAGCGTGATCGCCGGGTTGGAGGAGCTGTCGCGGATGCCGGTGATGTCGGCCGCGGCGTACCCTTCGAAGATCGCGCGGTCTTCTGCGAAGGCGATCTGGCGGGCGGCGTCCTTGACCGGCTGCCAGTCGGTGTCCTTGGCGCCGCGCTCGACGTCGTCGACCTGCTGCCGGTCGACGGTGAACGGCACGCGCAGTTCGACGATGGGCTGAAGGCGGCGCGTGCGGGCGACGACGCCCTCGGCGGGAGCGGTGACCGCCTCCAGGTGCCCGGTCGCGACCGACGACAGCTGGGCGCCTCCAGGGGCGGGAACGTCGACGATGCGGCGGCCGGCCACGTGGCGCTCGAAGGTGCGCCGGGCCTCTTTCTCAAGGTCGGCCCACGCGGCAGCGGAGATCGGCGCCAGTTCGCGGTGCAGGTTGTTCATCGGGCGGTGCTCCCTTTCAGATCGCCGATCCTCAGGGAACCCTCAGACGGGGCCCGGGTGTCGGCTGCCGTGTCGGCTCCGCTCGTGGACTCGGCCGTGGCGCCTGGCGGGTCAGGCAGGTCGTCGAGGAAGTCGGCGTCCGGGACGAAGAACAAGGTGCCGGTCACGGGGATGGAAAAGTCCAGGATCCGGTCGTGGCTCGCCGGCGGATCACCCAGGAACATCCGCTCCAGCATCCGCTCGGTGACCGCCGGTGTGCGCGCGTAGCCGATGAAGTACGTGCCGAACTCACCGCGCCCGACAGCGCCGAAGGGCATGTTGTCCCGCAAGATCTGCCGCTCGGTGCCATCGGGGTCGACGATCGTGGTCAGCGCGACGTGCGAGTCGGCCGGTTTGACGGCGTCGTCCAGTTCGATATCGGACAGCTTCGTGCGTCCGATCACCCTCTCCTGGGCTTCGACGGACAAGGCGTTCCACGCCCGCAGATCGTGCAGGTACTTCTGCACGATCACGTAGCTGCCACCGGCGAAGCCGGGGTCCTCGCCGCCGATCAGGACCGCCGCGTTCGCCGCCGGGCCGACCGGGTTCTCGGTTCCGTCGACGAAACCGAGCAGGTCTCGTACGTCGAAGTACTTGAATCCATGCACCTCGTCTTGGACCGTCACCGCGCCGTACAGCCGCTCCATGATCTCCGAGGCCAGCCCGAAGCACAGGTCCAGCCGCTGTGCCCGGATGTGGAACAGCAGGTCACCGGGCGTGGACACCGCCCGGTGCACGGGACCGACCAGTTCACGGAAAGGATGCAGCTCGGCCGGACGCGGCCCGCTGAACAGCCGGTCCCAGGCCTGCGACCCGATCGCGGCGACACAGCTCAGCCTGCCCTCCGGCACCCGGAAACCTACGGCCCGCTGCAACCCCGACACGTTGGACAGCAACTCCCGCGCGACGGACTCACCGCCCGGATCGACCGTCATCACCAGGAAGATCGCCGCCCTCGTCAGCGGGCTCAGCACCGCCTGCGGAACCGCCCCTTGGCCGGACTCCGTCATCGCGGCCCCCTCCTCATGTGTCTCGTATTCGAGACCAACCATGCGCCGAGGTCGTCGGCGCCGTCCCGATTTGGCCCGGGCCCGGCGGAGGCGCGTCCACGCACCATATGCATGGAAGACTACTCTGCGTTGTGATACCCCGGTGCTACCGGCCTGTTCATGGCTGTGCAAAAGTGGCTCCGGCTCAAAGTCCGGCCCCCGTTGGCGATTGCCACGGCGCGTGAAGCGCTGCCGACCGAGCCCGGTCTCCCTGCCATCCCCTTCGACCTCCAGTGCCGGCTCCCGGCTCATCTGCGCCATAACGCGCCCACAGATCGGCGATGGGCGACCTCACAGCCGGAGCGGCACCTGGTCCGGCATGCCCGGATCGCCGACGGCACCAAGCAGGCCGACGATTTCGGCTGGCTAATACCCCCAGTATGGAGGATTACGACTTTCTGGAGAGGAAACTCGAAGGTGAGACCCGCGACGAGAGCCGCTGGCCGCAAGCAGGAACCACTCAAACATCTCCAACTCGAGGCTCCTCTCGTCCTCGGCCTCCGTTTCCCGATCCTGCCGGCCCGCTATGAGCAACCGGTCCGGCCCAGCCATCCCCACTCACCGGAGATCTGAAGAGCACCTGTCAGACCAAAGGAGAAGAATTGACTTCCTCCCCACGGCTGAAGCCGGAGGATTCCCACCCTCACGGGTGGAGTTTCCTGCTTCACCGCCAGTCGCCCGCCGGGCCTGCGCCCTTGAGGTCTTACACCGGCTCCACAGGCGTTTCACCTCTCCGCCAGCCCGGCGGCGAGGATGTTCTTCGCGGCGTTCACATCACGGTCATGGACCACGCCACAGGCGCACACCCAGTCGCGGACGTTCAGCGGCATGAACCGCTGGAGCGCGCCGCACGCCGAGCACAGCTTCGAGGAGGGAAACCACCGGTCCACCACCAGCAGCTCCCGCCCGTACCACTGCGCCTTGTACTCCAGCATGGTGCGCATCTGCCGCCAGCTCGCATCGGAGATCGCGCGGGCCAGGCTGTGGTTTTTCACCAGGTTACGCACGGTGAGATCCTCGATCACGACCACTTGGTTCTCGCGGACGATCGCGGTGGTGAGCTTGTGCAGGACATCGCGGCGACGGTCGGTGATCCGGGCATGCACCCGGGCGACCTTCACCCTCGCCCTGTCCCGATTCGCCGACCCCTTCTCCTTGCGGGCCGGTATCCGCTGCGCGCGGGCGAGTCTCCTGCGGTCGGCGCGTTCGTGGCGGGGGTTGGTGACCTTGCCGTCGTCGTCGGTCACGCCCGGAATCGGACGCGACAGGGTGACCAGCGCGGTGATCCCGGCGTCCACCCCGACCATGTCCGAGGTCGGGTCCAGAGGCCGGACGGTGTCCTCACACAGGATCGACACCGACCAGCGCCCGGCCGCGTCCTTCGACACGGTCACCGTGGACGGATCGGCCCCCTCGGGCAGCGGGCGCGACCACACGATGTTCAGCGGGGCGTCCATCTTCGCCAGGGTGAGCCGCCCGTCGTGGTAGCGGAACGCCGAGCGGGTGTACTCGGCCGACAGCCGGGACTTCTTCCGGGACTTGAACGCCGGGTACCCGGCCCGCTGGGCGAAGAAGTTCGCAAACGCCGTCTGCAGGTGCCGCAACGCCTGCTGCAACGGCACCGACGACACCTCGGCCAGGAAATCCAGCTCCTCGGTGCGTTTCCACTCCGTCAGCGCGGCCGACGATTCCACGTAGGAGACCTTGCGGCCTTCCGACCGGTAGGCGCGGGTCCGCTCCTGCAGGGCCTTGTTGTAGACGAGGCGGACGCAGCCGAACGTCCGGGCAAGCTCATCAGCCTGCTCGGGGGTCGGGTAGAAGCGGAACTTGAACGCCCGCTTCACGATCTGCGCCACGCCTCGCATCGTACCGAACGATCAGCTAAAAATCGCGCGCATGTTCGATTTAAACCGTGCGGCACCGTGCCGCGTTTCCTCCCCAGGGCCAAAGCCCGGGGTCTCCACGCTGGAGGTTTTCGATGAAACCTGCACACACCGGGCGACGGCTCAAGGTGATCGCACCCGCAGTAGTGATCGCCACGTCGGCGGTGGCGTTGTCGATGACCAACGCCCCGGCGGCTACGGCGACGCGTGCGTCATCCACACTCACGAGCCGGCCGTTGCCCTGTCAATCGCCGGGCCGCTCCAAGCCCACGGTCGTCCTGGTGCACGGCGCCTGGGCCGACACTTCGAGCTGGAACGGCGAGGTGGACTCTCTGCAACGAGCAGGTTATGTCGTGCGGGCCATAGCGAATCCGCTCCGGAACCTCACCACCGACGCTGCGTCCGTCGCCGACTTCCTGAAGACCATTTCCGGCCCGATCGTGCTCGCCGGACACTCCTACGGAGGCTCTGTGATCACGAACGCCGCTGCGGGCATTCCGAACGTCAAGGCCCTCGTGTACGTCGACGCTGCGGCGCCCGATGTCGGTGAGACCACCGGCCGGCTCAGCGGCTCCGACTCCGCCCTCAACAAAAATCCTCAGTCCCTCTACGACATGGTGCCCTACCCGGGAGCACCCAAGGGAGCGACAGACCTCTACCTCAAGCAGAACACCTTTGTCCGTTCATTTGCCTCGGACCTACCCCAGAACACCGCCATCCGCCTGTGGGCCTCTCAGCGACCCGCCTCGACCAGCGCGTTCACGACACCGTCGAAGGCCGCAGCGTGGAAGACGATCCCCTCCTGGTACTTCATCAGCACCGGCGACCGGATCATCACCCCGTCCTCAGAGCTGTCCATGGCCCACCGGGCGCACTCGAAAATCACCGAGTTCCACGGCGGCTCCCACCTGACCTTGATATCGCATCCAGATACGGTGACGTCGGTAATCGGATCCGCAATCTGCTCCGTACGATAGGCGGCCCAGCTCACGATAGTGATGTCCACCCTTTCTGGACAGGAAGCCATGACTAGAGAACAGATCCGCACCAGCGGCGCACCCGCGCCAGGGGGCGCGTACTCGCAGGCCATCATCGCCAACGGGTTTCTCTACACCGCCGGCACGGGACCGCACGACCCCGCCACCGGGGAGGTCGTCGGTGACACCATCACCGAGCAGACACAACAGGTACTGCGAAACCTCAGCGCCCTGCTCGCCGCGCAAGGCCTCGATTTCTCCGACGTCGTTAAGGTGACAACGCACCTCGCCGACCTGCACCGCGACTACGACGCCTACAACGCCGTCTACGAACAAGCGCTGCCCAGCCCCTACCCGGTGCGGACCACCGTCGGCTCGACGCTGGACCGCAAGCTCGTCGAGATAGACGTGGAGCATCGCCACGGGCGGGCCGCCCATGGCGGCGACACCCGGCAAACGGAATTTTTTGTCGCCGCTTTGGCGTCCGTTGTTCTCAGACCCCGACTACCCGCTGCACTATTTTAGCTCTGTTTGAGTTAATTTCCCCATATTTCCAGGAATCCTGACCTCAGTGAACGCACGTAATCGGGGGCAGGCGATGGCATTCGGGGAGGCGGTCACCCGGGACTGGACGCAGCGGCGGACTGCGAAGCGGGAGCGGTTGGAGGCGGTGCGGTCCTTCGCCTCGGGCCGAGTGCTGGACGCCGGACGGATGCGTGATGCCCTGCAGGTGTTACTCCATCCGGGCGACCGGGTGGCCCTGGAGGGCGACAACCAGAAACAGGCGGATTTCCTCGCCGGGGCGTTGGCCGGATGTGATCCGAATGTGGTGCATGACCTGCATATGTTGATTTCCTCGATCAGCCTGCGTGAGCATTTGGACGTTTTCGAGCGCGGCGTGGCCCGCCGTCTCGATTTCGCCTACGCCGGTGAGCAAAGCGTGCGCATGGCGCAGTTGCTTGCCGATGGCAAGGTCGAGATCGGAGCGATTCACACCTATGTCGAGTTGTACGCGCGGATGTTCGTCGACCTCATTCCGGACGTCGTGCTGCTCTGCGCCGAGCAGGCCGACCGCGAGGGAAACCTGTACACCGGCCCCAACACGGAAGACACTCCGACCATCGCCGAGGCGGCCGCATTCCACGACGGTGTGGTACTGGTCCAGGTCAACGAACTGGTGGACAAGGTTCCCCGGGTGGACATCCCCGGCGACTGGGTGGACCTGATCGTGGAGAGTCCCCAGCCGTTCGCGCTGAAGCCGCTGTTCACCCGGGATCCCCGCCACATCGGCCAGGTGGAGATTTTGATGGCCATGATGGCACTGCGCGGGATCTACGAGCGGCACGGGGTGACCACGCTGAATCACGGGATCGGCTTCGACACCGCGACGATCGAACTCATCCTGCCCACCTACGGTGAGGAACTGGGCCTGCGCGGGAAGATCTGCAAGCACTGGACGCTCAACCCGCATCCGACGCTCATTCCCGCCATCGAGAGCGGCTGGGTTGAGTCGGTGCACTGCTTCGGCGGGGAACCCGGCACGGAGCGCTACGTCGCCGCCCGCCCGGACGTGTTCTTCACCGGTGGCGACGGATCGCTTCGATCGAACCGGGTGCTCTGCCAGCTCGCGGGCCAGTACGCCGTGGACATGTTCATCGGGTCGTCGCTGCAGATCGACGCCTGCGCGAACTCCTCGACGGTTACCGAGGGCCGCCTGGCCGGTTTCGGTGGAGCGCCCAACATGGGACACGATCCACACGGCCGCAGGCACGCCTCCCCCGCATGGCTGAGCCTGCTGACCGGCGAGGCCCCCGCGCTGCGGGGACGCAAACTCGTGGTGCAGATCACGCAGACCTTCCGCTCCGGCGGCGCTCCGGCGTTCGTGGAGTCACTGGACGCCGTCCAGGTGGGCAAGGACGCCGGCATGCCCATCCCACCGATCATGATCTACGGTGACGATGTCAGCCACGTGGTGACCGAAGAGGGAGTGGCCTATCTCTACAAGGCCACCAGCCTGGCCGATCGGCGTGACGCGGTGGCCGCGGTCGCAGGCGCCACCCCGGTTGGCCGTAACATGGACGAGCGGCGCGTGGAAAAGCTGCGCCGCGAAGGTTTGGTCGCACTGCCCGAGGACCTCAAGGTCGACGTCCGCAAGGCGGACCGCTCCTTGCTGGCGGCCCGCAGCATCGAAGATCTCGTCGCCTGGTCCGGAGGCTTGTACGATCCGCCCGCCCAGTTCCGGACCTGGTGATCCGCCGATGATCGTCATAAGTACCGGACCTCCGGCAAGGGCACGAAGGTCGAAGCTGTCGGCGGCCCTGCTCGCCGACATGGCCGTCCGGGCGCTCCGCGAGGAGGCACAGCTGAGCCCCAAGCCTGGCCTGGTCGACCGCCGTGGAGGCGGCGCACACGACGACATGGATCTGCCGCTTCTCCTGGCTTCGGCCGAGGCGCTACGCCCCACGTTCTGGTCCATCGCCGACGTGGCGGGGCGAATGGCCGTCGGGGTCGAGCTTCGAGAAGAGTTGGGCCGTCTCGGCCGCGTGGGCGAGGCGACCATGCTGCGGATCACACGGGGGGTGAACACGCACCGCGGGGCGCTGTGGACGCTCGGGCTGCTGGTCGCCGCCGCCGCCGACGCCGACGACGAGCGGGAGGCCGCCCGCCACGCGGCTCGGCTGGCCACCCTTCCCGACCGGCACGTCCCACCAGGGGTGGTCTCCCATGGCGAGCGGGCCCGGCAGCGATATGGGGTGCGCGGTGCTCGCAGCGAGGCCGAGGCCGCCTTCCCCCACGTCGTCGAGGTCGCCTTACCGCGGCTGCGCCGGGCCAGGACGGCCGGGCTTGCCGAAGAGGTGGCCCGGTTGGACACGTTGCTGGAGGTGATGAGCCTTCTGGACGACACCTGCGTCCTGCACCGTGGCGGCCTTGAAGGCCTGCGCATCGTACGGTCCGGTGCCGAGCGTGTCCTGGCCGAGGGGGGCGCAGGTACGGACTCCGGCCATGCCACCCTCATCGAGCTGGACGAGCGGCTCCAAGCACGGCGGTTGTCGCCGGGCGGGAGCGCCGACCTGCTGTCCGCCGCGCTCTTCCTCGACATGGTGCCGTGGCCAGAGCACGTTGCCCGAGCCGAACGGAAGGTGCTCGCGTGCAAACGCTGAACTACGAGTTCGCCGCCGGCCGGCTGTCTGGCCGGCAAGCGCACGTCGGGGTGGTCGGCTCAGGGGATCTGGAGGTCTTGATGACCCCGGAGTCGACCGGCATCGCCCGAGTGCGCGTACGCACCAGCGTTGACGGATTCGACACGGTGTGGCGAGCCGTGTTGGAGCGGTTCTTCGCCCGCCACGGTGTCGCCGGAAGCTTCGAACTCAACGACTTCGGAGCAACACCCGGCGTGGTCACCCTGCGCCTGCGGCAAGCCATCGAGGAGAGTAAGACATGACCTCCGCAGCGAATCCAGAGGACACGCACACGGACTGGACCGCGCTGCTCGCCCGCACCAGCTTCATAGAGCTGGGCGCCCGAGCGCGCGCCACCGCGCTGCCCGACAACGGCACCGCTCGCGAGCTGTGTGGTCCCTTCGACCGGATCGAGTCGCCCTGGCTGGAACCCCAGGGCATCGTCCCGGAGTCCGATGACGGCGTTGTCGTGGTCAAGGGAGAGCTCGACCGGCGACCCGCGGTCGTGATCGCCATCGAACAGGCTTTTCAGGGCGGTGGCATCGGTGAGGTCTCCGGCGCGAAGATCGCTGCCGCACTGTCCCTGGCCGCCAGTGACAACCGCAACGGCACCCCGACGGTCGCGGTCCTGCTGTTGGAGACCGGAGGCGTACGCCTGCAGGAGGCCAATCTGGGCCTGGCCACGATCGCGGAGGTGTGCTCCGCGCTGCTGGAGTTGCGCGCCCTTCAGCCCGTCATCGGCGTCATCGCCGGAACGCTGGGCTGCTTCGGCGGCATGAGCATCGCCGCCGGGCTGTGCACCAGACTGATCATGACCAGAGAAAGCCGTCTCGGACTCGACGGTCCCGAAGTGATCGAGTCCGAGGCCGGCCTCGCCGAGTTCGACGCCTCCGACCACACGCTGATCTGGTCGATCGATGGCGGCACGCAGCGCACCAAGACCGCTCTGGCCGACGTGCTCGTCCTCGACGACGTCACCGCCGTGCGATCCGCCGTGATCGACGCCGTAGGACACGGCGTGCCCGACAAACACCGCTCCCAGCGAATCGGCGAGCTGCGGGCCCGCCTCGAAGCCGTCGACCCGGCCAATCCGCCGCAGCCGACCGACCTCGCGGCGCTCTGGGCGAAGGCCGTACCGCCGAAGGGAGACAGGCGATGAGTCGCGGCCAGAACTGGACACAAGCGCTCGCCGACGGCGACGTAAGCAACGTGGTCCCGTCTGTGATCACGGCAGACGCCACGCTGGGCGGCGACACCGCCCGCCTGATCGCCGTCGTACCCGACCCGCAGAGCCCTTACCACCGAGCCCGCAAGGGTGAGATCGGCCTCCGCGAAGGGCTCACGCTCGCCGAGACGGTGACCGAAGTCGTCACCAAGGACGCACATCTGCCCGATGATCGCCGCCGCCCGATCGTCGCCGTTGTCGACGTCCCCAGCCAGGCCTACGGGCGCATCGAAGAGATGCTCGGCATCCACCACGCTCTGGCCACCGCCGTGGACGCCTACGCCTCCGCTCGCACCGCCGGACACCCTGTGATCACACTCATCGTCGGAACGGCGCTGTCCGGCGGACTACTCGCACATGGTTCACAGGCCAACCAGATGCTGGCACTCAACGACCCTGACGTGGTGATTCACGCCATGCACAAAGTAGCCGCCGCAGAGGTGACCCTCCGGACCGTCGACGAGCTCGACGAGCTGGCACGGAGCATCCCCCCGCTGTCCTACAACGTCACCGACTGGGCGAAGCTCGGCCTGTGCGACGAACTCCTGGACGTCGAGAACGCCAACGACCCGACCGACGGGGACGTTCAGAGGACAAAAGGCGCGCTCACCGCCGCCATCGAACGGGCCCGCCGCGGCCCCCGCGACCTGAGCAACCGCCTCACCTCGCCCGGAGCTCAGCAAACCCGGGCCGCCTCCCGCCGCATCCACGAAGCGCTTGCCGCCCAATGGCAGTAACCGTGCGCCCACACGATCTGCTGTGGCTCACCGGGGCTGCCGCGCTCGAAGACACGCTCCCGGACTGGGCCTCCGCGTCGCTTGCCGCCTGCCCCTGGGGCGTCGTACGGCGGGCATCGCACCCAGCCGGCTTCATCCCGGTAGGTGTACGCGGACCCGAGCGATGGCAGCGCCATGCCGCCCTCGTTCCCACCGACACGGTCACCCGCTCCGTGCCACCCGAAGAATTGAAAGAACGGCGGCCCCGCCTCCCCCGGCTCGCCACCGCCCTCTCCGCCATCGCCCTGCGGCTGGCGACCGAGTTGGAAGGCGATACCGCGTGGGGCCCGATCGGCAGTGTCGGCTTCGAACTGGCTACCGGGCAGCCGACCACCCACCCTGGAAGCGACCTGGACCTGCTGATACGGACACCGCGCAGACTGGAGCGGGCCCGGGCCGCGCGGCTGGTAACCGCCTTCGCCACTCTCCCCAGCACAGTCGACTGCCAACTGGAGACTCCCTCCGGTGGGGTCGGTCTCACCGAATGGGCCCGCCCCGACGGTCCTGTCATGGCCCGCACCGACCACGGCCCGGAACTGGTGAACGACCCGTGGGCCCCCGCATGAGGGTCGCATTCTTGTACCCCGGCCAAGGCACCCAGCGACCCGGGATGCTCCATGGCCTGCCCGACCACCCAGCCGTCACCGCGACCCTCACCGAAGCGGAGCAGATCCTGCCCGGCTCGTCTCAGCAGGACACTGCAGAGGCGTTGAAATCCACCGTCACCGCACAAGTCGCGCTCTGCATCGCCGGAGTCGCCGCGACCCGCGCCCTCGCCGACGAAGGCGCCACTCCCGATGCCGTGGCCGGGCACTCCTCCGGAGCATTCCCCGCCGCCGTCGCCGCCGGGACCCTGACCTTCGCCGAAGCTCTCGCGGCCGTGCACCACCGCGGCGAACTGATGCGTGACGCATACCCCTCCGGATACGGCATGGCCGCTGTCCTCGGGCTGACCGTTCCCCAGGTCCGGCGCGTGGTCGAGTCAATCACCACCGACGACGACCCGGCCTACGTGGCCGTTATCGACACCGACCAGCAGATTGTGGTCGCCGGCAGCACCCGCGCCCTGGAACGCCTCGCCGCGACAGCCGCCCAGGCCGGCGCCCGGCGCGTACAGCACCTGGACATCAGCGTCCCCTCACACTGCCCGCTGCTCGACCGCGTCGCCGACGCCATGGCAGACCACCTCGCCAAGATCCCCCAGCGCCATCTCACCGTCCCCTACCTCGGCGACGCCACAGGTCGCCTCCTCCACGACACCGACGCCGTCCTCAACGATCTCGCCCGCAGCATCGCCACCACGGTGAAATGGCGCGACGGCACCGCCCTGCTCGGCGAACTCGGCACAACCCTGTTCATCCAAACACCCCCCGGACACGTCCTCGCCCGGATCGCCCAAGCCGCCCACCCACACGCCCGTGTCATCACCCTCGCCGACACCAGCATCGCCGACGCGGCACTACTCACCCGCCGCGCCCACCTCCCGACTCGCCCGCCTACCCGCCGAGGGACCGGATGAAAAGGGGCTGTCCAGTTACCCAGGTAACTCGATTCCGGATAGCCAACCCTCACAGGACGGGTCTGATCTCAAGTCAGAGGTCGGGCCCGCCTTTTGGCCCGGAGGCGCCCGGAGCCGACGGTCAACGCCGCCCAGTCAGCGCCCGCCTCCCTCGCCGCCCATGATGACGAGGGTCCCGCGGGGAGTGAGGGCCCGTCGCAGGCGAGACAGCGGGCGGTTGCCCGCGATGTCGAGAATGAGGTCGTAGCGGGGCGACCGGTCGGCGAAGATCTTCGCGACGGAACCGAGCGCGAGGGCCGCGGCCACGACGCGGAGCACGATCGCGGCGAGGATCGCGGACGGCGCGGTGCAGGGGCAGCGGTTCAGGACCGGGGAGGGGTACGCGGCGGAGCGGGCGGCCCCGGGAACGTCGTCCTGCAGTCGCCCGCGAAAGACACGGATCCGCTACCTGTCCGACAGGAGTTTGTGCAGGTAGCGGAACTGCTCCTCCTTCTGGAAGCCGCCGCCGCCCTCGTGGTTGTTCCACGGCCAGACGGCGATCTCCTTGGGGCCCTGCCAGTGGTTGTAAGCGGCGAACACCGTGGACGGCGGGCACACGTCGTCCATCAGCGCCACCGAGTACAGAGCCGGCACCCGGCCGCGGGCGGCGAAGTTGAGCCCGTCGAAGTACGACAGGGTGCGGAACACCTGGTCGGCGCTGCCCCGCTGGGTCGCCAGGAAACGGACGATCTCCTGGTACGGGTCCCGACCGGTGATCTCCACGGCCCGCCGGAAGTGGGTCAGGAACGGCACGTCGACCAGCGCCGCCCGGACCTCCCCGCGCAGTGCGGCGACCGCCTGGGCGATGCCGCCGCCCTGGCTGCCGCCGGACACCACGATCCGTCCGCCGTCCACCGCCGGGTGCGCCGCCGCCACGTCGACGGCCCGGACCGCGTCGGTGAACACGCGCCGGTAGTAGTAGTCCTCGGGGGCCAGGATGCCCCGGGTCATCATGCCGGGCGCCTGCGGCGAGCCGCCGCCGTGCGGGTCGGCCGTGGCTCCGGGCGCGTTGATGTTCGCGCCGCCCTGGCCCCGGGTGTCGACCACCAGGACCGCGTAGCCCGCGGCGGGCCAGGCCAGGTGGTCGTGCGGGAAGCCCCGCCCACCGCTGTAGCCGATGTACTGCACCACACACGGCACCGGCCCGTCCGCCTTCGGGACCACGAACCAGCCGTTGATCCGGTGACCGTCCCAGCCGGCGAAGGAGACGTCGAAGACCTCCACCGCCGGCAGCGGGATCTCGTACGGCGTGAAGACGGGGGCCAGGTCGAGCGCGGCGGCCTCGGCGAGGGTCCGCGCCCAGAAGTCGTCGAAATCGGCGGGCTCGTCTCGCTCGGGACGGTACTCGCGCAGTCGCTCAAGCGGCAGATCGAACAGGGGCATAGGGGGCTCCGATGTCGGTGATCCATGGATAAGGGGAAACGCTATCCGGTGCCCCGGTCGCAGTCGTCCTCAAGGCGCTCGATATCGCCCTCGCCGAGCGGGACGGCGGGCCGTACGCGGCCAGCGTCTTCCAGCGGCGGTTCGACTCCGGCGCCCTCGCCACCGTCGTCGACAGCGCCCTGCTGGACGCGCTCGGCGGTCATCGCCAGAAAGCGGCGGCCGTCGGCCTCCAGCCGACCGATCACGATGCCGGTGCGGTCGCCGTGTCCGTACTTGACGGTGTAGGTCTCGATCGTGCCCCATCCATCGGCCTGGACGGCCTGCTCGACGGCGGGCCCGGCACCGATCTCGGCCTGCAGCGCTGCGCTGCCGTCCGAGCGCCACCCGGAGCGCGCGGTACATCGCCCAGCGATCAGAGAGCGCGGAGCGCCCCGGCGAAGGCGTCGACGGTGGCGGCGATGTCCGCCTCGGTGTGCGCGGTGGACAGGAACCACAGGCCACGTGGCACCATGTTGACTCCGCGGTCGAGTAGCTCCGTGTGCAGCCGGGCCATCATCGCCCGGTCGGTCGCGGCGAACCCGCGATAGTCACGCACGGACTCGGCGTCTGTGAAGTAGGTCTGGAACACCGGCCCGGGACCGTCCACGAGCAGCGGCACACCCGCCTTGGCGGCCGCGTCCCTGATGCCCTCCATCAGCGCCGCGCCCCGGGCGAACAGCGTGCCGTAGACCTCGTCCCGCTGCTCGTCGAGGATGCGCAGCGTCGCCTCGGCCGCCGCGATGCCGACGGGCTGGGAGTTGAACGTGCCCGCGTGGGCGACCTTCCCCGTCGAGATGTGGTCCATGACGGACGCCTTGCCGACCAGGGCCGAAACCTGCATGCCGCCGGCCATGGCCTTGCCGAACACCGACAGGTCCGGGGCGATCCCGAGGTACTCCTGCGCGCCGCCGGGCGCGAGCCGGAAGCCGGTGATGATCTCGTCGAAGACGAGCAGGCTGCCGTGCTGGTCGCAGAGCTTCCGTACGGCTTCGAGGTAGCCGGGGTCCGGCAGGATCGCCCCGGTGTTGCAGAGCACCGGCTCGGTGATCACTGCGGCGATCTCGGCACCGTGCCGGTCCATCAGGCGGGTCAGGGCCTCGAGATCGTTCCACGGGCAGAGGATGAGGTCCTCGGCATGGCCCTGCTGCTGCCCCGCCGTACCGGGGACCGCGACGGGCGCGTCGGCCGGGCCGGCCAGCTCCAGGGCGGGGTGCACGCTGTAGAGGACGGGGTCCAGCCAGCCGTGGTAGTGGCCCTCGAACTTGAGGATCTTGGAGCGGCCGGTGAAGCCACGCGCGAGCCGGAGGGCGGCGTGGACCGCCTCGGAGCCGACGGTGTTGAAGCGGACCCGTTCGGCCGAGGGCACCATCGCGCACAGCCGCTCGGCCACCCGCACCTCCGCGGCGTGCTGGGCCGAGTAGACCAGGCCGCGCGCGGCCTGGGCCGAGATGGCCTCGACCACCTCGGGCGGGCAGTGGCCCAGCAGCGCGGGGCCCTGGCCCAGGATGTAGTCGATGTAGGCGTTGCCGTCCACGTCCCAGAGGTGCGCGCCCTGCGCGCGGTCCACGTAGAGCGGGACGCCGGTGGTGCGGCGAGCGTCGCTGGAGACCCCTCCAGCCAGGTACTGCTGCGCGGTGGAGTAGAGGTCGCGGCTGACGTCCAGATTGCGGGTCATGACGACCATCAAAGGACGCACCGCCCACCGCGGACAAGGAAGAGCGCAAGGGAGAGGTCGTCATCGCAAGGATGGGTTCTTGTGAGGCCCAGGCCGAGCTGGTGAGCTGAGGCACAACCCTCAGGAAGGAATGCCGTGTATCTCGGGCGTATCCGGCGGATCCCCGCCGACCAAGTCGAAGTAGTGGCCTGGCGCGAGGGCGGCGAGCTTCTCAGCCTGTCCGGCCTCGACGGGCCCGCCGATCCGGTGGCCCTGCTGAACACGTACGGGCTCGAGCGGCTCACCGAGGAGGTGGACCGGCTCTGGACCACCGCTCCGGCGCTGCTCGAGGAGTCGTCGGTGTTCTTCGAGCCGCCGGTGGCCACCTGCACCAAGATCTGCTGCCTGGCGCTCAACTACCTGGAGCACGCCGAAGAGAGCGGGCTGGAGGTGCCACCCGTGCCGGTGCTGTTCTTCAAGCCGCCGTCGGCGCTGACCGGCCACAACCGCCCCGTCGAGGCCCCGGCGCGTACGAAGCACCTGGAGCACGAGGTCGAGCTGGCCGTCGTCATCGGATCGACGACCCGCGACCTGCCGGCCGAGCGCTGGCAGGAGGCCGTGGCCGGCTACACGGTGATCAACGACATGACGGCCCGCGACCTGCAGCTGGCGAACATCGACCGCAACGTGCCGTGGGACCAGGCCAAGGGGTTCGACACCTTCGCCCCCACAGGGCCGTATCTCGCCACTATGGACGAGGTGCCCGATCCCCAGGCGCTCGAGCTCCGCCTGGAGGTGGACGGCCAGGTGCGGCAGCGGGCGAACACCAAGCAGATGGTGTTCGGGATCCCCCAGCTGATCGCCGACCTGTCGGACGGGATGACACTGGAGCCCGGTGACCTCATCGCGACCGGCACCATCGCCGGGATCGCCCCGCTCCAGGAGGGCGACGTCATGCGGGCCACGGTGGCCGGCGTCGGAACGCTGGTCAACAGGGTTACATTTAGGACCGCCTAAATAGTATTATTCGGCGCATGAACGCGCCCTTCGTGGTCGCCGCGCTGGTCGACATCGATGACTTCGTCGCCTCGCGGCGGTCGCGCGGGCAGCCGTGGGCCCGCCGCCAGCTCGACCGGGCCGAGCGGGCGGTTCAGGCGGTGACGTACGGCCGGCCGGCGGCGAGCTGCCGTTCGATGCCTCCTGACGAGTGGCTCGTGCTTCTGACCGGCGACGACCCCCACGCGCTCATGACCGACGCGGGCGGACTGGCAGAGGAGCTGCGCACCCGCATCGTGCGTGAGACCGAGCTCACCGCGACCGTCAGCCTGGGCACTCCGCGCAACGGGCCGGGCGGGGTCGCGGCGGCCGAACAGGACGCCCGATGGACGAACTCCTACAAGCTCCTGCTCGGCGGGGACCGAGTGATCACCTCGCCCACACCGGACCGGCCGGGCTCGCCGCCTCCGGTGCGGATCGAGCCAGAGCTGGCCCGCCGGATCCAGGCCGGCGACGCCGGCGGCGCGGCCGGGCTGCTCTCCAGCTGGGTGGACCGGTGCCTGCAGGAACGCGACCTGGACCCGAAGACCCTGCACAACTGGCTCATGGGCGAGCTGCTGTTCGTCGTCGACGTGGTCAACGGCTCCCGGCTCACCGGCGGCTCCACGGACTGGCTGGACGCCTGCGCCCGCCTGCCGATCGAGAAGCTGATCACCGTAACCGAGATCCACGAGCGCTCCTATCTGCACATCTGGCTGGAGGAGACCATCAGGCGGCTGGTGCGGAGCGACAGCGCGAAGGACATCCTCACGATGGCCGAGAGCTACCTGACCGCGCACTACACCGATCCCCGGCTCAGGCTCTCCACGGTCGCCGAGGCGATCTCCGCCAGCCCCTTCTACATCTCACACCTGTTCGCGGAGGAGCGCAGGACCACGTTCCTGCGCCACCTCACCGGACTGCGCCTGCGCCACGCGCGGACCCTGCTCAGCACCTCCGCCCTGCCGGTCGACGTGGTCGCCGCCGAGTCGGGCTACTTGAGCGCGAAGGCCCTGCGGAGCGTGTTCCGGCGACACGTCGGCTGCTCACCAACCGAATATCGACGCCAGACATATCGGGCGCGACCATAAATCAGAGACGCTTACATTATCGCGCAATATATTGATTAAGGCCCCCACCGAAATTAGGCTGTTGCACATGGAACTGGCGGTCGACGGTGGACAGAGCGGGCTGCGGCTCGGGCTCGCGTCCGGCGGGCGGGTGCTCCTGACCCGCGAGGAGCCGGGCCTGGCCTACGCGAGCGGATCCACGGTCGACGGCGTCGCGCGGAAGGTGCTGGCGGCCTGGCGGACCCTGGCTCCGGCGGACGCCTCGGTCCCGCCGGCGGCGTCGGACGTCCGGGTCGGCGCGATCTGCCTCGGGCTCACCACGCTGCTGGGCGGGCCCGCCGCCGACCGGGAGCTGGCCGGGCGCCTGTTCGCCGGGATCGGCACCCGGCGCGTCCTGCTCACCAGCGACGTCGTCACCGCGCACGCCGGCGCCTTCACCGGGCGCCCCGGCGTCGTCCTCGCCGCAGGCACCGGTGCGATCGCCCTGGGGGTGGCCCCGGACGGCCGCACCCGGCAGGTGGACGGCTGGGGATACCTGTACGGCGACGCGGGCAGCGGCTTCTGGATCGGCCGGCGCGGCCTCGACGCCGCCTACCGGGGATTCGACGGCCGCGCAACCCCGGGCCCGCTCACCGACCGCGCCCGGCAGGTGTTCGGCGATCTGGGAACCACGCCCCGGCGGCTCTACCTATCCGCCGATGCCGTCGCCCAGGTCGCGGGCTTCGCCGTCCACGTGCTCGACCTGGCCGCCGAGGACGCGACCGCGCGGGCGATCGTCGAGGAGGCCGGCCGCGAGCTCGCGATAAGCGTCGCCGCCGCCGCCCGCTGCCTTCCCGACGATGAGCCGGTGCCCGTCTCCTGGACCGGCCGCCTGCTCCGCGCACCGGCCCTGCGAGCGGCCTTCCAAGCCGAGCTGATGGCCCGCCTGCCCCGGGCACTGCCGGCGGCCCCGGCGGGCGACGGCCTCGCGGGCGCCGCCTTCCTTGCCGCCACCACCGAGCTCGGCCACTACCGGACGCTCATCCGGACGGTGGAGCGATGAGAGTCGGGCATGGGGCGGCCCGCCTGCCCGTCCCTCCCGGCACGCCGATGGGCGGCTACCTCGACCGGCCCGGTGACTCGGCCGGCGAGCTCGACCCGCTGCAGGTGGGCGTGATCACCTGGTTCGACGGGCGGCGGCGCTTCGCGCTGGCGGTCGCGGATGTGATCTGTGTCAACGACGACCTCTGCCGGCAGGCCAGGCAGACGGTCTCAGCGACCTGCGAGCTGTGGCTGGCCGCGACGCACACCCACGCGGGCCCGGAGACCGGATGCGTGCCCGGCGGCGGGCCGACGCCGCAGCCCTGGCGCGACCGGATCGTCGAAGCCACCCGCACCGCCCTCGCGCGCGCGGTCGTCGCCGAACAGCTCGCGGGGGGCTCGGCTCACCAGGGCGGGCTACACGACGTGGGCGCCGCCCGCAGCACGCCGTCGGCCGAGCCCCTGGTGCCGCTGGACGTTCTGGCCGTCCGGGATCCAGCGGGCCGCCTGGCGGGCGTCCTGGTCGTGCTCCCCGTTCACCCCACGGTGCTGCCCCCCGGCAATCTCCTGGTGAGCGCCGACCTCGCCGGCGCGGTGCGCGGGGCCGTGCGGGCACGGCTGGGGCCGGACGTCTGGGTCCTGGTCGCGACCGGTACGGCCGGCGACATCAGCACCCGCCACACCCGCCATGGCCAGGACGCCGCCGAACTCGACCGGCTCGGCGGCCTCGTCGCCGATCGGTGCGCCGAACTCGTCGACACCGCCCCCGCCGCCGAGGCCTGGACCCCCGGCTCCGCGATCGGCTGGGCGTCAAGGCGGTGCTCCCTGGCCCGCGGCTCCTCGGTCGCCGACCCACAAGCCCTCCTCGCCATGCTGCGCGCCGCCCACGAGCAGTCCCTCGCCACCGGCGACGCGATCGCCACGCGCATGGCCCTGAGCCGCCTGGATGGCGCCCGCCTCCTCACCGAAGCGACCCCGGAGCTCGTACCCGGCACCGCCGAGACGGGCACCGCCCACCCACCGGCCGAAAAGCCGCCGAAGCCCGCGCCCATCACCACCGAGGTGAGCGCCGTGCGCCTTGGCAGGCTCGCGCTGGCCGCTCTGCCGGGTGAGCCCTTCGTCGCCACGGGCGAGGCCGTCCGCCGGACGCGGCCGGACCCGACGTTCGTGCTGGGATACGTCAACGGCTATCCAGGCTACCTACCGACAGCCGACGCCTACGCCGGCCAGGAGTACGAGGTGCTGGCCGGCCGGGTCGCGTCCGGCAGCGCCGAGTACCTCGCCACGACCGTCGCAGACCTGCTGCACGACCTCGACACCCCGGAGGACCCATGATCGGCCAGACGGCGTATGCGGAGGTCGCGCGGGCGGCGGTCGACCGGCTGCTCACCAGGGAGCACGAGGCGATCGCGCATGCCGGGGAGACGGTCTTCCGCTCGCTACGAGCAGGCGGGGTGCTCCAGGCGTTCGGCACCGGACACTCCAGGTCGGTCGCCCTGGAGCTGGTGGGCCGGGCCGGCGGGCTGGTCCCCGCCAATCAGCTCGGCATCCGCGACGTCGTCTACTACGGCGACGTCGCCCCCGTGGCCATCCTCGACCCGAAGATCGAGCGCGAGCCCGGGCTGGCGGAGCGGATCTGGGAGCTGGCCGACATCCGGCCAGAGGACGTCTTCGTGATCATCTCGAACTCGGGCGGCAATGCCTCGGTCGTCGAGATGGCCCGCCTCGCCGCCGGCCGCGGGCATGCCGTGATCGCCATCACCTCCCGCGCGCACACGAGCCGGATCACCGGGCGAGAGAGGCTTGCCGACCTGGCCCACGTGGTCATCGACAATGGCGCGCCGTACGGTGACGCGACCGTGGAGCTACCCGGCGGGGACGCCGTCTGCCCGGTCTCCAACCTCACCGGCGTCCTGATCGCCCAGCTCCTGGTCGCCGAGGTGGCCGGCCGGTACGTCGCTGCGAGCGTATCGCCGCCCGTATTCAGGTCGGCCAATACCCCAGGCGGCGACGTCCACAACGACCTGCTCCTGGCCGGGTACGGCCGGCGGGTGCGGCTCGGCGACGCGTGACCGCTAGACGAGTAAGTCCGATGTCTGGGGGCCGGTGAGCGGGCATGAAGAGAGGGCGTCCAAGATCATGTTGTGACGCAAGACCTGAACACCCTCCTGACCGCACTATATGTGAAGATCGACGACGAGATCGGAGGAACCCGGTGGATGGGCAGACCGCCGCTGCTCAGCGACTCCGAACTCATCTGCCTCGCGGTGGCCCAGGCCCTGCTCGGCCACCACTCCGAGGCCCGCCGGCTGCGCTTCGCCCGCACGCACCTGTCCGGCATGTTCCCGTACCTGCCCCAGCAGTCGGGCTACAACAAACGCCTGCGCGCGGCGTTGCCACTGGTCAAGCGGATAATCCGGGAACTGGCCACCGACAGCGACTTCTGGTTCGACAACCACTGGATCACCGATTCCACGCCGGTGCCGTGCGGGATGTCACGTCCGACCGTGCAGCGTTCGAACCTGGCCGGCTGGGCCGGGTACGGCTACTGCGCCTCGCACTCGCGGTTCTTCCGGGGCCTGCGGTTGTACCTGGTCTGTACGCCGGCGGGGATGCCCATCATGTGGGCGCTTGCCAACCCGAAGATCGGCGAGCGCGAGGTGCTGGCCGCGATGCTGGAGGTCGACGCAGGCCTGGTCGCCGCACGCGAGGGCATCGTGCTCATCTCCGACAAGGGTTTCGCCTCCAAGCCGTTCGAAACCGACCTCGCCGAGCAGGGCATCGAACTGCTGCGTCCCTCACGCAAACGCGAGAAGGCCCGCTACGGCGAACCGATGCTCAAGAAGGTCCGCCGGCTCATCGAGTCGGTCGACGACACCCTCAAAGGGCAACTCGACCTGGAACAACACGGCGGACGGACCTTCGAGGGCGTCGCCGTACGCGTCGCCCAGCGCATCCTCGCGATGGCCGCGGCGATCTGGCACAACAACAAGACCGGAGCCCCGGTCACCCGCTCGCTGATCGCCTACGACCACTGATCACATCGGACTTACTCGTCTAGAACTCCTGGCCGCCCAGCCCTGGAGGGCCTGGAAAGGGGCAGAGCTGGCCGCCATCCTCGGCATCGAGAACATCAACAGCTTCCGCGTCCAACTGTCCCAATGGTCCCACCAAGGCTACATCAACAAGATCGGACCAGCCCTCTACGGACCCATGCCCGCGAGCACTTAAGCCTTCGTCAGCAGGCTCTAAGGAACGATCTTGAAGACGGAGCGTCTTCTCGTGGCGTGGCCTGCGACCTCACCGCTCCGCGATCCGCGCCGGCCGACGCCCGGCTGGGACTGACCGGATGAGAGAGGAAAAGGAGCTCAGCCGCCGACTGCTCCTGAACCGCTTTCGCTGGCTGGGATGGGTCTGGGTCTGCTGGGCGGTGCTGCCGCCCGCCGCTCCAGCCGGCGGGCGAACTGCTGATGCACGGCGTCGACGGCCGCCCCGGCCACCTGGCAGAGCACTACTGGTGCTCCTGGCGCTCCTTCGGGTGGAGCACGCTGGACAGGAAGGCCCTGGTCCGCTCGTGACCCGGGTTGGCCAGGAGTTCGCGGGGCCGGCCCCGCTCGACGACCACGCCGTCGGCGAAGAAGGTCAGCCAGTCGCCGACCTCCCTGGCGAAGGCGATCTCGTGGGTCACCACGACCATCGTCATCCCCTCGGCGGCCAGGCCCTTCATGACCTCCAGAACCTCGTCGACCAGCTCCGGGTCCAGGGCGGAGGTGGGCTCGTCGAACAGCATCAGCGCCGGGTTCATCGCCAGTGCCCTGGCGATGGCCACCCGCTGCTGCTGGCCGCCGGAGAGCTGGTGGGGCCGCTTGTGCGCGTGGTCGGCCAGGCCCACCCGCTCCAGGTGCTCCATGGCCAGCACCCGTGCCCGGTCCGCGGGGGTGCCCAGGACGTGGACGGGACCGCAGGCGACGTTCTCCAGCGCGCTGTGGTGGGCGAACAGGTTGAAGCGCTGGAACACCATGCCGATGTTCCGGCGGAAGGCGGCGAACTCCTTGGGCGTCCAGGGGTGGTACCTGTCGCCGCGCAGGGTGTGGCCGACCTCCTGGCCGAGCACCCGCAGGCTGCCGCCGAGCACCGGCTCCAGCCCGTTGATGCACCGCAGGAACGTGGACTTGCCCGAGCCCGACGGGCCGATGACGCAGCTCACCTCGCCGGCGGCGACGGTGAGGTCCACGCCGTTGAGCACCTGCACCTCGCCGTAGCTCATCCGGACGCCCGAGGCTCGCACGACCTGCTTGTCCGGCTGCTTGTCCGGCGCGTTCATGCGGCCGCCTTCGGCAGGATCCTGGCGGCCAGGCCGCCGCCGCGCACCAGCCGTACGGCCTCGGAGCCGAAGCGGCGCTCCAGTCTGCCCTGCAGGAAGGTCGCCACGGCGGTCATGAGCATGTACCAAAGGCTCGCCACGATCAGCAGCTCCATGATCCGGTTGTTCGCCTTGTAGATCTGGCTGGCGTTGGTCATCAGGTCGTGCCCGGCGACCACGTAGACCAGCGAGGTGGTCTTCAGCATGGAGATGAACTCGTTGCCGGTGGGCGGGATGATGATGCGCAGCGCCTGGGGCAGCACGATGACCCGCATCCGCTTGGCCGGGGTCATGCCCAGCGCGTACGCCGCCTCGGTCTGGCCGTTGTCGACGGCCTGGATCCCGGCGCGCACGGTCTCGGCGAAGTAGGCCGCCAGGTTCAGCCCCAGCCCCAGCATGGCCGAGGTGAAGCCGGTCATCACCTGGTTGGTGTCCCACTTGACGCCGATCATGGTGAACGGGATCTTGAGCACCAGCTCGGGGAACAGGAACGCCAAGTTGTACCAGAAGATGAGCTGCACGAGCACCGGCGTGCCACGGAAGAACCAGATGTAGAACGTGGCCAGCCCGCTCAGCACCGGGTTGTGCGCCAGCCGCATGATCGCGACCAGCACGCCCAGGACCAGCCCGAGGGCCGTGGCCAGGACCGAGATCTCGATGGTGACCCAGACCCCGCTCAGGATCCGCTCGTGGAACACGTACTCGGCGACCTTGCCCCAGTCCAGGTTCGGGTTGGCCACGATGAGGTAGGCCAGCTGGGCCGCGACCGCCAGCGCGACCGCCGCGGCCAGCCAGCGGCCCCAGTGCCAGGTCCGCGCGACGGGGATCGACCTGCCCGACGCGTCGGTGATCGGTTCGGTCCGCACGGTCACTTACCGCCGTTGATCACAGCGGACTGGACGGCCAGCTTGTCGAGGTTCCACGCCGCGAGCAGCTTGCCGTACTCCCCGCTCTGGATGAGCGCGTCCAGCGCGCCCCTGACGGACTCGATGAGCTCCTTGTTGGCCGGCTTCATCCCGATGCCCCACGGGCTCTCGGTGCCTTCGAGGGCGATCGCCTCCATGGCGAGCTTGGGATCCGCGGACTTGTAGGCGGCCACCACGTAGTCGGTGACGATGGCCTGCGCGCGACCGTTGCTCACCTGGAGCATGGCCTCCGTGTCGCCGGGGAACTTCAGGATGTTCACCGCGGTCTTGCCGTCCTTCTTGCAGTCGGCGTCGTAGCTCTCGGCCAGCTCCATCGAGGAGCCGTTGTCGACGACGGAGACCGTCTTGCCGCACAGGTCCTTCGGCCCGGTGACGCCGGCCGGGTTGCCGGCCTTGACCAGCATCCCCGAGCCCGCCTGCACGTAGTCGACGAAGGTGACCTGGCCCTGCCGCTCCGGGTTGTCGGTCATCGAGGAGATGACGAAGTCGTAGCGGCCGGTGAGCACGCCGGGGATCTGCGAGTTGAACTCCTCGTCGGTGATGGTCACCTTGACGCCGAGCTTCCTGGCGATGGCCCTGGCCAGGGCGGGGTCGAAACCGATCGGGGTCTTGCCGTCGCTGGCGAACAGCTCCATCGGCGGGTAGCCCATGGAGGAGACGACCTTCAGGCCGCCGGACTTCACGCTCGCCGGCGCCTTGGCGGCGAGGTCCTTGTCGGGGGTGATGGCGTTGATGACGTCGGCCGCCTTCTCATCGGTGGGAGCCGGGTCGAGGACGACGTCCGGCGCCGTGGCCGCCGCGCCGGACGTTCCGCCGTCCAGGGACTGGGCGCCGCAGGCCGTGGTGGCGGCCAGCAGTGCGCCGGCGGCGAGCGTGGTGAGAATCCGGGTGTTCAACGGGGGTGCTCCTTCAGGAGTGCTGCCAGCGGACTTCGCCGCCGACGACAGTGGTCATGACCTTGGTACGCAGCACCGCGTCTGGCGACTCCACGAAGGGGTCGGTGTCCACCGCGATGAAGTCGGCGAGCTTGCCGGGGGCGAGGACACCCTTGCGGTCCTCCTCGCCCGCGGCGTAGGCCGCGCCGAGGGTGTGGGCGGTGAGGGCCTCGCCCATGCTCAGTCGCTGCTCGGGCTGCCAGCCACCGGCGGGCGTGCCGTCGGTGCGGGTACGGGTCACCGCGGCGTACAGCGCGGCGAAGGGGTTGGGGTGCTCGACCGGGGCGTCGGAGCCGAAGGCCAGCGCGACGCCGACGTTCAGCATCCCGCGCCAGGCGTAGGAGGCCAGCTCGTGCCCGGCCAGCAGGGAGTCGACCAGGTCGATGTCGCTGGTGCAGTGCACGGGCTGCATCGAGGCGGCGATGCCCAGCCTGGCCATCCTGGTCAGGTCGCCGGTCCGCAGGTGCTGGGCGTGCTCGATGCGGTGCCGCAGCCCCGCCGTACGGCTGAGGGCCTCGTAGGCGTCGATGACCAGGTGGTTGGCCTGGTCCCCGATGGCGTGCGTGGCCACCGCGATGCCGGCCCCGGCGGCCGTGCCGAACAGCTTGACCAGGTCCTCGTACGGCGTGACCGCGATGCCCACGTTGCCCTGCTCGCCGGCGAAGGACTCGCCCATGTGGCAGGTGTGCGAGCCCAGCGCCCCATCGCTGAAGATCTTCACGGGCCCGGTGCGGAACCAGTCGTCGCCCTGCCCGGTGCGGCGCCCCTCGGCGATGGCCGCCTCCAGGTGGATCATCGGGATCGCCTTGTGCACGCGCAGCTTCAGCTCACCGGCCTCGCGCAGCTCCAGGTAGGCGGCCCGGCAGTCCTCGCCGTCGATGTCGTGCACGCTGGTCAGACCGAGTGCGAGCAGCTCCTCCTGCCCGGCGCGGAGCTGGTCGCGCAGGTCGGCGGAGACCATGAGGTTGCGCAGCGGGTAGGAGGCCGACTCGCGCAGGATGCCGGTGGGCTCCCCGCTCGCGTCCCTGACGATCTCGCCGCCCACCGGGTCGGGGGTGGTGGCGTCGATGCCGGCCAGCCGCAGGGCGGCGGAGTTGGCCCACACCGTGTGGCCGTCGACGCTGGGCAGCGCGACCGGCAGTTCGGGGCAGACCGAGTCCAGCGCGTACCTGTCCGGCTGCGCCGGCGGATCCCAGGTGTTGCTGTTCCACCGGCCGCCGAACAGCCAGGCGCCCGGTCGCAGCCGCGCAGCGTGCGCGGCCACCCTGGTCAGCGCGTCGTCCAGGGAGCGCACGTCGCGCAGGTCCACCGCGTCCAGGCTCTGGGCATACTGCGCGGTGTGGATGTGGGCGTCGTAGAGCCCGGGGAGCACCGCGGCGCCCTCCAGGTCGATCAGCTCCGCTCCCCGGCCCGCGGCCTCGCGTACCTCCGCCTCTCCGCCGACGGCCAGCAGCCGCTCGCCGTCCACGGCCATGGCCCGGGCCAACGGGTTGCCGCTGTCTCCTGTGCGGATGGCGGCGTTGCGGTACACGCGGATGCTCATGTGACTCTCTAGGGCTCGATTGACGGTGGCCATCACTGTAGGAGTGGCGGAAAGAAGACGGAAGCGCTATAAACACGACATTTAGCAAGCCTGAGAGCAAGGAACTCTAATGCTGAAACCGGAACACCTGCGCACTCTCCGTGAAGTCGTTCAGCTGGGGTCCTTCGCCGCCGCCGCCAACCGGCTCGGTTACACCTCATCGGCCGTCTCCCAGCAGATGGCCGCGCTGGAGCGGGAGATCGGCGTGAAACTGTTCGCCCGCGCCGCCCACAGCGTGCTGCCCACCAGCGCCGCCGAGGTGCTGGCCAGGCAGGCGGAGACCGTGCTCATCGACATCGAGCGCATGGTCGCCACCGTCCAGGCCGTACACAGGAACAGCGAGCGGCAGATCCGCCTGGGCATCTTCCCCAGCTTCGTCGACGTGCTGACCGGAGTCCTGCGGCGGATGGAGCCCGAGGAGCGCGCCGGCATCAGGGTCTCCGTCGCCGAGTCCTCCCAGCTCATCCCGCGCCTGGGCGCCGGCGGTGAGATGGACGCGGCGATCATCTACCAGGTGGGGAACTCCGGCCTGTCATGGCCGTCGGCGCTGGGCCGGCGCTGGATCGCCGAGGACCGCTACAAGCTCGTCCTGCCGCGCAGCTGGCCCGACCTGGCCCCCTACCGGGCCGAGCAACTCGTCGACCTGCCGTGGATCATGCACCACCCGGCGACCAGCGACGCCTCCCTCTTCGAAGGCCTGTTCGCCCACTGGGGCCTGCACCCCCGGGTGGCCTGCCACTCCGACGACTTCAAGATCACCATAGCCATGATCGGGGCGGGGATGGGCGCGGCGCTCGTCCCCGACCTCGCGCTGCGCGGCCACGGCCCGGACGTCGTGGTCGTCGACGTGCCGTGGCTGAACATCAGCCGCAGCATCTTCACCCTCGTCCACCCCGACCGCGAGACCGCCCGGCTGCAGTCCTTACTGGACGCGCTGACGGTCTGACCGCTCCTGCGCACTCGACTGGGCACGGCGGATCTGCCAGCATGTGCCGGATTACGGGCGCGGCCGGTGACGGACCCGGCGCGCTGGTCGTCACCGGCCGGCTCCCCTACGGCTGGGGCGGGCGTTAGGAGGTCCTTGACCGTGGAACACGAGGCGGCGATCGCCAGGTCCGCCGAGGCCATACGCCTCCACAGCGGGCACAACATCCTCATCGAGTCCGGTGCCGAGCCGGTCATCGACCGGCTCGCACGCCGCGACCGGCCGGTGCCCGCCACCCCGCCCGAGCTGTGGGCCTGGACGTTCGTGGTCAAGGACATGATCGATGTCGCCGGGCTCCGCACGACCCGGGGGTCCGTCCTGTACGGGAGCGAGGAGGCGCTGACCACCGCGCCGTGCGTCGAACTGCTGGAGCGCGCCGGGGCGCTGCTGGTCGGCAAGGCGAACCAGCACGAGTTCGCCTGGGGCGTCACGAGCGAGAACCCGCACTGGGGCGATGTGCGCAACCCGCGCCACGAGCACCTGGCTCCCGGCGGGTCGAGCGGCGGCACGGCCGCGGCGCTCGCCGCCGGGATCGCCCGGGTCGGCCTCGGCACCGACACCGGTGGCTCGGTGAGGATCCCGGCGGCCTGCTGCGGCGTGGTCGGACTGCGCCCAAGGGCCGGCGTCCTTCCCTCCGAGGGGGTCGCGCCCCTCGCCCCGATGTTCGACGTGGCCGGGCCGATGGCCACCTCGGTCGCCGACTGCGCGCGCGTGTGGCGGGTGCTCTCCGGGGAGGCCGTCGAGCCACCGCGCTCGCTGTCGGGGCTGGTCGTCGGCGTCGCCGACGGATGCGCGCAGGCCGGGGAGTTCGCGGACCTGGGCGCCGAGGTCCGCGAGATCGCCCTGCCGTACGAGATCCTCGCCCCGTACTGGACGATCGTGGGCGCGCAGGCCCGGCGCACCCACGAGGCCACCTACCCGGTGAACGCCGCGAGCTACAGCGCGGGCGTGCGGCGGAAGCTGGAGGACGCCGCCGGGATCGGTCATCGGGAGTACCGCCGGGCCGTGGAGGAACTCCTGGCCGTCCGGGCCGGGTTCTCGGCGGAGATGTCCGGCGTCGACGTCCTGATCACGCCGACGCTCGGTGGCCCCGCGCCGCGGGCCGGCTGCGACGAGGCCGCTGTCCGCGGCGAGGTCGGCCGGATCACCTCCGTCGTGTCCGCCCTCGGCCTGCCCGCACTGGCCATCGGAGACCTGCAGGTGGTGGGACGCGGCGAGGCCGACGTGCTGCGGGCCGGCCTGTGCTGGGAGGCCGGCGGAGGCGCGATCCCCGCGCCGCGCTGAATGTCAGATGCGCGGCGACAGGCTCCACGGGTCCACCGGGACGACGCCCGTGCAGCGGCCGAAGGGGTCGAGGACCCGCCCGTAGAGCTTCGACTGCCTCAGGACGATCTGCCGGTCGGCGATGCTCACGTACGGAAACCGCTCCTCAAGGCGCATCACCAGCGGATGCAGGTCGGAGATCCCGTGCAGGCCGACGGTGAGGAGCATGTTGCGGGCCCCGGCCAGCGCCGCGCACGTCCGCGTCTCCGGCCAGTCGAGCAGCGCCCGGCCCGTCTCCTCCAGCAGGCCGTCCGGCATCCGCAGCCACAGCACCGCCGAGGAGTGCCAGCCCGCGTGCGAGCGCGCCAGGTCGCAGCGGAAGTCGATGTCGCCGGTCGCGACCAGGCGTGACAGCCTGCGCTGCACCGTGCGCTCGGACTTGCCGACGGCTTCCGCGAGCTCGGAGTAGGTGGCGCGGCCGTCGGCGAGCAGGGCCTTGAACAGCAGCCGGTCGATCTCGTCCATCTGTCTGGTGGACTCCGCCGGCCCGGGCCGCCTGGCCAGCACGCCCGCGGATCGCGGCGGCAGCACCCGCAACCGCCAGCGGCACGAGGCCTCGAAGACGCGCGTGGCGACATGGGTGCGCACCTTCGCCACGCCGGGCACCCGCGGCAGATCCGCGAGCAGGTAGTCCGCCAGCGCCGGCATCGACGCGGCGACGGCGATCACGAACAGGTCGTGACCGGCGGCGACGTGCTGCACGGTGATGAGGTGGCCCGCCGCCGCGAGCGTGCCGGCGACCTCGACCGCCGCCCCGGCCTCGCAGTCGATCTCCAGGAAAGCCATGCTCATCGCGTGCATCTGGCGCTGCCCCAGGGCGACGGTGGTCCATGCCTCACCCGTGCTGTTCAGCCGCTGCCAGCGCCGCGCCGCCGTCACCGGATCCGCGCGGGTCGCCGTCCCGACGTCCACCCAGCTCGCTCGCGGGTTGATCTGGAGGGCGTCGATGAGTTCGAGGTCGGTCTCCGACAGCAGCCGCTGAGGCTCAATGCCGGAATCCTGCACCATCACTCCTTCGATGTCACATTGCTGCGTCTGAACACCGGGTTCACCTTATACCTCGATCCTTGTGCGGGTAGCCGCCCCTGGCTCGCCCAGCTCACCGCACGGGAGAGGACGCTTCCCAATGACCCAGCTCCACGATTGCGCCCCGGTGCCGGCCGGGGGACGGGCCGTCGATCCCGGGTCCGGCCCGCACGCGGTCGCGGACCTGGCCGTCGTGGCCACAGGCGGGCGTCCCGTGTCGCCCGGCGCCGGCACGGCGCTGCCCGGCCACGGCATCGCCGGCGGTGCCCGGTGAGCGAGACCCGGCTGGTCGGCGTCCTGGGCGGCATGGGCCCGGCAGCCACCGTCGACTTCTACGGCAAGCTCGTGGAGGAGACGGCGGCCACCTGCGACCAGGGACACGTACCCGTCGTCATCTGGGGCGACCCCCGCGTCCCCGACCGTTCCCTGAGCCTGCTCGGCGGCGGCGAGGACCCGACCCCGTACCTGCGGCGCGGCATCGAGGGGCTGAAGCGGGCGGGGTGCGAGGTGCTCGCCGTGCCCTGCAACACCGCCCACGCCTTCGTCCCGCGGCTGGCGGACGAGGCCGGGCTGGAGCTGGTGAGCATCATCGAGGTCACGGTCGACGCCCTCGCCGCCGACGGCGTCCGCGCGGCCGGCGTGCTGGCCACCTCGGGCACCCTGCACACCGGTCTGTACGCGGAGGCTCTGCGACGGCGCGGCGTGGCGGTGATCGAGCCGGACGAGCCCGGCCAGCGGCAGGTCACGGCGGCCATCGGCGCTGTCAAGAGCGGCGGCGCCCAACCGGCCCACCGGCGGGCGCTGGAGGAACTCTCCCGTTCCCTCGCCGATCGCGGAGCGGAGCGGGTCGTCACCGCGTGCACCGAACTCGTCCTGGCTCTGGACGGCTCGCGCGTCCCCGTCCCGGTTCTCGACCCCGCCCGCCTGCTGGCCCGCCGGGTCGTCGACATGGCGCTCGGCGCTCAGCGCCTCCTGCCGCGCCGTCGAACGGCCAGCCACAACACGACCATCATGGCCAGCGCGCCCACGGCGGCTCCGGTGAGCAGGCCCAAGATGGCGTCGAGGCTGTCGTCGGAGCCGTCGATCTCCGCTCCGGCGGCCCGCAACAGCGGCACCAGGGCCACCGCCGTCAGCACCAGCAGGGCGGAGACGAAGGCGTAGAACTTCGGGCTGAGGAAGACGTTGCGCCGCGGAGTCCGCGGCGGGGCGGTCAGCTCGGCGGCGGGCCCCAGGCTGGCGGCCCTGGGCCGCTTGAAGTACTCAAAGCACACCCACGTGCCGCACGGCTCCCAGCCGTCGGGAGCGAGCAGGTCGAGCACACTCCGGCGGCGGCCGGGCGTGACCAGCTCTCTTCTGTACTCCCACTGCTGGGGGTGCTCGGGGTCGCGGGCGCTGACGAACAGGCCCTTCGCGTCGACCCTGTCGACCTCCCAGCCCTGCGCGCCGTACTCGTTGAGCATCTTGACGTCGTGGAACAGGTCGGCGGTCCAGCGCCAGGCGCGGACGTCCACGGCGGGCTCGGCGGACGGGGCCGCGGCGAGGGTGGCCCACAGCCGTTTCTCGGCCCGCTCGCGGGTGCCGGAGACCAGCCGTTCCAGCACGGTCACCCCGGGCAGCACCACCTTCTTGTCCACCAGCCGCTTCGTGACGAGGTCGAACAGCAGGGTGGGGCGTTCGTTGCCGATCCAGGCCCGCTGATACAGCCAGCGAGCGAGCGCGAACCACTGGTCGAACTCGAACTTCGTGTACCCGTAGCCCTCGCGGATCTGCTCCTGGTGGTCCCAGCGGGCCTCGCTGGTGCCGTACCCGGCGAAGTCATCGGGCTCCAGGCCGAGCTGCTCGGCGACGTAACCGAACACCACGGCGGGGACCTTCTCAGGATTTTCCAGGAAGGTGCCCAGGTAGCGGATGGTGCCGAGCTGGACGGCCCAGCCGATCCGGTTCCGCGCGCCGCGGGCGGCCATCGCCCTGCGGCGTGCGGTCTGGTCCAGCAGGAAGGACCCGGCGAGCTGTCCCTCGTCCGGGTCCTCGGTGAAGTGGCCGAAGCGCCTGCGCTGTTCCTCGCTCAGAAAGCTGGTGGGCACCGCCCGCTCCTTGATCTGTCGGCGTGATTCGCGCGAGACGGTGCCAGGCAAACTGCCGGAGTGTGAGGTGATCCCCTATTCCAGCCCAGAGCATTACCCCATGTGATAGATGGGGTAGCCCGGACGGGAGGGGTGCGCGGGGTCTTCCGGGCGGCCGCCCGGCGGAGCCGACGCACCGCGCTCGCAGCACGGTGATGTCGAGGGCGGTCGCGGCCCGACCTACGCCGCGCAGAACTCGTTGCCTTCCGGGTCCTGCATGATCCACCAGTGCCCGGCAGGTCCCTTGTCGACCTCGCGGACGCGGGTTGCCCCCAGCTCTTCCAGTCGGGCCACCAGCTTGCCGAGGCCGCCGGGCTCGCTGTGGACGTCGAGGTGCAGACGGTTCTTGCCCACCTTGCCCTCGGGCACGTCCTGGAAGAGCAGCCGCCGGCCGCGGCCGACGCCGCTGGTCTGATCGAACGGGTCCTCGGGGTGGCGGATCGCGGCGTAGCCGCGGAAGGTTTTGCGGCCGCCATGTTCGACGACCGCCTCCTCGCCGATGTGGCCGACGGCCAGTAGCTGCTCGATGAGAGCGCTGGGGTCTTCCACCTCGTACTCCAGGGCCGCAGCCCAGAAGTCCGCGAGAACGGACGCGTTCGTGCTGTCGATGACCAACTTCCAACTCAATGCCATGTAACCAGTTATATTGGTTACATGGACTTCTCCGCAACCAAGGGGCTGACGCTGCACTCCCATACCGGTGTCGCCTACCGGTTCGACCCCGGCGCGCTGTGCCTGGAACTGCTGACCACCGGCGGCCCCGGCCCCTACCGCCGGTACGAGGTCTTGCATGAGCCCGCCGACCTGGCCGCCTGGGCGGACCGGTCGCGGCTGACGCCGACGCCCGTGCTGGAGATCTCCGAAGCCGAGGTGGCGGACGCGCGAAGGCTGCGCGACGCACTGTTTCGGGTGGTCATCGCCCACATACGCGGCGAGCCGCACCCGCCCGGTGACCTGGAGACCATCAACGAGGCAGCCGCCTGTCCAGACCTGACACCCGCCATCGCGCCGACCGGGAAGCGGCAGTGGGCCGGAACCTCCTGCGGCACCCACCTGGTGGCCACCGTCGCACGGGACGCCGTCGAGTTGCTGACCGGCCCCTTCGTGCACCGCATCCGCACCTGCGCCGCCGTGGACTGCCACCTCGTCTACGTCGACACCTCACGCCCCGGCCGCCGCCGCTGGTGCTCCATGGAGCACTGCGGCAACCGCCACAAGGTAAGGGCGCTGCGCGCCCGCCACTCCGAGGAAGGATGACCCCGATGCCCACTGGACTCACCAAAGACGCCGGCTGGCAGATCGGCGTGTCCCGCACGCTGCCCCACCCCGCGCCCATCGTCTGGGACTTCATCAGCAGCTCCGAAGGGCTCGCCCTCTGGCTCGGCCCCGGCGCGGTCCTCACCCCGGAACGCGGCGCCCCCTACCGGACGGCCGCAGGAGTGACGGGCGAGGTGCGCGGATACCGCCCGGCAGACCGCATCCGCGTCACCCACGGCACCACCACGGTCCAGGTCGCCCTCGCCCCCACCGCCGACGGGGCTCGGACGATGCTCCGCTTCCACCAAGAGCACCTGGCGAGCGCTGAAGAGCGCGAACAGCAGCGGGCGCACTGGCAGCGCATCCTGGACCAGGCCGCTGCCGTCCTCGACCGGCAGTGACGGCAGTGCGCGACACCTGACCGGAGGTCGGCGCCTCAAGCGCCCCCGAGACGCCGAACTCTCTCACAAACGGTCCTTTGCCCGAGCAAGATCAAAAAGAGCCGCACGGAGATCGCGAAGTACCGGATCGGTTCGCAGAACTCGTTCTCACTCAAAGATGGGTTCGGGATACTTCTGAGAAATGTCTGTGACAGCATCCGTGGGCATGACGGTCCCTCACGAGGCTTCCCCGAGCGACGCCGACGACGTCGAGCGGCACCCCTGCCCGCGCTGCAAGGCCGACCCCGGCTCGCCGTGCCGCTCGCGCTCCGGCGCGGTCGCCGGCACCTACCACACCGGCCGCTTCACCAAGGTGCCCCGGCTCGCCAAGCTTCTGCGCGTGCCGACCCCCGCCGACCGCGGGCCCGGCCAGCCGTGGCGCCCCGGCACCCCCGTCCCGCTCGCCCTCGCACCGGACACGCCGACCGCCGACATCCGCATCGGGTACGCGAGGTGCTCGACGCTCACCCAGGAACTCCAGTCGCAGCTGGACGCCCTCGCCAAGCACGGCATCCCGCGCGACAAAGTGTTCTCCGAGAAGAT
Source organism: Streptosporangium album (assembly GCF_014203795.1). NCBI lineage: Bacteria > Bacillati > Actinomycetota > Actinomycetes > Streptosporangiales > Streptosporangiaceae > Streptosporangium > Streptosporangium album. The sequence goes on along the minus strand of NZ_JACHJU010000002.1, from coordinate 1,131,226 downwards.
CAGCACCCGCGTGCGCGTCCGGCCCCAGTTCGAAGCCGCGCTCGCGCTGGCCCGCCAGATCAAGGCCCATGCCCCGCACTGCCGGGTCATCTTCACCGTCTACGAGATGAAGCGACTCGGCCGCGACGCCGCCGAACTCACCGCGCTCGCCGACCACCTCACCGCCCACGGCCTGGTCCTGGAGATGCTCGCCGATCCCCTGCCCGGGATGTACGACCCCAGCGGGCCCGGCCGCCTGCTGTTCGCGTTCTTCGCCGCGATGGCGGAGACCGAGCGGGAGAACATCCGCGAATCGACCCTCGAAGGACTCGACGCGGCGGCCCGCAAGGGCAAGCACGGCGGCCGACCGCCCGTCATCACCGAGGACATGCTGCACACCGTGCTCCGTCGCCGCGCGAACGGCGAGTCGGTTGAGCAGATCCAGCCCGACCTGATCATCCCCACCGGCAAACGCAAGGGCCAAGCCCCCAGCGTCGCCAGCATCTACCGCGTGCTCGCCGAGCACGAGAAGAAGGAGGCATACCCCGAGGCCGTCGCCCAGGCGCACGCCGACTTCGCCGCCCTCAAGGGCAGCGCGCGGCCCGGGCCCCGACCCGCGGCCTCCGACCCGGCGATGCGATGACCAAGCATCTGGCCACACCGTCAAGAATTTTGACAGCTACGCCGGTTTTCTGTTCCGTTCCCACGAGCGACCGCTATTTCAACAAATGAAATACAGATCAGTGTGCATTACGAGGGGTGGTGGTCCGGTCCCTGCTGGTTGACGTGAGACGTGGGCCGGCCAGTACGAGAAGACTGCACTCTATCGAGGCGCCAGCATGGCCGGTCTCTACCCCTTCCTACCTGGGGACTTGCGCAAGCGATTACATCTAATGAAAGATCTCTTCGTCTGATGTAAGTGGCGGAGGGTGACTGAGACATGCGTGGTGAGGCTCCGGGGACTGCCCGGTTGCAGCTGGTGGGCGGGTTACCGCTGTTGCGTCCCGAGGAGCAGGTCTTCGAGGCGATGCTGGACGGGTGGCGGAATCAGCAACTGGCCCGCAACTTGGCGTTCTCGACGATTGAGGGTCGAGAGGCGACGGTGAGAGGCTTCGCCGGGCACGCGGACGCGTTCCCGTGGGAGTGGACCGCGCAGGCGGTGGATGAGTGGTGCGGTGACCTTCGGGCGGTGCGGAAGGTGAAGCAGTCGACGCTGCGCAACTACTCCGGGTCGGTCCGCTCGTTTTGTCAGTACGTCACCGACCCAGCCTACGGCTGGGCCGAGCAGTGCGAGACCCGGTTCGGTACCCACCCGGTTCAGGTCGTCCACGAGTGGAACTCCGCGGTGCACGCCCAGGAGTACGAGGGCGACCCGTCCAAGCGGGCCTTCACCCTGGACGAACTGCAAGCGCTCTTCGATCACGCCGATGAGCAGGTGACCCAGGTCCGCGGGCGGGGCCGGAGTTCGGCGAGTACGGCGTCTGCTACGTCCGCTTTGGCAAGGCTATGAAGGGTTCGCCGCCCAAACGCCGCAGCGTGCTGACCGTCTGGGACTGGATCGCCGAAACCGTCGAACAATGGGAGACCGAGGTGCGGCCGCTGTTCACCACCGCCGATGCCGGGGCCTTGTGGCCTTCTGAGCGCGGCCCTCGAATCGGGTTCTCCCAGATGAACACCCGGCTCGCCACCTACCGCGACGCGCTCGGCCTGGACGCCGGGCTGGACTTCCACTCATTTCGCCGCTCCTACGTCACCCACCTCATAGAAGATGGATTCGACGCCCGTTTTGTTCAAGATCAAGTGGGCCACGAGCACGCTAGCACGACCTCTATTTACACCTGCGTCTCGTCCGACTTCCGCACGCGGACACTGCGCCGGGTGCTGGACACCACGATCGATGCCGCCCTGCGGCCCGCGAGGAGCATGCGATGAAACGGCAGGTCAGCTACCAGTGGCGGCTGCGGGAGATGATGGCCACCCACGGCATGTTCAACGCCACCGACCTGGCGCCGTTGCTTGTCGACCGCGGGATCCGTCTGTCGTCGGTCCAGGTCTGGCGTCTGGTCACCCAGACCCCTGAACGGTTGTCGATGCCCGTGCTGGCCGCGCTCTGTGACATCTTCGAGTGCACCCCGGCCGAACTGATCGTCACCAAGGCCGAGAACACCACCAGGCGGCGCACCGCCACCTCGGCTGCCGGCGGTGACGTCGACCTGGCCGCGATCATTCGGCCCAAGCGCGCCCGCGTCCGACCCGAATGACCACAGACACGCAGCCCGGCGTGGCCGGTGATCCACAGGTCGCCGTCCTTCGCGGAGCCGTCGACCACTTCATCGACGAGATCATCGGACGATCCCCGGCTGCCCGCCTGCGACTGCTCACCGAACTTCGACACGAGCTGAACGCGTCACTCGATAGTGCGCGCGTCCAGGCAATGACCGACGCCTCGGCCCAGGGCTGGGGCTTACGCCGGATCGCTGAGCAGTGCGACCTGTCCCACGAACAAGTACGACGCTTACTCGCAGGCAGTGTGGACGCTGCCAAGAGCGCCCGCAGCAAGTACAGCAAGAACCAGGGGATCTGCCGGGAGTGCGCGGGCATGGCCCGGCGCTTCTGCACCCGCTGCGGAGAAGAGGAGGGGCCTTTGCCCGCAGGCCTCTGTCAACGCTGCACCCTGGCAGATGCTCTCTGTCTGGTGCTGGATGACGGCAACGGCCAGGTCAGTCCACCCCTGAAGCCCTTGTTCGATGGTCTGTGCGCTGCGACAGAACCGGGAACGGTTCTGGAATGGCTGACCGGGCAGGTCCGTGACCTCCTCGAAGGGCTGGCCACCGGACGCATTGGCCTTACCCATGAAGCTCTCAACTCCCTGGAGCCGGTACGCACCGTCGACCACCTGCGAGATCTGCTGGTGCACCACGGGGTACTACCGCCGCTGGACAAACAGCTGGCGCTGTTCGAACGCTGGCTGCCACGCTATCTCGACAACCTCGCCGAGCCGGTGCATGCCCGGCTGGTCGGCCACTTCGCGACCTGGCACGTTTTGAACCGCATGCGGCGCCGGGCCGCTAAACGCCGTCTCGTCCCCAGCGCCAATGACCACGCCAAGCAGCAGGTCTCCCAGGCCGCTGCACTGCTGACCTGGCTCGATGGTCGCGGCCGGTCCCTCGGCAAGCTCGGCCAGGCCGACGTGGACGCCTGGTTCGCCGAGAGCACCGCCACCCGTCGGCCCTCTCTGGATTTCCTGCGCTGGTGCGCCGAGACCGGGAGAACCTCCAAGCTCACGCTGCCTACGGGGAAGGTGACCAACCCGGCCCCGATCACCCAGCATCGCAGGCTGGAGCTGATCCGCGTCCTGCTAACCGGTGACCGCGCGCCGCTCTTCGTCCGCGTCGCGGGCCTGATCGTGCTGCTCTATGCCCAGCCTGTCAGCCGTCTGATCCGCCTCACCACCGACGACCTCACCGAGAATGACACCGAGATGCTCCTCCGGCTCGGCGATCCGCCTGTCACCGTCCCCGATCCTTTCGCCGCGCTCCTGCGGGGCTACCTCAAGCAGCTCCCCAGGCAGATCAACAGCACAAATCCCAGCAGTGCCTGGTTGTTTCCTGGTCAGCGGGCCGGACAGCCAGCCAGCGTCGGCGGCGTCCGCGACGCCCTTCGCGAGGCAGGGATCCCCACGCTCGCGGCCCGCAGCGCGACACTCCGACAACTCGTCCTGCAAGCCCCCGCCCCGGTGATCGCGGTCATGCTCGGCTATCACCACACCACCACGACCGGCACCGCCGCCGAAGCCGGATCTCCCTGGAGCAAGTACGCCCCCGGCGACCACAGTAAGTAACAATCGCCACTTCGACGAGCAGAACACCGACTACTCGATCACCGACTCTTGCCAGTCTCGGACCCCATATCTGGCCGGGTTGTTGCTGCCGCGGGACCGGAACAAGACGCTGACCTGTCTGGCCGGGGCGGAGCCGGTGGTCGGAGCGCAGAACGCGGCGGTGCAGCGGCTGCAGTTCTTCCTGACCGAGTCGCCGTGGGAGCCGGAGACGATCAACACCCGGCGCCTGGATGTGCTGCGGTCCGACCCGGTGACCGCGCCGCATGCGGGCGGGGTGTTGGTGGTCGATGACACCGGCGACCGCAAGGACGGCACCGCCACCGCGCATGTCGCCCACCAGTACCTGGGCTCGGTCGGGAAGATTGAGAACGGGATCGTGGCGGTGACCACGCTGTGGGCCGACGAGCGGATCTACCACCCCCTGCACGTGGTGCCCTATACCCCCGCCGGTCGGCTGCCGCGCGGCCGAAGCGATCCGGCCTTTTATACCAAGCCGCAGCTCGCGACCGCTCTGGCGGGCCGGGCCCGGGCCGCGAAGGTGCCGTTTCGGGCGCTGGTCGCCGACTGCGCCTACGGCGACAATGCGGCCTTCACCGCTGAGCTGTGGGCCGCCGGGCTGCCGTTCGTGCTCGCGCTCAAGCCGAACAAGGGCTCCTGGGCCCCGGCCGATGCGGCGCACACGCCGGTCGATGCCGCCCGTGAGCTTGCCTGGACGGGCCCCGAGGCGCCGGACGCCTGGACCGCGGTCGTGCGGCGCTTTCGCGACGGCCGCACCACAGTGTGGTGGGCCGCGGACGCGGTCCTGGCCGGCTATGGCCCCAACCAGGCGGTCCGGCTGATCGTCGCGACCGCCGACCCGGCGACCCTGCCGGCCAAGGCGACCTGGTATCTGGCCACCAACCTGCCCCGCCCTGGCAGCGCCCGGGCGGCTTCCAGCCCGCATCCGGCCGCCGACCTGGCTGAGATCGTGCGCCTCTACGGCCTGCGCACCTGGATCGAACAGGGCTACAAGCAGGTCAAGGACGAACTCGGCTGGGCCGACTTCCAGGTCCGCTCCGACGTCGCGATCCGCCGCCACTGGACCCTGGTGATGTGCGCGTTCACCTTCTGCCGGCACGCCCGGCCCATCGATCCGCCCCCATCACCGCAGGCCCTGTCTGCCCCAGCCGAGGCCGACGGCGGAGAGAGGGGGGTCTACCGCCAGAGCGCGACCCGGGCCACTGTGCTGGCCTCAGAACATCCGCCATGTCCGCGGCTGGCTGACCCCACATGCACTGCTGCAACGCTGGTGGCGCAACTGGTCGAGCAGGCCCCCGCCCGCTGAACTACAGGCCCTGGTCACAGCCGTCACCGCAGGACATCCCCTCAACCTCTACGCCCCGCCTTAACAAACCACCGTAGTGCTGGGTTCCTCAAAGGGTGTTGAGCTGAGCGGTGGCCAGCCATCCTGATCAGGGGCATCGTGGATGACAGGGAGGTGGTGTCATCATGCCGAAACTGCTGCACGCTCGAGCGCCGCGAGACGGCGAGGAGGAACGCCAGATCCGTAAACTCGCCGGTGCCCGGCACGCCCCGGCCGACTGGATCCAGCGCGCCCAGATCGTCGTGTTGAGCTGGGAGGAGATGCGCGGCCCGGCCATCGCCGCGATGCTGGGCTGTCATCCGGAGACCGTGCGCCGCCGGTTGCGCCGCTTCAACGCCGAAGGCATCGACGGGCTTGGTGACCGGCCCGGGCCCGGTCGCAGACCGCGGATCACCCAAGCCGAACGATCGCGGCTCATCGCGCTGGTCAAGACGATACCGCCCGGGCGGCTGCGCTGGGAGCCCTGGGGTGAGCTGGAGGCCGACGACGAGGATGGGCCGGCGGTGTGGACCCTGGATGCCCTCACCGCCGCCGCCCGTGAGCAGGGCATCGACATTCACCGTTCCCAGGTGCGCCGGATCCTTCTGAAAGAGGGGGTGAGATGGCGCCGCACCCGGTCCTGGACCACCAGCAAGGACCCGGACTTCGCCGCAAAAGAACGCAGGTCGTCGGCCTGTACACCGACCCGCCGGACGGCGCGGTCGTCGTCTGCGCCGACGAGCTGGGGCCGGTGACCCCGCGTACCTTCGGCCCCGCGCCCGCCTGGTCCGCCGACGGCCACCGGATCAAAGCGCCGCTGGAATACTTCCGCGGCCCCGACAAGACCTGGGTGTACGGTGCGCTGCGCGTCGCCGACGGCGCCGCGGTCACCATGACCGCCGCCTCCCGCAACAGCGACTGCTACCAGCGGTTCCTGCAACGACTCGAGGACGCCAACCCCGGCCACGGTGACATCTGGGTGATCGCCGACAACCTGTCCGGTCACAACAGCCTCGCCACCCGCACATGGCCGGCCGACCATCCCCGCATCCAGCACGCGTTCATCCCCGTCGGCGCCTGCTGGCTCAATCTGCAGGAGGCGTGGTGGCGGATCTTCCGCCACCATGCCCTGGCCGGAGTGTCCTTCGCTGATAGCAAGGACATCGACCACGCCACCCGCATCGCCACCGCCCAGCTCAACCAGCGGGCCAAACCCTGGGTCTGGGGACGGCCACCACCGGCCCCCAGACACCTACGCCGCCAGTTCGTCTACAGCCTTTGAGGAACGAAGCACTACGGTGGTTTGTTAAGGCGGGGCGTAGAGGTCGAGGGACCGCCCCGCGGTGACGGCTGTGACCAGGACCTGTAGTTCAGCGGGCGGGGGCCTGCTCGACCAGTTGCGCCACCAGCGTTGCAGCAGTGCGCAGGGGGTCAGCCAACCGCGGACGTAGCGGACGGCGCGGGGCCAGCACAGTGGCACGGGTGGCACTGTGGCGGTGGGCCCCCCTCTCTCCGCCGTCGGTGTCGGCCGGGGCGGGCGGGAGGTGTGGTGGCGGGACCGGATCGGCGGGCCGGGCATGCCGGCAGAAGGTGAACGCGCAGGCCACCAGGGCCCAGTGGCGGCGGATCGCGGCATCGGAGCGGACCTGGAAATCGGCCCAGCCGAGTTCGTCCTTGACCTGCTTGTAGCCCTGTTCGATCCACGTCCGCAGGCCGTAGAGGCGCACGATCTCGGCCAGGCCGGCGGCCGGATGCGGGCTCCAGGCCGCACGGACGCTGCCAGGGCGGGGCAGGTTGGTGGCCAGATACCAGGTCGCCTTGGCCGGCAGCGTCGCCGGGTCGGCGGTCGCGACGATCAGCCGGACCGCCTGGTGCGGGCCGTAGCCGCCCAAGACCGCGTCCGCGGCCCACCACACGGTGCTACGGCCATCGCGAAACCGCCGCACGACCTTGGTCCAGGCGCCCGGCGCTTGGGGACCTCCCCAGGCAAGCTCACGGGCGGCGTCGATCGGCGTGTGCGCCTCATCCACCGGAGCCCAGGAGCCCTGGTGCGGCTTGAGCGCGAGCACGAACGGCCAATCCAGCGGCCCACAGTTCAGCGGTGAAGGCCGCATTGTCGCCGTAGGCGCAGTCGGCCACCAGCGCCCGAAACGGCACGGCGGCGGCCTGAGCCCGACCTGCCAGAGCGGCCGCGAGCTGCGGCTTGGTGCGAAATGCCGGATCGCTGCGGCCGCGAGGCAGCCGAGCGGCGGGGGTGTAGGGCACCGCGTGCAGCGGGTAGTAGACCCGCTCGTCGGCCCAGAGTGTGGTCACTGCCACGATCCCGTTCTCGATCTTCCCGACCGAGCCCAGATACTGGTGGGCGGTGTGCGCGGTGGCGGTGCCGTCCTTGCGGTCCCCGGTGTCATCGACCACCGGCACCCCGCCCGCATGCGGCGCGGTCACCGGATCGGCCCGCAGCAGCTCAAGGCGCCGGGCGTTGACTTTCTCGTGATCCCACGGCGACTCCGACTCAGAAGAACTGCAGCCGCTGCACCGCCGCGTTCTGGGCCCCGACCACCGGCTCCGCACCGGCCAGGGCCGTCAGCGTCTTGTTCCGGTCCCGCGGCAACAACAGCCCGGCCAGATATTCGCGGAACCCCCGGCGCTGCGCGAGCGAGCACCACAGATCATCGAACCGGGCCGCGTACTCCTCCAACGGACCCGGCGCCGGTGGACACGGACGCCGCGCGGTCACCACCACGACCACCCCCGAACAGCACCAACTACCCCTATCCACCGGCTTACCGCGACATCAACCCCACGTCAACAAACCACCGACTAGCGGAGCGACCGCTCCATCACCAGCCGGTACGGCTGCCGCGGCCGCCCCGCCTGGGCGGGGCGCACGGTGGGCATGGGCCAGGCCAGGCCCTCCTCCACCAGGCTCTGCAGCACCCGTCGGGCGCTGCGCGGGGCGATGGACAGCACGTCCGCCACGATCTCGGCGTCCACCACCATCGCTTCGGGCCCGTCGCCGAGCCCTTCGACCAGCCGCTCCAGGACCTTCGCCGCCTTGGAGGCCGCCACGGGCTCGCTCACCGGCTCCACCCTGCGGCGCTGGCGCATCGGCAGGGACAGCACCGTACCGTCCAGGCCGACGAGGAAGGCCGCGGTGGCGTCGGCGTTGCGCGCCTTCTCCACGGCGAGCGTCGCGTTGGAGTCGGCGTCCCGGGCTGTGTTGCCCAGGCCGATGCCGACCTCGACCGCGACGCCCACGTCGGCGCGGATCCGGTCCATGAAAGGCGCGACCCGGAAGCCGTCGGTCGCCTGCGAGAGCGAGCCGACGGTGGCGGTGACCACGTAGCTGTTCTCGTCGCGCGGAACCACGGTGGCGCCCATCAGCCTGGCGTCGGCCAGCAGCGCCTGCTGCAGCGAGAGCTTCAACTCCTGCTGCCAGTAGTTGCCCGGCCCCGAATAGCTGGGCCGGGCCGAGGCCGCCAGCTCCACCAGGACGATGGCGATCTGCGACTCCTCCAATCGGCTGCCCGTCCCGAGGAGCGCCGCGGTGTTGAGCGCGAGCCGCAACGTGTGCGGAGTCGGCAGCATCCGCAGCACGGGCACCTGGGCGGCGGCCAGCTTCCTGGCCACGGTCCTGATCGTGGTCAGCGCCGCGGTCGTGGCCCCCTGCCGGTAGAGCTTCTCGTGGAAGCCGATGAAGCCGCGTGCCGACTCCGGCTGGTCGTACTCCGACAGGTGGACGTGGTCGGTGCTCACGCCGATCTCGCCGTAGGCCTCGTGCACATCCGCGGCGGAGATCGAGTCGATGCTCACCCTGGCCGGGTCGATGCCGTGGCTGAGCACGCCCCGCAGCAGGCTGGAGTAGAGGCCGGAGCCGTTGACCGGGACGAACGTCGCGGGCACCGGCAGCTCACCCGACTGCCGGGCCAGGTCGTGCTGGAGAGGTCCGGTGAAGAGGACGACGTCGATGCTGTCGGCGATCTTGCAGAACTTCTCGTACGTCTCGTGCTCCTCCGCGTGCGGCGCGCCGACCAGGCGCCAGTCGGCGGCCGCGGGCAGATCCGCCCCGATCGACATGATCTGCTCGACCAGGTCGTGCGGCCCCACGACGCCGATCGTCACCCTGGATCGCGTCTCGGATCGTAGCCGCTCCATGACTGTGATCCCTCCTTATCCAAATTGCCCCCATCGGGATCATAAATCGCGCTCAGGGTGCGACCACCTGACTGGAACGTGCTTGTTGAGCGCTGTCTCGCCACTGGAGCAGATCGGTCATCGTGCCACCGAGCACAGCGGCTCTGGCGTCGTCACTGAGATCGCTGAAGAGTACCCGTCCGAGCGACATCCGAAGGTCGATGAACGGGAAGTCCGAACCGAACACCACCTGCCCCGGCCGCACCTCACGCACCATCCGGGCGAGGTCGGCACCGGTGTTGTACGAACCGCACACCTCCAGCACCACCCCCGGACGGCGCTGTGCCACCTCGATGGCCGCGTCGAACCCCAGCGGGGTGGCGCCCGCGTGCCCGGCGAGGATCACCGCCTCCGGATGCCGGATGGCCGTCTCCTCCACCATGGGCAGGTCGTTGTACGCCGAGCCCTCATAGGTGTGCGTGAGCACCGGGCAGCCGGTGCGCTGCGCGAACTCCCACACCGGCGCGTATCTGCGGCCCGTGAGCGGATACAGGTGCAGGTCCGGGTGGAGCTTGACGCCCCCGAAACGGGGGTCGTCACCCCACTTCTCAAGCTCCCCCACCGGGTCCTGCCACGGGTTGACGGTCAGGTAGCCGGTGAACCGGTCGGGCGCGTGCTCGACGACCGCGGCGGTCGCCGCGTTGCCCGCCGCCGCGTCGAGCTGGATCGCCAGATGACTGGACAGGACCGCGTGCGACACCCCGCACCGGTCCATCACCCTGACCATCGCCGCCGGGCCCGCCTCGGGGATGAAGAACAGGCTGTACGGCCCGGCGTGGGCGTGCGCGTCGACGATCCGCAGGCTGTGCTGGGGACGGCGCTCCCACAGGGCGGACGTGAGGGGGTTCATGCTGCTCTCGCCTTCTTGCGGAGCAGGCTCCGCAGGTTGCCCCCGCCGATCGCCGACACCGCGCCGTCGTCGAGTTCCGACCACAGCAGCCGGGTGACCGCCTCGGCCGGGTCACGAGTGGGCGCACCGGTGCCGAAGACCAGCCGCTGCTCGCCGAACCGCTCGACGAGCCACTCCAGGCCGCAGTGCGAGGACAGGTTGGCCAGCCCGAGGTGGACATTGTCCGTACGGGCCAGCACACCGGCCACCTGGCGCAGGACGCGGTAGCCGAGGCCGCCGACCACGACCGTGAGGTGCGGGTGGGCCACGGCGACCGCCTCCACCTGCGGCCACGTGGTCTGGGCGGCGTCCAGGAGCAGCGGCAGCCCGGCCCGCGCGATGGCCTCCAGCACCGGGGTCGCGTCCACGCCCGCGAGGTCGTAGCCGTGGTCCACGGGGTAGGCGCGCACCGCGCGGACCCCGCCCGCCAGGGCGGCGGACACGAACTCGGCCGAGGTGCCCGTCTCCGCGCAGGTGTCGGGGAGCATCACCCAGCAGGGGAGCAGCCGGGGCTGGCCGGCGACCAGCTCCAGCAGCGCCCGGTTGCCGGTGTGGGGGTCGTGCAGCCACGACAGCGTGTGCCCGACCAGCGCCTCGGAGATGCCGAAACGGTCCATCGAGGCGAGCGCCTCGGCGACGCCGCCCGCGCCGACGTCGCGGGCGGGATGGCGGCCCAGCATCGCGTCGGCGTCGATCAGCACCGGTCCGCGCCTAGTCATCGGCCGCCGCTTCCAGGTGCCATCGGCCCGACGACGGGAGGGTGACCGTGAGGCCCGGGCGCAGCCGTACCCCGTTGAGCGCCAGCCTGGTCACGCCGGGGGCATGGACCCTCAGCTCGGTGCACCGATCGGTGTCCACCACCGCGGCGAATCCCCCGCGGTAGGTGATGTCGGCCGCGGCCAGTCCCCGGGCCTCGACCAGGGCGATCCCGTCGTGGACGAGGGAGGGGCCCCAGCTGGCGGCGGCGAGCAGGACGCCGTCGGTGTCGCAGCGCGTCCATTGGTGGCCGGAGAACACGTCGACGACCCCGTCGAGACAGACCTCCCCGCCGCGCAGCCGTACGGCAGGCGGGTTCTCGGCGAAGGGGAAGAGCCCGACGGTGAACGTCTCGGCTCGCTGACGCAGGCCGAGGGTGTGCACTTCGCCGTACTCCGCGGTCCGGGCTGCGGGGTCGGGGATCCGGCTGGGCCCGGTGCCGTGCAGGACGCCCGTGACCGCCTCGGGGTCGGCGGGGAGCACGTAGAGCCCGGGGCCCCGCACGTTGGCGTGCCCTCCGGCACGTTCCATCCAGGGCGAGCGGCCGTGCAGCTGCCACACGGCTTCGGGGGCTTCCTCTATCTCGTCGGTCACCAGCCAGTACGACGGGGCTTCGCGGACGAAGACGATCCGCCGGTCGTGTCTGTTCGGATAGCCGTGGTGATGGCCCGCGAACACGTCCACGTGCGGCAGGGCCGCAAACGTGTCGCAGGCGGCGTCGCGGTCGGCCGCGAACGCCGCGCCGGGCAGGAGCACCGTGTTGTGGCCGCGCGTCGCCTGGAACCAGTCGTAGTAGCCGGGGTCGTCGTAGGACGGTGGACCGCCCGCCTCCCAGGCCAGCGGCACGCCCCAGCCTGACAACACGAAGTCCAGCGCCGCGTGGTGGCTGTGCGGCTCCAGCTCGTGGCCGACGAACGGCCCGTAGTTCACCACGGTGTGCAACGCGTCGGGCTCCCAGCCGGTGCGGAAGACCGCGTACTGGCTGGTGTCCAGGGTGCGGGAAGAGGCGTCGGGCTCGCTCGCCGGAGCGGGCGCGGGCGCGTCGTCCAGGCGGGGCGGCAGCCACGCCAGCTCGCTGCGCAGCTGCTCGGGCGACAGCCAGCGCCGGGCGAGCGCCTCGTAGCCGGGATCGCCGAGCAGGTAGTGGCCGCGCAGCAGGTGCGCGGCGGGCCAGAACAGGCCGCTGTCCTGCAGGTGGGGAATCCACCCGGCAGGGGTGACGAGCGCGACGTACCAGTCGTGCATGGCCCGGACACGCGGATGGGCGGCGAGGTCCCAGCCGAGGTACTGCTCGCCGATGACGGCGGCCCGCTGGACGGCTTCGACACACATGCTGTGATAGCCCGGAGAGCGCTCGTGGTGCCCGCCGTCGGCCCGCACGTCGAGCTCGAGGTGGTCGAGGATCCGCGCCTTCGCGACCTCCGCCCAGCTGCTCGCCTCGCCGAACTCGTGGAAGACGGCGGCGACGTGCAGGAGCTCGGACGCGCACGCGAACTGCCAGTTGCCCTGCCGGAACTCGTCGTGCTCCTCGGCCGCCCAGCGGGCGCCGCCGAGGACGGTCTTCACCATCTGCAGCCAGCCCTCGCGGCTGAGCGCGGGCTCCTCGCCGAAGACCGCCAGGGCCTGGGTGACCAAGGAGGAGCGCGCCCAGACGCCGAGGGAATACCAGATGACGTCGAGACCGGGCCAGTCGCCGGTCACGCGGTCCCGGCTGTCGTACCACTGGCCGAACAGCCGGTCCCACTCCTTGGCGTAGGCCGGGTCGCGGGTCAGCGCGTAGGCCGAGACCAGGGGCGACATCCACCTCAGGTAGTGGAACCCGTAAAGCCTCGACCGCCCGTGGCCCTTGTCCAGGAAGTCGACCTCGGTGCCGAGGAGCTCGCCGGCGGCGGCGACGGCCTGCGCGGCGGCCTCCGTCCCGGACATGCCCGCCGCCCAGCGGGCGACGTCGAACACCGGCCGGGGCCCGGTCCTGGTGGACAGGTGGCGGCGCAGCTCCTCCACTGTCGCGGTCCCGGTCGCCGCGAGCAGGTCCTCATCGGTGATGTGACGCATCCGCACGGGGTCAACGTGTGGCGGTTTCTCCACGTATTGCACGTCAGTCCTTCCCCACGATCTTCACCGGCAGGCCCGTCCGCGCGGACTCGTGCGCGGCGGCGAGCACCGCGGTGACGTGGCGGGAGCTCTCAACCGTGATCAGCGGCTCGCTTCCCGTCCGGGCGCAGTGCACGAAGTGCTCGATGGCGTCGCGGTAGGCGCCGGCCGGGATGCCGTGGACGACGCGCTGGAGCATGTTCCGCGGATAGGTGTAGCCCTTGTCGGTGGCGAGCTGGATGTTCTCCCGCTGCCGGTCGAGTTGGACCACGCCGTCCTCTCCGACCACCGTGACGTAGCTGTCGACCATGGTCGGGAAGGTGTTGGGATAGATCCAGGCCGACTCGAACGTGGCGGTGGCGCCCCGGCTGAACCGGGCCTGGATCTGCATGGCGTCCGGGGTGTCGATGCCCATCGCCTGGAGCTTGCCGTAACGGGCGGTCGCGAAGACCTCGACCACCTCGTCGTCGAACAACCAGGTCACCAGGTCGATGTCGTGGCTGGACAGGAACCAGGCGCAGGTCGTCCGATCCGCCCAGCTGATCATCTCGGTGGGCACGTGGATCGTGTCGTTCTTCCTCGCGTAGCCCACGACCGCTTCGCCCAGCAGGGGCATCTGGTCCTTGGCCTGGGCATAGGCGGGCACCCAGCGGTGGTTGAACAGGCACATCGCGACCACGCCCGCCCGCCGGATCGCCGCGAGCGCGCGGTCGGCGTCGGCCACCGTCGTGGTGAACGGCTTCTCCACCAGGATGTGGACGCCCGCCTCGGCCGCCGCCACCATCACATCGGCGTGCAGGTGGTCGGGCGTGGTGATCGACACCGCGTCGACCGTTCCCGAGGCCAGCAACTCCTGGTAGTCGGGGTAGACGGCGGCTCCCACCCGCCCGGCCAGTTCCTCCGCGTGCTCCCGGGTACGGCTGGCCACAGCGGTGATCTCGGCATGCGGATGGGCCGCCAGCACCTCGGCGTGCCCGCGGCCCATGATTCCGGCACCCACGATGCCGACTCGCAGGTTAGACAAGAGCGTCATTCCAATTCTTCTCTGCTGTGTCGAGCGCGTCCTTCACGCTCTTCTGTCCTTGGAACACGGCGCGGATCTCCTCCGCCAGGGACTCGGCGAGCTCGGTGTCCTTCGCAGTGCCCAGCGGTGTGTACTCCAGCTTGGGCAGTCCCTTGACGATCACCTGGCGGGCGACGTCCATCGGCTCGGTGCCGCCGGTGCCGGTGAAGAAGGAGTCCTTCGTCGAGGAGATCGTCGACGGGTAGATCGGAACGATCTTGCAGAAGGCGAGCTGGTTGGCGCCGTTGGTGAAGAACTTGATGAACTCGGCCGCCGCCTTCTTGTGCCTGGAGGCCTTGGGGATCGTGAACGTCTGCTGGGCGTTGAGCAGATAGCCGCCACCGGCCGTCTGGACGGGCTCGGTGACGACGAGGTCCTTGTAGATGTCGGGGGCGTTCTTCTGGATGTTGACCAGGGTCGCGCCGTTGGCACTGGCCGTGAAGGCGACCTGGCCGTTGTCGAGGCTCTGCGGGAGGGCGCGGATGTCCTTGGAGACGGAGCCCGGCGCGATGCCGTGCTCGTCGTAGCTCTTCTTGAACTTCTCGATGATCTCGGCGACCTCGGGGGTGTTGAACGCCGCCTTCTTCTTGTCCTCCGACAGCAGCGTGACCCCGTAGTAGCTCAGCACGGAGACGACGGACGGCCCGGGGATCTCGTTGGTGCCGTAGACCTTGGTGTCGTCGTAGACCTTGGCCGCCAGGGCCAGCGCCTCGTCGTAGGTCTTCGGCGGCGCCTTCTCGTCGAAGCCGGCCTTGGACACGACCGACTTGCGGTACATCGCCACCGGGGCGCCGCCGTTGTACCAGGGCACTCCGTAGAGCTTGCCGTCCTGGCGCAACGGCTCCACCAGGTTCGGCTGGAAGTCGGCGAGTTCCTCCGGCTTGAAGTAGTCGTCCATCGGCGCCAGCGACGGGATGAACCTGCCGAGGTCGGGAGAGCCCAGGTTGACCGCGTCGGGCACGTCGCCGCTGGCCATGGCCGCGAGCAGCTTGGTCGCGCTGTCCTGACCCGGGACGTCCACCCACTTGACGGTGACCTTGGGGTGTTCCTTCCGGTACTGGGTGATCAGCCCGGTGACGTAGTCGTTGAAGTTCTTCTTCAGGTTGATCGTCCAGAATTCGACCTCACCCTCGAACGGCTGGTCGGCCGCGGCGGAGGGGGTGTCTTCGGTGGTGCCCGCCACGCAACCGGTGGTGAGCATCGCCAGCGCCAGCAGTCCCGCCGCTAACGCCGTCCTGGGTGGAGTCATTGCGAACCTCCTGAATTGCGGCCGTCCTTAAAGCATTCTTTCGGCACAATGACAGCCCAATCCGAGCCCGTCAAGGCCCTCATCCCCGCCATCTCACGGCTCAATCGATCAGCCCATTCAGCCTTGACTCCGGCGAATAGGCAAAGATACGCTCCCGGCATTCTGGCCTGCCGTTATCTAGCCTACGGCCCTCACAAATAGCGTTGAAGGGTGTTAGCGCCGATGGCCATACACGTACCAGAGCGCCACGCGCCTTCGGCGGCCCCGAGGACGCGTAGCCGCAGGAGCACGTCACGAGATGATCGGAAGAGGCCGCAGCCCGGCAGGATCCCCGGCCAGCGCTGGTACACCCCCTACCTGTTCCCCATCCCGGCCCTGATCCTGTTCGGGATCTTCTTCGCGTGGCCCGCCGTCACCGCGATCCAGCTGTCGTTCTTCAAATGGGACGCGGTGTCCCAGCCGATCTTCGTGGGCCTGGACAACTTCGCCCGGCTCGCGAGCGACGGCAGGTTCTGGACCGGCCTGGGCAACTCGATGCTGTTCCTGGTGGGGATGTTCCCGCTGCTCGTCGTCATCCCGTTGCTGCTGGCCGTACTCGTCAACCAGAGGCTGCCGGGCATCAAGACGTTCCGGATGCTCTACTACCTGCCCGTCGTGACCTCGATGGTCGCGGTCGGCGTCGCCTGGGAGTACGTCTTCAACCAGCAGGGCGTGCTCAACTGGATCCTCACCGGCTTCGGCATCCTCGACCAGCCGATCCAGTATCTGCTCGACCCCGTGTGGGCGCTGCCGGCCCTCGTCCTCGTCGAGGGCTGGAAGAGCATGGGCGTCTTCATGATGATCTATCTCGCCGGGCTGCAGACCATCCCCACGAACCTCTACGAGGCCGCCAAGGTCGACGGCGCCTCGGCCTGGCACCGGCTGCGCCACATCACCGTCCCGCTGATCGTCCCCTATCTCGCGGTCACGCTGACCATGGAGATGCTCGAGGCGATGCAGGTCTTCACGTCCGTCTACGTGATGACCCAGGGCGGCCCCCAGGACTCCACCCTCACGCTCGGCTACTACATCTGGTCGGCGGCCTTCCAGAAGTACGACATGGGTTACGCCAGCGCCATGGGCCTCGTCCTGTGGCTCCTTTTGATCCTCATGGCGCTCGCCAACTACCGGATCACCAAGGGAAGGACGGTCATGACATGACGCCGAAGCTCGCCTTCCGGCTGCGGCGCGCGGGCATGTACGTCCTGCTGACCGCGATCGCCCTCGTCTTCGTCGGCCCGTTCCTGATCCTGCTCTCGGCGGCCTTCAAACCCGCCGGCCAGGCCGTCTTCTCCTTCCCCCCCGACATCATCCCCCGGCCCCCGGTCCTGACCTGGGTGAAGGAGGCCTGGACGACCATCCCCTACCTGAGCTACCTGTTCAACTCGGTCATCTACGTCGGCGTGATGGTGCCCGTGTACATCGTCGTCTCCGCGCTGTGCGCCTACCCGCTCGCCCAGATGAACTTCCGCGGCAAGAACCTCATCTTCTTCGCCATCCTGTCGACGATGTTCCTGCCGGGCGAGGTCATGCTCCTCCCCCGCTTCCTGGTGGTCTCGCAGCTCGGCATGGCCGACAGCTACGCGGGCGTGATCCTGCCGGGACTGCTGTCCGCTTTCGGGATCTTCCTGATCCGCCAGACCTTCGCGGGCGTGCCACGCGAGGTCATCGACGCCGCCCGCACCGATGGCTGTCACGAGCTGAGGATCTTCTGGCACGTCATGCTGCCCGCCGCGCGTCCCACCCTGGCGATCCTCGGCATCTTCGGCTTCATCTCGGTCTGGAACAGCTTCATCTGGCCGATGGTCGTGCTGAAGGACTCCGCGATGTACCCGATCGCGCTGGGGATCTCCTACCTCGCGGGCGTCACCGGCACCGACGTCCGCAGCCTCGCCGCCGGAACCGTCATCTCGATCCTGCCTGTCGTCATCTTCTTCATGATCATGCAACGTCACGTACTCGAAGGCATGCGCGGCGCGGTCAAGGGCTGACGTCGCGCGAGAGGTGGTCGAACAATGTTGTCACGCAGGCAATTCACGATGGGAACCCTCGCCCTGGGAGTTCTCGGCACCACAGGTACGGCTCGCGCCGCCGCGGGCTACGACTACACGGCCAGGGAGACCTTCGACCTGTTCGACAGGGTCTTCCACTCGAGCGGCAACCTCGGCCAGCCGACCGACCACAACGAGCAGGGCGGCCTGGGCTGGGGGCAGTCCTACGTGCTCGCCGCCTTCATCCGGATGTACGAAGCCTACGGGGACACCTCTTACCTGGACCGGCTCATCCACAACGCCGACCTCATGCTGGCCATGCGCGACTCGGAGCGGGGCGTGACCGACTACCGCGGCCTCTCGCTGCCCGCCTGGCGCAACCGGAGCTACACCGCCGGAGGCGTCACCCTGCTCGATCCGGCCGGGCAGCCGCTACTGGAGGTGCGCAGCGCGCTGACCAATGTCGACGACGCCGTCGCGACCGTCCGGGCGGGCACGAGCGAGGACCGGTTCACCCTCGAGGTGGCCAACCCCCCGAAGGCCAAGGTGTCCACCTTCGCCAACCTCACCATGGACCCGGCCGGCTCCGACTACGCCGTGCGCCGCATCCTCGACGCCTACCCGTCGGCGACCATGGTGACCGCCCGCGACCTCAGGGACTCGCCGGCCGCGGGACCGATCCCCGCCCTGGGGACGACCAAGCCGGCCGCCGCG
Source organism: Streptosporangium album (assembly GCF_014203795.1). Lineage (NCBI taxonomy): Bacteria > Bacillati > Actinomycetota > Actinomycetes > Streptosporangiales > Streptosporangiaceae > Streptosporangium > Streptosporangium album. Next base: position 1,113,075 of record NZ_JACHJU010000002.1, on the reverse strand, counting down.
CCGGTGCACTTCTCCGTGCACACCGGAATGATCACCTATCCGCTGGCGTCGTTCGTGCGGATCGTCTACCGCACCCCGAGCCTGCACCGTGATCGACGCTACAAGGCCAAGGCCGATGAGTATCTCGCAGCCGTCCGGGACGCCGCGGCCGTCCACGATCGCGAGTGGGTGCAGAACGACGCCGGGCTCGGCCACTTCATCTGGCCCAAGGGGATGCCCGTCCCCTACGACGGCGCGGAACAGCCCATCAACCAGAGCCTCGGGCTGGGCCAGACCTACGCCGAGCTGGCCGCGGCGACCGGCGACCCCACCTACCTGGACCGCACCCGCCGGCTGGCCCGCGCATTCGCCGGGGACCTGAAGGTCGACGCGGACGACGCCTACGTCTGGCCGTACTGGCCGACGTTCGGCAAGCTGTACAACGGCTACACCAAGGCCGACGACGTCTCCGAGTACACCCCGTCGTACGGCTCGCCGGGCAAGGGCGCCCAGCAGGTCGAGGATCTCAGCCACGGCGCGATCGACGTCGAGTTCGCCGCGCTGGCCTTCCGCCGGAAGATCCACTACCAGGGCCACGACATGGAGCGCTTCGCCCGCACCTACACGAAGAACCTCGCGACCTCCGACAACGGTGTGGCGACCACCTTCGTCCGGATCGACGGCACCGGCGCGCTGGCCGCCGCCGGGCAGTATCTCCAGGCTCCCCGCTGGATGCCGGTGGCCCAGTGGGACGAGACCCTCTTCACCCATGCCCGCGCGGTCTACGACGACCACGCCGCCGAATCGCAGTACGGCTCCACGCTGCTCTGCGTCGCCTACCTCAACTGGCATGCCCGCCGGAAGAGCTGAGAGGCGGCCGGTCACGCCACCTCTCGAGCACCGCTGTCCGCACATGGGCTGACATCCCGCAGCCGGGTTGGGCCCGGTCCAATCCGGCTGCGATCAGTTCATCGTTCCGATCAGCGAGGCGAAGGACCGGCTGACCGACCGGGCCGCCCGCCACGGAACGCCCCCGGCGGCGCGGGCTCCGGGCTCAGAGTTTCAGCGCCGGCAGGACCACGTCCTCCAGGACGGCCCTGGGGGTGGTGTCCTGGTCGGCCCCGTTGTAGCCGCCCGCGGTGACGGCCACGACGAGGTCGTGGCCGGGGACGAGGAAGAGCCGCTGCCCGCCGTTGCCCATGGCCGCCACCCGCCCGTCGGGGCCCGCGTACCACAGGTAGCCGTAGGAGCAGCCGTCCCAGGCGGGCACACGCGGCCGCAGCATAGCCTCGGCCCAGCTCACCGGGATGACCCGGCGGTCCAGTACGGCCTGGCCGAGCCCGGCGAGGTCACGGGGGGTCAGCCGCAGGCCGGAGGCCGCCGAGGCCACCCCGTCGTCACCGGCCATCCATTCGAAGGATTCGACGCCCAGCGGCTCGAAGAGGGCGGTGCGCGCGAAGTCCTCCAGCGGGCGCCCGGTGCCCCGGGCGATGAGCCCGCCGATCAGGGCCGCGGCGCCCCCGCTGTAGTGCCACCGTCTGCCCGGCTCCTCGACGATCGGGCGCTCCAGCACGTATCGGTAGCGGTCGGCGGCCAGTTCCATGCCGATCTCGTCGTTCTCCGGGCTGGTGTACGGCTTGGTCTCGTCCCATTCCAGGCCGAGCGTCATGGTCAGCGTGTGCTCGACGGTCAGCCGGGCCCGCCGGGGGTCGGCGGCCAGGTCGGAATACTCGGGGAAGTGCCGGAGGATCGGCTCGTCGGGCTCGGGCACCATGCCGTCGGCCAGCGCGATGCCGTACAGCAGCGCGACGACGCTCTTGGTGACCGAGCGGACGTCGTGCAGCGTCTCCGGCCCGAAGTCCACCGTGCCGAGGGGGGTGTTCCAGCTGAAGTCCGGGCCGCTGCCGTAGTGCTCCAGGACCAGGCCCCCGTGACGGGCCACCACGACACCGTGCAGGCCCGGCGCCCGCCCCTCCCGGACGAGGGCGTCAAGCCGACCGGCCAGGTCGGGTGCGAGCCCTGCCTTCTCGGGTTGGATCCGCTGCCACACGTGGTCGCTCCTGAGCTGTCAGACGTTTCGGACATGGAGACTTTCACAGGGAAAGAGGCCGATCCGCAACCTCATTGATCCGGCGGTGTTCCGGGGCGTGGACGGAGTGCGTCGGCACGTGCGGCGGCGAGCGCGATCCGCACCGCCTGTCCGGCCGTGACCTCGTCGACCGGCTCGGCGGTGATCAGCAGGCGGAAGTAGATCGGTGCGGCGAGGGCCTTGAGGAGCTCTGCCGGGTCGGTGCCGCCGGGCAGTTCACCCCGCTCGACGGCGCGGGTGACCACCTGTTCCGCACGCCGGAGCCGGTCGTCGAAGACATGGCGCCTGGCGTCGGCGATCTCCGGCACGTGGGCGGCTCCGGAGAACATCGCGGCCATCATTGCCTGGCCGGTCGAGCCGGTCATCATCCGCACGAGTGAGGACGCGAGCGCCTGCAGGTCGGACTCGACCGCGCCGGTGTCGGGGATCGGGACGTCCAGCGCGGCGTGGTCGGCCAGCGCGTCGACGACGAGGCTCTCGCGATCCTTCCACCGCCGGTAGACCGTCGTCTTGTGGACCCCGGCCCGCTGGGCCACGTTGTCGACGGTCAGTGCGGCGTAGCCCTTCTCGACCAGTTCGGCGAGTGTCGCGGCATGGACCGCGGCGCGTACCTTCTCGCCGCGTCCGACCGGCTGGGTGCGCGGAGGGCCGGAGTTCATCGCAACTCCAAGTTGCTTTATCGGGTGTCGAGTGCCACGATCACCATAACGCAACTTGGAGTTGCGATAGAAATCTCCCCGTCGAAGGAAACATCATGCGCGTCCCTCCCGCGTGGACCCCCGACTCCATCCCCGACCAGTCAGGGCGGCTGGCCGTGGTGACCGGCGCCAACAGCGGCATCGGCTACGTCACGGCCCGTGAGCTCGCCCGTCACGGCGCCCACGTCGTGCTGGCCTGCCGCAGCCCCGGACGCGGACAGGACGCGCTCGACCGCCTTCTCACCGAGGTGCCGGGCGCGCGGGCCGAGCTGCGCCGCCTCGACCTCGCCAGCCTGGACTCCGTCAGCGAGTTCGCCGCCACATGGGACCACGACCGGCTCGACCTGCTGGTCAACAACGCGGGCGTGGCGATGGTCCCCTTCTCCAGGACCGCCGACGGATTCGAGTCGCACTTCGGCGTGAACCACCTGGGCACGTTCGCGCTCACCGGACGGCTCCTGCCCCACCTGCTCGCCGCGCCGGCCCCTCGCGTGGTCACCGTCAGCAGCGAAGGCCAGCGCTTCGCCCGGTTCGATCTGGCCAACCTCAACGCCCAACGCGGCTACAGCGCTCCTTTCGCCTACGTGCGGTCGAAGAGGGCCAACCTCTACTTCGCCGTCGAGCTGCAACGCCGGGTCGCGGGCTCACGACTGCGGAGCATGGCCGTGGCCCCGGGCCTCACCCGCACCAACGTCCTCACCGGAGGCGCCAACGCGGGCCGCGGCACGCTGTACCGCAGCCTCGTTCCGCTGCTCGTCCGGTCTGCGTTCAGGCCGGCCGCCGAAGGCGCCAAGACCTCCCTGTACGCCGCGACGGTCCCCGACCTGCGGGGAGGCACCTACATCGCCCCCGGCGGATTCCTGGAACTGCGCGGCGAGCCCACGGTCCGCCACGGACACCGGGCCCTCCACGACACCGCCACCGCACGCCGTCTCTGGGAGATCTCGGAGGAACTCACCGGCGTACGCCACCCGATGCCGGCGGGCGCGGCGCGTTGATGCGCGGAGACCCGGACTGCCGGACGGCCACAGCCGCCGGAGCCCGAGGCGATGTGACCACGGAACGGGAGCGGGTTTGAATTTCAACCTGACCGAGAGGAGACCGGCAGCACCGAGGTTCAACCGGTGGCCGCCGACGTCGCCACCCCGGAGGGCGCGGAAAAGATCATCGCAGCGGAGCCGGACGTGGACATCCTGATCAACAACACCGGCATCTTCTCCGCGACGCCGGTGTTCGAGATCTCCGACGCCGAGCGGCGGCGTTTCTTCTAGGTGAACGTCCTCAGCGGCGTGCGCCTCGCCCGCCACTACGTCCCGCGCATGGTCGGCCGCGGCTGGGGTCGCATGATCTTCATCAGCAGCGACCCCGCCGTGCTGCCCCCGACCGAGATGGTGCACTACGGGTTGACCTCCTCCCCTCCCTGAGGAGGGGATTCCCACGGTCGCCCGTGAGGCTTCCTGCTTCACCGCCGGTCGCCCGCCCGGAAGGATCTCCGTTGAGGTCTTACACCAACTCCACAGGCGTTTCACCTCGCCGCCGGCCCGGCGGCGAGGGTGGTGCCGATCACGCAAGCAGCGGCTTGGTTATCGCCGCCGCCGAACACGTTACCGAATCACGCGCCGCCGCGCCGCGTTTTCTCCCTCGCCCGAGGGCAGGGTATCCACGGTCAAAGAGATGTGATGACCAAGACCGCCAGCTGGCGGACTCCCGGGGCATGGCCCAGTCCGTGGCGGGCAGCGGTGTCACCGTCAACTCCGTGCTCCCCGGCCCGACCCACACTCCGGGCGTCGAGCAGTTCATCACCGATCTGATCGGTGGGGACATGCCCTTCGAGGAGGCCGAACAGCGGTTCATCGCGCAGGCGCGCCCCACATCTCTCCTCGGCCGGCTCATCCTTCCCGAGGAGATCGCCAACCTCGTGCTCTACGTCAGCTCCGAGCAGGCGTCCGCGACCAGCGGAGCCGCCCTGCGCGTCGACGGCGGCGTCATTCCCACCCTGATTCCCTGATCGGGCGGGACCTCCGGTGGCCTGCCGTTCACGACCCGTGGCGGGCGGCCCGGGCCTCGGCCTCGTCGGCGTCCAGCTTGGCGGCCTCCTCCGGGGTGGGGGCGCTGCCGCCGAGATGGCGGGGCTGCCACCAGGCGCCCGGGGGGATCTCCGGGTAGGTCCGCTGGGCCCTGTCGAGCAGCGCGGCCATGCTCTCGCGCAGCTCGGCGGTGACGGCGTCGTAGTCGTCGCCGCGCTTGGCGTACAGCGGCTCGCCGACCAGGATGGTGATCGGCACGTGCCGCTGGAGGAGCTTCCTGGGGCGTCCCTTGGTCCACAGCCGCTGGGTGCCCCACAGGGCGACCGGGATGAGCGGCACCTTCGCGCCCACGGCCATCCGGACCGCGCCGTTCTTGATCTCCTTGACCGTGAAGGACTGGCTGATCGTGGCCTCGGCGAACACGCCCACGATCTCACCGGCCCTGAGTGACTTCAGCGCCGCGCCGAAGGCCGCGGCACCCGCCGCGCGGTCCACCGGGATGTGGTGCATGCCGCGCATCAGCGGGCCGGAGATCTTGTGGTCGAAGACCTCCTTCTTGGCCATGAAACGGACCAGGCGCTTGGCCGGCAGCACGGTCAGACCGGCGAAGATGAAGTCCAGATAGCTGATGTGGTTACTGACCAGCACCGCTCCGCCGGTTCGCGGGATCCGCTCGGCTCCCTCGACGCGGATCTTCAGGTCCAGGGCGCGGAACAGGGTCCGCGCAGCCCCGATGACCGGGGGGTACACGATCTCAGCCATGGCTGAACCGTACCTCAGCCACTCGGCGGGATTCGACCGGCCATGGCGGTGGCGGCGGCTCCGCCGGAGGGACCTCCCGGTCCCGTACGGTCACCGCCTCGCAGCCGATGGACTGGAACGCCTGGGTGAAGACGGAGCCGCGCTCGTCCGGGACGTCGATCCGGCCGCCGCCGCGGAACGCGGCCTCACCGGTAGGCGTCGATGCCCAGTTTGAGCGCGACAAGCAGGCCGCAGACGGCGGCGACGACGCGGAGCGACCGCCCGGGAAGCCGCCGCGCGATCGCCGGGCCGAGCCAGCCCCCCGCCAGGAACCCCGCCGCGAGCGGCACCGCGGCCGACCACTGCACCGGCCCGAAGATCGCGAATCCGATCGCGGCCACCCCGTTGGCCAGCGCGGACACGACATTCTTGACGGCGTTGACTCTGACCGGCGACTGGTCCAGCACGGCCGTGAGCACGGCGAACATGAGGATCCCGCCGGCCGCTCCGAAGTATCCGATGTAGATCGCGACCGTGAACAGCGCGGCACGCAGCGGCCAGCCACGTTCGGCCTCGAGGTTGCCGGCCAGGACCCCCAGCCTCAGCGGGCGGATCAGTAGCAGCGAGGCGGCCGCGATCAGCCACGGCGCGATGACCTCGAACACCTGGGACGGAGTCAGCAGAAGCAGGAGCGCACCCGTGGCGCCTCCCAGCGCCGTCACCCATCCCAGTCGCAGGACTCGCCTGCCCTGGCCCGCGAGCTCCGGCCGCGACCCGGCCGCCGCTCCCAGGCCGGTGAACAGCAGCGCGACCGTGTTCGTGACATTCGCGCTCAGCGGGGACAGACCGAACGCGAGCAGCGCAGGGTAGGAGACGACGGACGCCAAACTCACCACCGTGCTGACCACGCCTGCCAGCACTCCCGCCGCGGCCAGGCCCAGCGCTTCAGCGAAGATCACATCCGTAACCCAACCACACGGCCGGAACCGCCGGTCAGGCGGTGGCTCTCCTCCCCACCGGCCTGCGGCGGCAGAACAGCCGGGCGCAGGTCGCGGACACGGGTGGAAAGGCGATGGGTGTAGCTCGAACTCAGTGACTGACTGAGCTGGGTGTTTGTGGTTGCGGCTGTTTGATCGTGGGGCTGGCTTCTACCTGCACGCCGGTGCCCGACGATGGTCAGGTCTGGCGGCCGGCGGCGGGACCGAGGATGAAGGTCGTCCCCTCGTCTTCGGGCACCTTCACCGCGAGCTCCGTCTCAGCCAGGGTCCTGGCGAGCTCCTCGCGGTCGCCTGCCCACCCGAGGTAAAGCTCGTCGACCAGGTCGCCCCTGGCGTCGAAGGCCGTGTCATGGCTCTGTGTGTTCCAGAAGACGGCCCTGGGCGACTCCACGTCCTCGGTTCGCTCGGCCACGCGCTGCCAGCATCCTGACGTGGTGGGCCAGAGGGCGGGCTCGGCAACGTATCCCTTCGCGGCCAGGCGTCCGAAAGCCCGCAGGATCCGGCACAGATCGGAGGTCTCCGCAGTGGCCAGGCAGGTCACGGTACCTTCGCCCGGCTCCTGGGGGCCGTGGGCCGCCGCCAGAAGCCGCTCCATCGCGGCATCGAAGTCGTCCTCGTCCTCCAGTTCGTCCTCCAACTCGTCCTCGAGGACGCGGACCACGAGCCCCTCCCAGGCGAAGACCGACTGAATCTCCGACGGAAGGCCACCCCTCCAGCGGACGTCGACGTCCCGGAGCAGGGCGCCGTCGGCCGAGAACGCGTCCGTGAAGTCGTCCGGCAGGGTCAGCAGTCCGTATTCACCGGTCGCGGACGCGAACTTCTTGCCCGTGACGTGCTGCCACCCCTTCTCGTCCAGCCGGTCGAGGACCCGGTCGAAGGCTTCGCTGTGCGACTCGGCAGGCGAATGTGCCCTCTCACGCCTGGCCGCTTCCCGCCGATGATGAGCGACCCCCATCGCCCACCAGCAGTGCGGATGCTTGAACGCCTCAGGATCGAGCTCCTCCAGCCCTGCGGCGATCTCCGCGAGGCGGGCCTTGTCGTCCGCGGGCCGCTCAGCCCGGGGCGAGTGCATGTACGCGCCCAACCGACGAACGAACTCGGCGAAGGCCCCCAGCGTGGTGTTCACAATCTCGAGCTGGGGCTTCTCGTCACCGTCTCCTCGGGAAAGGAGCACGACGACCCCCTCGTTCACATCGAGGATGTACAGCATGTCGCCGTCGGTCCCGGTTCCGCCCAGGATCAGGGCCCGGTTGTCCTCGTTCAGCGGGCGGACGGCGAACAGCCCGAACGGCCCGTCGGGGATGTCCGCGCAGAAGTGCTCGCCTGCGACCCTGGGCAGCCCGCGAACGGCACTCGCTCCAGCGCGCCCGCCGCACGGGCACCGCGCTGGCCGGCGCCGACCAGGTGGTGCGGCGCCGCCTGGAGGCGGGCCATCACCGGCAGCTGTCCACGCTCGTGGGGACGGTGACCGAGGCCGTGCGCGGATCGTTCGATGCCGCCAAGACGGCGATCGAGGCCCGGTGCGGGCCGGTGATCGGCAAACGGCGACTTCGATGCCTACCGGCGTTTCCATCTCGTTCAAGAGCACCGCCGAGTTCACCAGACCCGCTACCAGCACGAACTCGACCTCACTGCTTGATCAGCCCAGTCACTGAGAAAGAGCTACACCCAAAGGCGATCGCCCGTACGAGGCCACCAGGCCGAGCGGCGTCTCATGACGGTCGGGGAAGAGGTTTTCCCGGGCGCGCTTGCCGCCACGCGCGAAGGGAAAGCCTTGAAACGTGAAGAAACTCATCAACAGCGTTGATTCCGTCGTTGTCGACGCGCTGCGAGGGCTCGCCGCGGCGCATCCCGGGCTGCGGGTGGACACGGAGAACCAGATCGTGGTGCGCACCTCGGGCCCTCAGCCGGGCAAGGTCGGCCTGGTCTCGGGCGGAGGTTCCGGGCACGAGCCGCTGCACGCCGGTTTCGTCGGGTACGGCATGCTCGACGCGGCCTGTCCCGGCGAGATCTTCACCTCCCCCGTGCCCGACCAGGTGATCGCGGCGAGCGAGGCGGTGAACGGCGGCGCGGGAGTGCTGCATATCGTGAAGAACTACACCGGTGACGTCCTGAACTTCGAGATGGCCGCCGAGCTCTGCGCCGAGGAGGGCATGGAGGTGGCCGGCGTGCTGGTCGACGACGACGTGGCCGTGCAGGACTCCCTCTACACGGCGGGCCGCCGAGGGACCGGCGCGACGCTCTTCGTGGAGAAGATCGCCGGAGCGCTGGCCGAGACCGGCGCGCCGCTGGCCGAGGTCGCGCGGGTGGCCAAGGAGGTCGACGCCGCCAGCCGGTCCTTCGGTGTCGCGCTGAGCGCCTGTGTCACCCCTGCCGCGGGCAGGCCCACCTTCGACCTCGGTGAGGACGAGATCGAGCTGGGCATCGGCATCCACGGCGAGCCCGGCCGGGCACGCTCGGCCATGCGCGAGGCCCGCGAACTGGTCGGCGTCGTGATGGACGCCATCGACGAGGACATGCCGATCTCCGGCGACAACCTGGTCATGGTGAACGGCATGGGCGGCACACCGCTGATCGAGCTTTACATCGTCTTCGCCGAGGTGACGGACTACCTGGCGGGCAAGGGCGCGAGGGCGGCGCGCAGCCTGGTCGGCAACTACGTCACCAGCCTCGACATGCAGGGCTTCTCGGTCACGGTCTGCCGGCTGACCGACGAGCTCACCCGCCTCTGGGACGCTCCGGTGGAGACCCCCGCCCTGCGCTGGGGCCGCTGACATGGCCGGCACCGAGCTGGACACGGCGCTCTTCGCCGCGTGGATCGAGGAGATCTCCCGGACCGTGCGGACCGAGAAGGACCGGCTGACCCGGCTCGACGCCGCGATCGGCGACGCCGACCACGGGACCAACCTCGACCGGGGCTTCACCGCGGTCACCCAGGAACTGGCCGGTAAGGAGCACGACTCCCCCGGGTCGCTGCTGGCCCTGGTGGGGAGCACGCTGATCCGCAAGGTCGGCGGGGCCTCCGGACCGCTGTACGGCATGGCGTTCCGGGAGGCGGGCAAGGCGCTGGGCGACGTCTCCGAGGTGTCCGTCGCGGAGCTGTCCACCGCCCTGGAGGCCGCCCTGTCCGGGGTACAGAAACTGGGGTCCGCGGTCGAGGGTGACAAGACCATGGTGGACGCGCTCGCCCCGGCGGTCCGGGCGCTGGCGCAGGCCGCGCAGGAGGGGAAGACGCCTCAGGAGGCGGTCGGCGCGGCCGCGTCGGCGGCGCTCGCCGGGGCGGAGGCCACGGTCCCGATGCAGGCCCGCAAGGGCCGGGCCAGCTACCTCGGCCCGCGCAGCGTGGGCCACGAGGATCCGGGCGCCGCGTCCACCGCGCTCGTCCTCGACGCCTTACGTACGGCGGTGACCAGGTGAGGCGGCCTGCCGAACGGAAGGGATCCTCCCGATGGTAGGCATCGTCCTCATCTCCCACAGCGGCCCGCTGGCCGCCGAGGTGGCGATCCTGGCCGCGCAGATCGGCGGGGAGGGCGTCCCCCTGGCCGCGGCCGGGGGCACCGACGACGGCGGCCTGGGCACCAGCCCCGACCTGGTGGCGGACGCGATCGAGGAGGTCGACCGGGGGGACGGGGTGATTCTCATCCCCGACCTGGGCAGTTCGGTGCTGACCGCCCGGCTGATGGAGGGGCCGGGGGTGGTCATCGCCGACGTGCCGTTCGTGGAGGGCGCGATCGCGGCCGTCGTCACGGCGGGTTCGGGCGCCTCACTGGAGGCCGTGCTCGCGGCGGCCGAAGAGTCGAGGACCTTCCGCAAACTCTGACCACAGGTGGGGAGCGGGACCGGTCGTTCCGATGCGCCTCGACGGTTGGAGGAGCCCCTCGGATGGCGCCTAGCCGAGGGCACGGTCGAGGTTGAAGGCGGCGCTGATCAGTCCGAGATGGGTGAAGGCCTGCGGGAAGTTGCCGAGCTGCTCGCCGGTCTGCCCGATCTCCTCGGCGTACAGGCCGAGGTGGTTGGCGTAGGTGAGCATCTTCTCGAAGGCGAGCCGCGCCTCGTCGAGGCGCCCGGCGCGGGTGAGCGCCTCGACGTACCAGAACGAGCAGATCGAGAACGTGCCGTCCTGCCCCTGCACCCCGTCCGGGCTGGCCGCGGGGTCGTAGCGGTAGACCAGCGAGTCGGACACCAGGTTCCTGCCGAGCGCGTCGAGGGTGGACAGCCACTTGGGGTCGGTGGGGGCGATGAACTTGGTCAGCGGCATCATCAGCACGGAGGCGTCGAGGACGTCGTCGTCGAAGTGCTGGACGAACGCCTGCAGCGGGACCGACCAGCCGCGCCGCATGATCTGCCGGTAGATCGCGTCGCGGGCCCGCTGCCAGCGCAGCGTGTTGGCGGGCAGTCCGCGGTGGGCGGCCATCCGCATGGCCCGTTCGATCGCCACCCAGCACATCAGCCGCGAGTAGACGAAGTCCTTGCGCCCGCCGCGGGTCTCCCAGACGCCCTCGTCGGGCCGGTCCCAGTTGTCACAGACCCAGTCCACCAGGGTGTGGACCTCCTCCCAGTGATCACTGGAGATGGGCCGGCCCATCTTGTCGTAGAGGTAGATGGAGTCGATGAGAGCCCCGTAGATGTCCAGCTGGAGCTGGTGGGCGGCAGCGTTCCCGACGCGCACCGGGAAGGAACCCCGGTGGCCCTCGAGGTGGGGAAGTTCGATCTCGGGTAGTTCGGTGCGCCCGTCGATGCCGTACATGATCTGCAACGGGCCCGACGGGCCGTCGCCCCTGAGGCTGACATGCTTGGAAAGAAAACCCATGAACGCCGCCGCTTCCTCGCTGAAGCCCAGCCTGAGCAGCGCGTACACGCAGAACGCCGAGTCGCGGATCCAGACGTAGCGGTAGTCCCAGTTGCGCTCCCCGCCGACCTGCTCGGGCAGGCTGGTCGTCGCGGCGGCCACGATCCCGCCGGTCGGCGCGTAGGTGAGCAGCTTCAGTGTCAGCGCGGAACGGTGCACCATCTCCCGCCACCGGCCGCGATAGCGTGACGCGGACAGCCAGCGCCGCCAGAACGCGACCGTTGCGGCGAACTCACTCTCGGCCTCGGCGATCGGGCACGACCTCGGCATCACGCCGTCGCCGAGCACGTCGAGCGCGAACACCGCGCACTCGCCCTCGCTGAGCTTGAACTCCGACCACACGTCCGGGCCGTCGGCTTCGAGGGGCACGCTGGCGGTCAGGGCCAGGGACAGCGACGGCGATTCGAAGACCGCCCGGCCGTCCCGCATGGTCAGGCGGTGCGACTGCCTTCCGTAGTCGAAGCGCGGCGCGATCCGCGCCTGGAACGGCAGTGCTCCGCGGACGCACAGCACCCGCCGGATCAGCCGGTGCCGGTCGATCTCGTCCGAGTCCCCGGCGATCGGCATGAAGTCCTGGATCTCCCCCACCCCGTCCGGAGCGAAGAACCGGGTGATCAGCACGTTGGTGTCGGGGAAGTAGAACTGCTTGGTCCTCGCCGGCACGTCGGCGGTCAGCTCGAACGATCCGCCCCTGTCGGCGTCCAGAATCGAGGCGAACACGCTGGGCGCGTCGAAACGCGGGCAGCAGTACCAGCCGATCGTGCCGCGGGTGTCCACGAGCGCCACGGTCCGCATGTCACCGATCAACCCGTGGTCGGCGATCGGCAGGTATCGGGGACCGCCTGCCGATCCCGGACGATAAGCGGACTCCGCTGCCGTCATGTCAGCCTTCTCACCTCACAGAACCGCCTTTATGCCATCAAGCTACGCGTCCCTGTTTCTCCCCAAGGTCTTTCCTGCGTCAAGGAGCCGGAAGGTTTCGGAAAGGGACGCCGCGGAGCGCCCCCTTCCACATGCGGTTCCGCGCGAGACTCTCAGCGGTCCCCGCACCGGGGGTCATCCGGGGGCGAGACCGGAGACGTCCTTCCCTGCAGGAGCGGCGGCGGTGGATCAGGCAGCCAGGTAGCGGCACGGCCTCACCGGTGCCCGGGCCTCCGATCAGCGGTCCCGTCCCCACGGGCCGGGAGAGATGCGGGCAGACAGCGTCGGCTCACCGCTGGGCGAACCGGTCGATCGCGCCGAGGATCCGGTCGCGCATCGTGTCGCTGCCGGTGTGACCGGAGTCGGTGATGACGTGCAGCTCCGCGTCGGGCCAGGCGCGGGAGAGCTGCCAGGCGGTGTGGGGCGGGCTGCCCATGTCGAGGCGGCCGTGGATCAGAACGCCGGGGATTCCGGCCAGGCGGTCCGCGTCGCGTAGCAGGGCGCCCTCCTCCAGCCACGCGCCGTGGGAGAAGTAGTGCGTGCAGATGCGGACGAACGCCAGCGTCGCGGCGGGCGGACGGTCACTGTAAGCGTTGGGCTTGCCGTTCGACTCCAGGGAGATCACCGCGTCCTCCCAGGTCATCCAGTCGGTCGCGGCCCTCGCCCGCACGTCCGGATCGGGGTCCTCCATGAGACGGGCGTAGGCCGCGACCAGGTCGCCGTCGCGCTCGGCCTCGGGGACGCCGGCTCGGAACCGGTCCCACTCCTCGGGGAAGAACCGGCCCACCCCCCGATAGAGCCAGTCGATCTCCGACCGCCGGGTCGTGGTGACGGCGGGAATGACGATCTCCGACACCCGCTCGGGGTGGCGCTCGGCATAGGCGAGGATCAGCGTGGAACCCCACGAACCGCCGTACAGCAGCCAGCGGTCGATGCCGAGGTGCTCGCGGAGCCGCTCCATGTCGGCCAGCAGGTGCTCGGTGGTGTTGAGGCTCATGTCGGTCGCGGGGTCGCTCGCGTGCGGCGTACTCCGCCCGCAACCACGCTGGTCGAACAGGACGACCCGGTAACGCTCGGGGTCGAAGGTCCGGCGGACACCGGTGGAGCACCCCGACCCGGGTCCGCCGTGGACGACGAGGGCGGGCTTGCCGTCCGGGTTGCCGCAGACCTCCCAGTAGACGAGGTTGCCGTCGCCGGTGTCGAGCATGCCGTGGTCGTACGGCTCGATCGGAGGGTAGGGCGTGGCCATGTCGTGATCCCCTTCGGCGTCTCGTGTAAGAGCGACGAGGATATGACAGCACTGTTACATCAGGCGAATGGATTTCTGGCGCAGCTCCTCGATACGGACCTGCCGGTGCTGCTCTCGCTCTGGGCCCAGAAGCACCTGCCGCCGGAGTCACGAACGGGCTCGCCTTGCCGTTGTGCGACACGTACAACTGTCGCGGGCGTGCCCCAGCCGGCGCGGATCGGGCGGATGGACCGGCGGGAGTCGGGCTACGCGAGTTTCGGAGCAGGGCCAGGAAGATCACCCGGGCCAAGAGGACACACGCCACCCGTGCGGCGCTCCGAGGACACCGGGCGCAGGGGACCGACTGCGCTCCGAGGGCGGCCCTCGAGCGGGGCTCTCTTCCGACGTCGGCCACCACGCCCCCGGCGAGGACAGGTGGTCGGAGCCCGGCCGTTTCCCCGCAGTTCAGAGGCGTGGTAGTCGAATCTGGGAGCGGGGTCAGATCAGAGAGTCGAACTCGCCGGTCTTGACGCCGCCGACGAACGCTCCCCACTCGGCGGGGGTGAAGAGCAGCTTGGGACCGTCCGGGTCCTTACTGTCGCGGACCGCGACCACCCCGGGCAGATTAGCGGCGACCTCAACGCACTGGCCACCGTTCGATCCGGAACGTGATGACTTTCGCCACACAGCGGCACTCAGATCCATTCCTGCCTCGCATCCTGAATCATCTTGAGCGACATGTGATCAGGATAAGCCCATCGACGTATCGCCTCATATCGATTCCATACTGAGGCCACAAGACTGGAATCGGCCGAGAACTGTCCTTCTGCTGAAGAGTCGGCGTGGATGGCGTCCGGCTGGCCGTTCGGCAATTCAGCGATCATGAATGCCCCCAACAGTCCTGGCAGGCATCGCGGGTCCACAAGTTGGATCGAAACGGTGGGATGCTGAGCGGCCTCCAGCAGGTAGTCAAGCTGGTCGCGCATGACTTCGGAATCCCCAACCGGGCGCTGCAGAACACCGGCGTCTATGAGTGTGAGGAAAAGCGGAGGGTCGTCCTGGTTCAGGATTTGCCGCCGCTGCACTCGGGCCTCGATACGTTCCTCCACCTGCTGAGCAGTCATCCGGGGCTCTTGGCTGAGAACATGTCGGGCGTAAGCCTCTGTCTGGAGAAGACCTGGTACCAGGAGCGGATCCCAGGAGCGGAGGACGAGAGCGATGGGTTCGATCTCCTCTGCCCAACTCCGGAACCAGAACGGGCTCCGAGACTGGGAGACGATGCTCTGGTAGAGCCGTATGAAAGAGGCGCTATCGGTCGTTCCGAAGAGGCGGTCCAGCCTCTCTGCGTCGGACTTCGACGGGGTGCGGGTGGCTTTCTCCAAGCGGCACACCTGGGTCTGGGTGCAGCCGAGGCGGGAGGCCACGGCGGTCTGCGAGAGCTCTGCAGCCTCTCGCAGGCGGCGCATCTCGGCGCCGAATCGCACGCGAGGGGAGCCAGGGTCGAGAGATGGCACCACTTCCATCGCATTTCCTCCCGAATTAGAAAAACGGACCTATTGCCCAGCCGGCGATACCAAGCCCCGTACAGGTAGACCAACGACTGTCATTATCCGCTCTAGTCTGGATTTCCGACCTGGTAGCCGATCCACCACCGGAAAGGCAGTATAAGCATAGACATTCTCTCCACGAGAGCACGAGAAAGAAAGCATTTCATCACCTTCTTGACCGGAGACGGATCAGACTGCGCCTGAATGCGATAGCGCTCTTTCGCTCTCCGGCAACAAACATCGGGAAGCGCCCGGAAGGAGAAAACATGACGGCGAGCAAACCGTCGACCGAGCGGATCGCGGCTCCGGTCCGCGAGGACACGCCCCCACCAAGGCCGACGACGGCGGGTGGAGCCTGTCGATCGACGCGAAGGCGGCTCTCGCTGAAGGACGGGTATGGGAAGGGTGTGGCGAAGGTGGGCCGAGTGGGTAAGGATTGGGTACGTCCCGGCATCAGCCGTCCCCCGGAGGTCCTGAATGCGTTTCGCCCGGCTGGTGGCCGTCGGTTTGGCGCTGGTGGTGACGGCATCGGGATGCACTTCCGAGCCTTCGTTGAAAGAGGCGGCAGCGGAGCTGCAGAAGGACGCACAGCGCCTGGAGACCAATGATGTCTTCAAGAATCCACTCATGAAACTTCGCATTTTGCAGCATCCGGACAAGGACCTCCGTTGCGACAAAGACAAGTTCAGGCGGGTGCTTCGGGCTACGGCAGACGATGAACGTGCCAACGAACCATTGAATTCTCACCTAGGCCGAGCCCAAGCGCTGGTAGAGAACGTCCTTGTCCAGGACTTCGGATACAAGTTGGAGCATGACTACAGCCAGATGGATACCGATGAAGGACGGTTCATACACGGCACGAAGAAGGACCTAGGCATCACGATGACCGTGTATGTGGCTCCTGAGGCTCCCACCTGGCGACTGGATGCGATGACTCCCTGCCTGCCGCGGTGAGGAAACCGTCTCACTTCCAGACTCTTAGCTGCTCCTTGGCTTGTTCGCTGGCCAGGAACCGTGAAGAGTACTCGATCTTCTTGTCTAAGCTTTCGTTTCGGTCCATCCACTGTTCATAAGGTGTCAATTTCTGCCGGAGCACCTGCTCCCATGTCTTGTCATCGTTGGCCTCCCGTTTCGCCTCGACCAGGAGCTCGTCATAGGTCTTGAGGTCGCCGGTGCTCTTGCTGATGAGCTCGGCAGGCGGATCGCTCGCCGGATATCCGGCTTCATGAAGAATGTGAGCCATGTCGTACTTCTGGCGCAGGACGAAGTCCGACCGAGCTCCGGTGGCCTCTTCGACCCTTGTCTCGAAGCTGTCGGCCCAGCCGTCGAGAACGCTGCTGATTACATATGCCTTGGTCAGTTCCCATCCCGTCCCCACGATGGGCAGCTGGTCGACTCCGAGGGCAAGGGTGTTCTTGGTGATGTCGAGGATCAAGTCGTTGGTGGCGTCCTGCTCACCGCGCACATCCAATGTCGCCTTGAACTCCACGCTGGCGAGGTCACCGAATACCCTCGCCGTGTCCTCGAAATATCTGGTCCCGCCTTGCGCGTCCAGACGGGCCGCCGCCGTCAGCGTGTCATAGCGGAATTGCGCCGCGGTCGTGTCGAAGTCGTCGGTGAGCTGCTTGTCCCCGACAAAGGTCTTGAAGAAGCGATGAGTGTCGCCCGGGCTGAGATAGAACGCCGGGGTCACCCCGGGAAGAGCGATCCAGTTCGCCGGAACCCCCATTCCGGAGGCACGGTCCAAGGCCTTGTCGAAGCGCGCTCCCGAGGCCAACTCGTGGATGTAGGACTTCGCGATGGTGGCCATGGAACCTCGGGCGGGTTCCGGCAGATCGTCACCGAAGGAGCCAGCGGCTTTGATCGCATCCAGGGCGAAGGCCGCGGCGGCCGGGCTGTGCTGCCCGGCTTTCTCGGTAGTGGCCTCGGTGCCCCCCTCCAGCACCCGGCCGAAGGCGTCGGCCACCTCGTCCCCGGTGCCCGCCCCCTTGGCGTAGGCGAGGAACTGTTTCATCTTCTCGGTCTGGCTCAGCGTGACGTCAGCCCCGCCCATCCTGGCGAACGCGTCCCGCGCGGCCGTGCCGTCCCCGGCCAGCACCTCCAATCCCAGCGCGACCAGGTCGGAGGGCAGGCCATACGCCTTCATCTCGGTGGCTCCGGCGGCGCGCCAGTCCTGGCGGGGCTTCTTCGCGAAATCGTTCAGGACCAGTGCGCGGGCCGCCGCGCTGCGGACCTCCGGAGGGGCGTTCGCGCCCTTGAGCAGCGCGAGGCGGTTCCACGCTGAGACCTTGCTGCCGGCCGGTTTCACCAGGTCGCTCCTGACCTTGGCGAACGCCGGGACGAGGACAGGGGCGTCGAGGGCCGCGCCGAGGGCTTTGCTGAAGGCGGCCAGGTCTTTCTTGGCAGTCTTACTGCCGTTGCTCGCGATGAGGTTGGGCAGGCTGTCGCGGATCTTCGTGGGCAGCAGGGCGAAGAAGGCCGCGGCCGCCTGGGGGTTCTCCGCCAGCTTGGCGACCTCGTCGGCGTGCTCGTGGATGAGTCCGGCCTGGAACTCGCCGCCGAAGTTGTCGAAGACGTCCTCGCCGTACATGGTCGCCAGCCCTTGGGCGGTCTCGAAGCCCTCCAGCTCGTCGGGGAGACGGACGAGCGACGACCGGTCGCCTCCGCCGCCCAGCTCCGGTGCGCCCTTGCCCAGGGCATTGATCAGGTCGATCCGGCCGTGGAGCATGGAGACCTGCGTATCGCCCCAGTCGGCGATGTCGGCGATCTCCCGCAGCGCGAAAGTGCTGACCCCATACCGGCTGAGCTTTCCCTCGAACTCCTTGCTGAACGCGGTCAGCCGGTCGGCCGCGCCGCTCAGGGAGGTGGCGAGCCGGCCCATCTCCTCGGGATCGATGCCGCAGAACTCGGCGGTGGGTGCCATGGAGCGTCCCCTTTCGCGGTCACGGCGGTCAGGTGCGCCCGGCCATCTCCCGGCGCGCGGCGTCCGCCTGGGACTCGGTCACCATGGCGGGATGCCGGCGCAGCTCCTCCTCGATCGCGTCCACCACGCGCTGCGCGAGCCGTCCCAGCCGCTGATGACGGTCTTCCAGCTCGGTCGTCCAGGTGGCGGCCGTCGGCCCCGTCCAGACCTTCCCCGACCGCATCGCCGAGGAGGCACGCTGGTAGGCCTGCCGTACCTCCTGAGCCCGCTCCTCGGCCTCCGCGAGGAGGCGTTTCAGCTCCGCGTGCCGGGGATTGGGCACCATCGGCTCGGCCACGCCGCCCCCGTCCTCTCCAGGACCCCGCGATGAAAGAAAAAAATTAATACCACACTAGGTATAGATCGTCCATGTCGACAAGGCCCGGACAGCGCCGGCATCGCGCTTATGTCGCCGGATCCATAATCGCGAGAGTGGACAGGGCTGATATTTCGGCTATTCCCTCTCATGCCAAACCGACAACTCCCCCAACAGCACCGGGGTAACGGATACCGCTGTTCGAAGAGCACATCGACACGATAGAAATCGTCGCAAAGACCGCGTCATGGGTGTGTTTCATCGCCATTTTCGCGCTGGTCTTCACCGGCCATGTGGACACGCCCCTGGCGATCGCGGTCGTCGTCATCTGGGTGTCCCGCATCACCCTTTATCAGATCAAGGAGACCCGGGCGCGCTGGGACGAGAAGGACGCCGAGGAACGGGAGCTCCGTCGCGAGCGGCAGCACGAGAACCGTGAGGCTTTTCCATCCTGATCGTGCTGGTCACGATGGGTGCGCGTAGCCGGGAGATCGATGGAGACGAGGCTCCCGGTATGACAGCAATCGACCAAGATCCGATGCTCCAGCCGGGAGCCTCGCAGTGCTGGAAGATCCTGACCAAGCTGCGCTGCTGCCCGCGCCGCGTGACCGCGATCATGCAGGCCATCCTCGTCCTGCACCAGGCCCGTCAGCTCTCATCAGGCTCAGCCTGAATCCACCGAGCGTTATCAGGTGAGGGCTGGACCGTAGACATGACGATGCCCTCTGACCTGGCAGGATGGGAGTTCTCTACGCTTCCAGCCGCCGAATCAAGAGGGCACGTCGTAAGTGCGATTGTCTCACGCTCCCGCCCACACCCATGCGATCTTCGATGACCAGCACACGGTCGCCTACGCAGGCCTGCTGCCGGTGATGCGCCTGGCCGAGCGCTGTGACCTGGCCGGTCTGGCTCAGGAGCACGTGACCATCGCCGACCGACTCGGGGTGAATGCCCCGCTGAAAATCGGCTCGATCGTGGCCGGGATGATCGCCGGGGCCGACAGCATCGATGATCTGGACGTGCTGCGCCACGGCGGGATGGATAAGTTGTTTGCCGGGATCCGCGCCCCCTCCACGCTCGGGTCGTTTCTGCGCTGTCTGACGTGGGGCAACGTGCGGCAGATCGGGAAGGTCGGCCGCCGCCTGCTGGCCCGTCTGGCCGCGCACACACCGCTGCTGCCCGGCGTGGACGTGCTGGCGTTCCTCGATCTGGACTCGATGCAAAAACGGATTTACGGGCCGACCAAACAGGGCGCCGGGTTCGGGCACACCAAGATTCAAGGCAAGAGCCTGCGGGTCCGCGGTCTCAACGTGCTCGCCTCGGCCCTGTCCACCCCACTGGCCGCCCCGGTCATCACCGCCAGTCGGTTGCGCGGCGGCACCGCCAACTCCGCCCGCGGCGCAGACACCTTCGTGACCGAGTCGATCAATACGGCCCGGGAGGCCGGAGCCACCGGCATCCTGCTCTGCCGAGGCGATGCGGCCTACTACAGCGCCAAGGTCATCGGCGCCTGCCGGCGAGCCGATGTCCGGTTCTCCTTCACCGCGAAGATGGACCCCAAAATCAAGGCGGCGATCGCCGCGATCCCCCAGGGCGCCTGGACCCCGATCAGCTACCCCAACGCCATCTTGGACGAGGAATCCGGGCAGTGGATCTCCGATGCCGAGGTCGCCGAGACCCGCTACACCGCGTTCACCTCCAAGAAGGGGCAGGCCGTAACCGCCCGCCTGATCGTGCGCCGGGTCAAACGACTGGGTGAGCAGACCGACCCCGGCCACCACCCGTGCTATCGCTACCACGCCGTGTTCACCGACACTCCGTATGAGCTGATCCAGGCCGAAGGACAGCATCGTGATCACGCGATCATCGAGCAGATCTTCGCCGATCTGATCTCCGGGCCGCTGGCTCACCTGCCCTCCGGTAATTTCGCGGCCAACGCCGCCTGGCTGGCACTGGCCACGATCAGCCACAACCTGCTCCGCGCCGCCGGTTGCCTGTCCGGAGCCCGCTGCGCACGAGCACGTGGAGCCACTCTGCGCCGCCACCTCATCGCCGTACCCGCCCGCCTCGCCCGGCACGGGCGCGGCCATATCACCCTCCACCTGCCCGGCCACTGGCCCTGGCAGCCCGCCTGGATGAACCTCTTCGACGCGCTTCGCTCGCCACCGCTCGCCCGAGCCGCTTGATATCCCATCTCACAGGCACCACCCCGCCAGCACCTTGACGGCCTACCCAGCCACCGGCGACACCGCCACCGACCGCCCCGAACCGCATGACCCGGACAAGCCGCAGAACCCGCCAGCGGCGGCCCCATCACGCCCGAAAACAGGACTCCACCTGCCGAACACCGAGAGAAACGGCCCTCATGGAGGAATCGAACTTAGAAACGATCATTCAAAGACGCTCGGTGGATTCAGGCTCAGTGCGTTGGTTACGCTCCAGGCATGTTCCGTGAGACTCGGCCTGGCGACTTCGAGCAGATCATCCGCCTCTACCGGCAACTGCAGCCCGACGATCCGGTTCTGAAGGACGGATCTGATGCAGCAGCTTTCCAGCAGATCCTGGACTCTCCAGCGCTGCATCTCTTCGTGCTCGAACTGGATGGGGTTGTCGTCGCCACGACGTACCTCAACGTGATCCCCAACATCACCCGATCGGCATCGCCCTACGCCGTCATCGAGAACGTCGTCGTCGAGGAATCGCGGCGAGACACAGGTCTGGGTAAGCAGATCATGGCCGGTACACTCCAAGCCGCATGGGATGCGGGCTGCTACAAGGCGATGCTGATGATGGGCTCGCGCAAGCCTGCGACCCACGCCTTCTACAGAGCCTGCGGGTTCTCGGCCGACGCAAAGACAGCGTACGTGGCTCGACCATCGTGACGTGGCGCACCGGAGAGCACACCCGGGCCATTAGAGTCGCGACGAACCAGTGCCCTGACCAGACAGCACTGAGCGTTTCATCCTGCTTCGCGCATTTGAAGGGTGAGGATGGCTTTGACCAGCTGACCTGCGCGAAGAGGGCAGCAGCGGAGTTTCCGCAGGATGCGCCAGGTTTTCAGCACGGCATTCGCTCGCTCGCCGGGACCGCGGAGCTTGGCTTGGGCGGAGTTGGCCGTCTTCTGTGATTGGGGCTTGCCTCGGCCCTTGTACGGCACCAGCACGCGTGGACCTGCACCGACGTAAGCCTTATCGGCCAGGGCGATGAGTCCGCTGGCGTGTAGCCGGCGGATGAGGCCCTAGATCCGGGCCGCCTTAAGATCGTGGACCGGACCGGGCAGGGAGCCGGAAGTCCAGAGCGGAGTGCCGTCCGGGGCGGCGAGGACCTGGATGTTCATGCCGTGCATCTTGTGTTTACCGGAGGAGTGGGGCCGGTCGGCGGCCACCCGGGCGATGGGGATGAGCGTGCCGTCCAGCACGATGAAGGCGTATCCGGCGCGTTTGGCCGTCCGCAGAGCCTGATCGAGTGTGGGTGAGCGTTTGGCGAGCAGGGCGACGGTCTCGCGGACGTAGCGCCAGGCGGTAGCCGTACCGATGCCGAACCCTGCGGCGATCTCGGCGAACGTCTCACCTTTGCGCAGGTAGACCAGTACAAGCAGGGCTTGCCGGCCGGGGTTGAGTATGCGCCGGCTCGAGTTGATCGCGACTCGGTGACGGCGGATCACGCCGGCGAGGTAGGTCAGGGTCCGGGGTGGCAACGGCGGCGCAGCACGATGGAACAGCACACGAGCCTCTGGTGTGATGGTTGATCTTGGTCGACAACTCCTCCACCAGAGGCTTCTCTATTCCGGTACCAAGTTCGGCGGTCCGCGACGAGCCCGCGACCTGCGCTATCAGGTTGGAATGGGCTCCGTGAACGAGAGCTGCGCCGCCGGACCCAGCGGCTACAGCGGCCGGACCGTTGACCACCCGTCGCCACTCCGATCATCCAAGGCGCATCGGATGCGCCGAGCCGAGCATGGGACTCGCGGCGCGGTGAAGGTGATGTGTGCAGAAGAAGGGGCGCCGTGCCGGGTCGGGCGCTTGGGCGTAGAGTCTCTGACCGAAAAGAGGCGAAACCTGAGAGGTGTGCGGTGCGGTTTTTCCGAGGAGGACTGGCGATGGCCCTGCTGGCGGCCGTGTGCGGTTGCGCGGTGACCGGTTGGGGCGAGCGCCCGCAGGCGGCCGAGAGCACCGCCGTGGCCACGCCCTCCCCGAAGGACGCCAAAGACGGTGAGGACGCCAAGAAGCCCGCCGACGCGCGCGAGCTCTACCTGGAGTCGCTGCGGCAGCAGGCGCTGCAACCATCGGTCAACCTGGTGCAGGAGTACTACCGGCAGGAGAAGTTCTATCCCGGCGGCAGTCGTAACGTCGTGGTCTCGGGGTTCGACTACCGGACCAAGGACGTGCGCCTGGAGAAGTCACAGGTGACCGTGGCGGGTGGAAAGACCTGGACGGCGTGGGCGACCTGGTGCCGCGGCAGGTCGGAGGAATGGTTCTGGACCGGCGAGGGCAGCTGGGAAATGAGGTCCTCCACCCGGTGCCCGAGCCTCCCCTCCCAGGCGTGGCTCAACGACGGTCTCGGCGTCGGCGGGCTGACCGAGAAGCAGGCCGACATCTTCGTCGGGCAACTCGGCGACTATAAGGGGTTGATCAGAGGCCGTGGGATGAGCGTCGTCAAGCGGAATGGCAAGCCGTACGTGCGTCTCGAGATCAGTGTGACGCCGCTGCGGTTCGGCACCGGGTCAGCGGTTGGCGCGGGCCTGTACCAGGACGCGTTCAAGTACACCGAACTCGACTCGTTCACCCACCCGTACAGCTTGCTGGCCAACGGCGGGTCCGCTGTGGACATCGTCCGCTACATCGACCCCGAGACCCGGCTGCCCGTTTACTCGGAGATGCTGGAGACCGGCAAGGGCACCTGGATGATGCACCGGGTCGTTTACGAATTCGGCAGCCCCGTGGGCAAGAGCACCCTTCCCGCCAAGCCCGGCATCGCCCGGCTGACGTGGCAGCCGGAGGGGACCTGACGAGGACGTCCCCGTCAGTCTCGGCGCGCGTGTTCGGTGCGAGCCCCGCCCGCTAGCACCACGACGCTCTCGTGGCGCTGAGATAGATACCGGTGACCCGCTTCTTGTTCAGAGGGATGTCCTGCCAGTCGCAGAACCTCTTCGTCGTGCTGTCGTTGAAGCTGATGTAACCGGACCAGCCTCCCGAATACAGGCGGAACCCCGCGGAATTCAGGGAATAGGACCCGCTGCAGTTCTTGGTCCAGTCACCGATGCTGCCGCTCGACGTGTAGTAATAGTAGTGAAGGGTGGCACTTGCCCCCTGGCAGCCCAGAGCGCTGCTCTGGGACGCCGAGGCCGCCGTGGGAGCGAGAACGAGTCCGGCGGCCACGCTCGTGGCGGCGACCGCGACGGCCAGTTTCCTCATGTGTTTCACGCGGCTGATCCTCCGTGTTTTCCTGGTGCGTCACCATTGGCGACTGCGAGTGCTCACACGATGCTGACATTTGCGAAATTCCATGTCATTGAGGATTCACGCCCGATGTCTTGCCCGGCCGCGACAGGGGAACACGCCTGCGGAGCCGAACCCGGTCAGCAGGCGGTGTCCGCGTCCGCCGACTCCCTCAGGCTGCGCCGGTAGGTCGCCGGAGGCATGCCGTAGGCGGTGCGGAAGACCCGGTTGAAGTGCGATTCACTGCTGAAACCCCACCGGGCGGCGACGGTGTGGACCGGCAGGTCGTACTGGGCGGGATCGGCCAGGTCGCGCCGGCAACGTTCGAGCCGGCGCTGCCGGATCCAGCACGCCACGCTGAGGCCCTGCTCCTCGAAAAGCCTCTGCAGGTGCCGGGTGGAGACGTGGTGGCAGGAGGCGATCAGCGAAGGGGACAGGTCCACGTCTCCCAGGTTCCGCTCGATGAACTCCTGCACGCGCATGAGCAGGAGGCGGCGCGGATCGTTCGGCGACGCCGTCGGGCGCGTGCCGAGGTCTCGGGTGAGCAGGGTTGCGAGCAGGTCGAGGATGACCGTGGAGACGCGGACGGCCTCCTGTGGGGTCAACGGATCACGTTGCCGGACCAGTTGAAGAAGGAGTCCGGACAGCAGCGCGCCGACGCCCTCCTGTCCCGGTAGCCGTACCGCCAGGAGCCGTTCGACCTCGGCGCTGGGAACCGGGAGGACCTCACGGGGGAACTGCAGGATCAGCCCGTCGGCCAGGCCCCCGGAGTGCCCGTGTCCCCCCGGGTGCCCGTGCGGGGCGCGTGCCCCGGGAGCGCCGCCGGCCATCGTCCAGGCGCGGAAGGGCCGGGAGGTGTCGTACAGCAGCAGATCCGCCGGCCCGAGGTCGGCCTCACGGCCTTGCTGCTGCATTCCCGACCTGCCCTGAAGAGTCAGCGACAGCTGGTACAGGCCGGGGTCGGACTGGCGGATCCGGCGCCGGGTGCGCTGTGCCTCGAACGACGTGCACCGCACCCGTGACAACTGTGCGATGCCGAGGTCGACCACGTGCATCTCAGCCCAGAAACTGCCGGCTTCGGGACTGGAGGCGTCCACCGAGACCACCGCTTGCGCGACCGCCTCCCACCAGAAGTCGAAGCGCTCGCCGACGGGTAATTCGTCAAGCCGTATCACGTGAGAAGTCCCCTTGTCTTCCTGCGTGACGTTCAGCGGAAAAGGTGAGCGGTTGAAGGGCTCACCGTCGCGGCTCTCACGACCCGCTGTACGTTTTCCGCCCTCGTCGCCGGCACCACGCCGGGAGCAGGGGAAATGCTTGCATCGGCCTCCGACTCCCAGCAAGGAAAACCACCCCGATGGGATGCTGGGACGTCTTGATCCATCATGAGCTGCCTGCTCTGCTGACCCGCTGGGATGAGGGTGGGATGCGCCCTCCCACCGCGAGCGGCGGCCCGGTGTCCTTTCCCGATCGCCGCACCAGGCGTGTCATCTGCGCTGCTCGGCGCCCTGCGGTCCTACTTGTGGCGGAAGTAGACGAACAGGCGGCCGTGGTTCTTGGAGTCCTTGTCGATGCGGTGGTAGAGGGCCTTGATCTCCTTCTGCTCCAGGAAGCGCAGGACCTTCTTCTTGAGCTGGCCGGACCCCTTCCCCGGGATGATCTCGACCTCGGTGGCCTTCTTCCTGATGGCCTCGTCGATGATGCCGCGCAGCGCCTTGTCGATCTCGCCGCCGCGGTTGAAGATCGGGTGCAGATCCAGCTTCAGCTTCACGCGACCAAGCCTCTCATCCTCCGGAGCCGCCGGGTGGACCCACCCTCGTTGGAACGAACCAGACAAGAAGCATCAAATCATGTATATGGCGAAATATGGCCACTCGCGGGTGTGGTCCGGAGAGAAATCCGGGACGGTCCCGTCATCAATGAGGGTGGGGTCCGCAGGCCGCCGACCAGCCACGACATGACCCACCGGACCGCCGGGCAGATCGTATAAGCAAACTTGACCAACTCTGGCGACGATTGTGGCAAATTCCGGATCTAGGCAAATAAATGGCCTCTAGTTAGGCTCCCTGTCATGATCGGCCGCCTTTACGGCCGGCCGCTCTCGTCACCCACCGGGGAGGGTCGAGTCCTCCTCAGTCATGCCCTTGTCCGGGCATGCCCGGGTGACCCGACACCTCCTGGCGGCGTGACGTGGTCATGCGTCCCCACAGGGAGGTCTCGTTGCCCAGGAAGTCCCAGTTATCACGGACCAGGCGTGTGGCGGTGCTCGCCGCCGGCGTCGGACTCGTCGCGGCGATGACGCCGCCGGCGAGCGCGGATCCGACCCCCACCCCGAGCGCCAGGAAGTGGACGGCGACCCCGCTGACCGGAGGCGAACCGGTCCAGGGGGCCAAATCCACGACGGGCAAACTCGCCCAGAGCGACCAAGCCCTCCTGAAGTCCACCTCGGGTGCCACGGTCAACGTGATGGTCAAACTCGACTACGACTCGTACGCCGCCTATCAGGGCGGACTCGAAGGACTTCCCGCGACAAGTCCCACCAAGACCGGCAAAGCTCTTGATATCAAAAGCGCCGAGGCCAAGAAGTACGGCAAGCACATCGAGGAAGTCGAGAACGCCTTCCTCTCCGGCCTGACCAAGGCCGTGCCGGCCGCCAAGGCCGGGCAGAAGCTGCGCACCGTCTACGGCGGGATCGCACTGCGGGTCCCCGCCAACAAGGCGGCCGAACTGCTGAAGCTGCCCGGGGTGGCCGCCGTCCAGGAGGACAGGCCCGAGCACCTGCTGACCGACTCGAGCGCCTCCTTCATCGGGGCTCCCGCGATCTACAGCAAGCTGGGCGGCAGTTCCTCGTCCGGCAAGGGCGTCGTCGTCGGCATCCTCGACTCCGGTGCCTGGCCGGAGCACCCCCAGTTCGCCGACCCGGGCACGCTGCCCGCCGTACCGGCGACCAAGGACGGCGCCCCGCGCGTCTGCAACTTCGGAGACAACCCGCTGACGCCGGCGGCCGATCCGTTCACCTGCAACCGGAAGCTGATCGGCGGAGCGCCGTTCCTCGACACCTACAACGAGGTGTTCGGCGGCGAGGTCTACCCCGACAGCGCCCGTGACTCCAACGGTCACGGCACCCACACCGCGACCACCTCGGCAGGCGGCCCGGTGGCGGACGCCAACCCGCTCGGCATCAGCCGCGGGCCCATCCACGGCATCGCCCCGGCGGCGCACGTGTCGGTCTACAAGGTCTGCGGCGTGGAGGGCTGCTTCCCCTCCGACTCGGCGCAGGCGGTGGGCCGGGCCATCCTCGACGGCGTCCGCGTGATCAACTTCTCCATCTCCGGCGGCAGCTCCCCCTACAGCGACCCGGTGGAGCTGGCCTTCCTCGACGCCTACGCGGCGGGCGTGCTCGTCTCGGCCTCGGCGGGCAACTCCGGCCCCGGGGCGGCGACCACCGACCACCTCGGCCCGTGGGTGACCACGGTGGCGGCCTCCACGCAGAGCAGGACCTTCCAGTCCACGCTCACGCTGGCCGGCTCGGGCGGCGCGACGGCCACGCTCAAGGGCGCCTCCATCACGGCGGGCCTGGCCTCACCGCTGCCGGTGGTGCTCGCCTCCGCACCGCCGTACTCCAACGCGCTGTGTACGGCTCCCGCTCCGCCGGGCCTGTTCACCGGAAAGATCGTCGTCTGCCAGCGTGGCGCCGGCCGGATCATGAAGAGCTACAACGTCCGCCAGGGCGGCGCGGCCGGCATGATCCTCTACAACGCCACGCCGCTCGACGTGATGACCGACAACCACTGGATCCCGACGGTCCACCTCGACAAGCCCGAGGGCGACGCCCTGCTCGCCTTCCTGTCGGCCAACGCCGGGGCGACCGGCTCGTTCACCCAGGGCGCCAAGGCGACCTGGCAGGGCGACACGATGACCACGTTCTCCTCCCGCGGACCGGGCGGCGACTTCCTCAAGCCGGACGTCACCGCACCCGGCCTGCACATCCTGGCCGGGCAGACGCCGACGCTGGAGGGTCCCGAGGGCGGCCCGCAGGGCAACCTGTACCAGGTCATCGCGGGCACCTCGATGTCGTCGCCGCACGTCGCAGGCGCCTCGGCGCTGGTGTTCGCGCTGCACCCCGACTGGACACCGGGACAGGTCAAGTCCGCGCTGGAGACGACGGCCACGACCTCGGTCACCAAGCAGGACCGCGTCACCCCCGCCGACCCGTTTGACTTCGGCGGCGGACGCATCGACCTGACCAAGGCCGGCGACCCCGGTCTGACCCTGAACGAGACGGCGGAGAACTTCGCCGCCTCCGCCGGCGACGAGCTGAACCGCATCGACCTCAACCTGCCGTCGGTGAACGCCCCGACCATGCCGGGTCTCATCACCGCCAAGCGGACGTTCACCAACGTCAGCGACAAGACGCTCACCTACACCGCCACGGGCACGACCGTGAACGGGGCGAACATCACGGTGCTGCCGCCCCTGTTCACCGTCAAGCCGGGCAAGAGCGCCAAGATCACCGTGGTGGTCACCGCTCCGGACCTGCCCGAGGGGCAGTACTTCGGCCAGGTGAACCTCAAGCAGGTGGGCGGCAGCCGCAACCTGCACCTGCCGGTCGCGTTCGTCCGCAAGGAAGGCGCCGTCCCGGTCGACCAGACCTGCGTGCCGGACACCATCGCCCGCGACACCGGCGAGTCCACCTGCACGGTGAGCGTGCAGAACAGCACCCTCAAGGACGCCGAGGTGACGGCGGTCAGCACGCTGAACGGCAAGCTGCGGCTGAACTCGGTGACCGGCGCCACCAAGGTCGGATCCCAGATCGCGACGGCGAAGACCACCCTCACGGCCAGGCAGCCGGACAGGCCGGGCATCGCGCCGGGCACCGGTCCGGCACCGTACCTGCCGCTCGACGCCTTCGGTATCGCGCCGACGCCGATCGGCGACGAGCAGGCGCTGAACTTCACCGTCCCGGCGTTCACCTACGCCGGGAAGACCTACACCCGGCTCGGCATCGTCTCCAACGGCTACACGATCGCGGGAGGCACCTCGGGCTCGGCGGACATCGCCGCCACGCCTCAGTCGCTGCCGGATCCGGTCACCCCGAACAACGTGCTCGCCCCCTACTGGACCGACCTGGACGGCACCGGCACGCCGGGCGTCTACGTCGGAACGCTGACCGACGGCGTGAGTGACTGGCTCGTCGTCGAATGGCGCCTCAACGTCTACGGCACGACGGACGCCAAGGTGTTCCAGCAGTGGATCGGGCTGAACGGGACCGAGGACATCACCTACACCTACGACCCGGGCAACCTGCCCGGCGGACCGCCGGCGGGCTACGGGCTGACCGTCGGCGCCGAGAACGACGAGGGTACGGCCGGCGGTCAGATCACCGGTCCGCCGGCCGAGGACCTGCGGGTGACCAGCACCCCCGGAGCCCCCGGCGGCACCCTGACCTACACGATGAAGATCAAGGGAGTCAGCTCGGGAGACGGGACGGTGACGACGGGCACGTCGACACCGCAGGTGAAGGGCATCACGATCGAGGTCGACAAGATAACCGTCCGTTAGCGGACCCGCGAGGGGCCCGGCACCGGAGTGCCGGGCCCCTTCCCGGGGCTCAGCGCTGCAGGTAGTCGACCAGGTAGGCCTTCTCGTTCTCCAGCGACTCGATGGAGCTCTTGACCACGTCGCCGATGCTCACGATCCCGGCCAGCCGCTCGCCGTCCACGACGGGAACGTGCCGGATGCGATGGGTGGTCATGGTCTGGCGCAGGTCGTCGACGTTGGCGGTGGGCGGGCAGGTGCGGACCTCGGTCGTCATGATGGACGACACCGGGGCGGTCAGCACGCCGCCGCCCCGGTCGTGCAGCCGCCGCACCACGTCGCGCTCGGAGACGATGCCCGCGATCGACGAGCCGTCCTCGGAGACCACCACGGCGCCGATGTTGCGCTCGGCCAGGATCACCAGGAGGTCGGTCACCGTCGCGTCGGGGTGAACGGTCGCCACATCCGTTCCCTTGCCTTGCAGAATTCTACCGATCAGCATGGACACCACCTCGGTTCGGCCTGGCTGGGGTTGTTAGCTGGCAGCGAAATCATCAGTTGTCATCAGTCTTTCTCCGGATGATCCGTGTGTGAAGCTTTCCGAGTGGGCGCGGTCGCCGCTTCGCCGCACGCCGGGCCAAGACCGCGCTCCGGGCAGCCGGTGAAGTCCCATGAGCGACCGTCAAGGCTTCCGGGTGGAATTGGCCCCCACGCCCGAGCAGCGAAAACGCCTCAGCCGGCACGCCGGACTTTCGCGGGTGGTGGAGAACTTCTGCCTGGAGAAGGTCAGGGCTGCTCTCGATCAGCGGGAGGCAGAAAAGACCTACGGTGTCACCGGCACCGGCCTCACACCGGTCCCGTGGTCGGCGCCCGCGCTGGAACGCGCCTGGCGCACCGAGCACCCCAAGCGCTTTGCGTGGTTCGCCGCTGAGGGCCTGTCCTCGCGGGTGCCGAAGGAGGCGTGCCGCCTGCGCGCGGCTGGGTTCAAGAACTTCTTCGACTCCCGCAACGGTGCGCGCAAGGGTAAGAAGCTGGGATTCCCCGACTGGCGCAAGCGTAAGCACAGGTCGCGGTTTCGCTACGACGTCAACGAACGCCGGGCCGTTGCGGCCGATGCTGCCGCGTGCGGGATCGACGTCGGGGTGAAGACGTTCGCGACGGTCGCAGACGACGACGGCACCGTCACCGAGATTCACGCGCCGAAACCGCTCAAGGCCGCCTTGCGCAGGCTGCGGAAGGCGAACAAGGCGGTAGCGCGCAAACAGCGCGGCTCCAACAACCGGGGCCTGACCTTGAATGACCGTGTGTGGACGTGTTCTTGTGGCGTCGTCCACGACCGGGACGTCAACGCCGCGATCAATCTGCTCGCGGCTGTGAAACTCGACCGGCCATCCGCTTAGTTCCACGTCGCCGGGCAGTTCCCCGAAGACGCCAAACGCCTGTGGAGGCGACGTAAGACCTCGGCTTGCCGGGGCGGATGCCGATGAATCAGGAAAGAGGATCACTGAGATTCTCCGAACGGTATCCCTAACCATTGCCCCATCGATGCTCCCCCTAAGCGCCGGCGGCCGCAAAGAAGGCACCTCAGGTGACGGGCAGTAGCCGTACCGCACCCAGTCCTCCTGGGGCGGCGAGTACGGCACGGTCATGGACTTCACCATGTTCGACAAGCCCGCCTCACGCGCCTCCTTCATCGTCAAGCCGGACATGGACGCGCTCGGCGGGGCCGTGATCTTCAAGGAGGCGGCGGTCTCCGACCTGGCCAAGGACTACCCGGTGCCGATCGGCTGATCATTGGTCCGAGGTACGGCCCGCACCCGCCTAGAGTGGGGGTGCGAGCCGTGTCGGCCACCGGTAATGTGTGAAATACCACACATCTTCGCTCTCGGGGAAACGATGACCGACAAGCTCAACACCGGCAGCCACGACCTGCCGGTCTCCGAGGCCCTCGCCGCGTTCATGGAGACCGGCTGGGCCGACACCCACCGCGACGGCCTGACCGCGCCGCCGCTGGCCTCCTACACCGCCAAGCGCCGCGCCGCGCTCGCCGCGCGCTTCCCCGGCGAACGACTGATCATCCCCTCAGGCACGCTCAAGGCACGCAGCAACGACAGCGACTACCGCTTCCGGCCGCACAGCGCGTTCACCTACCTCACCGGCGACCAGGAGCCGGACAACGTCCTGGTCATCGAACCGTCCGGGTCCGCCACCCTGTTCCTGCGGCCGCGCTCACCGCGCTCGGCGCCCGGAACGGCCGGGCAGGAGTTCTACCGGGACCGCCGCCACGGCGAGTTCTGGGTGGGTCGCCGCCCCGACCTGGCCGAGGCGGAGTCGCTCTATCTGATCGACTGCGCGGCCGTCGACAGGATCGACGACGTGCTCGGCGGGCCCGCACGGGTGCTGCGCGGGGTGGACGCCTCGGTGGACTCCCGGGTCGCGCCGCACGACGGGGACGGCGAGCTGGAGACGTTTCTCTCCGAGATGCGGATGATCAAGGATGAATGGGAGGTCGCCGAGCTGCAGTTCTCGGTGGACGCGACCGCGCGCGGGTTCGAGGACGTGGTGCGGGCACTGCCCGCGGCGCTGGCCCACCGGCGCGGCGAGCGCTACCTGGAAGGGGTCTTCGGCCTCCGGGCCCGCCTGGAGGGCAACGCGGTCGGCTACGACAGCATCGTGGCCTCCGGCGCCCACGCGTGCGTGCTGCACTGGATCCGCAACGACGGCCGTCTGAACGAGAACGACCTGCTGCTGCTCGACGCGGGCGTGGAGACCGACGACCTCTACACCGCCGACATCACCAGGACCCTGCCGCTGTCGGGCCGGTTCAACCCGATTCAGCGCCAGGTGTACGAGCTGGTCTACGAGGCCCAGAGCGCGGCCATCGCCGTTCTGAAGCCCGGCGCGAGGTTCCGCGACTTCCACCAGACGGCCATGCGGGTCATCGCCGAGGGCCTGCGTGACTGGGGCGTGCTGAAGATCAGCCCCGACGAGGCGATGGAGGCCGACAACGGGCTGTACCGCCGCTACACCCTGTGCAGCAGCGGCCACATGCTCGGCATGGACGTCCACGACTGTGCCAGGGCTCGCTCGGAGGTCTACCTGGACGGTGTGCTGGAGGAGGGCCAGGTGCTCACCGTCGAGCCCGGCCTCTACCTCCAGCCGGACGACCTGACGCTCCCGCCGGAGCTGCGCGGCATCGGTGTGCGCATCGAGGACGACCTCGTGATCACCGCCGACGGCGCTCGCCTGATGTCGGCCGGGCTGCCCCGTCACCCCGACGAGATCGAGGGCTGGATGAGCGCGCTCTCCATCTGACCGGCACTCCGCGGCCCACCCCGCGAAGTTCGTACACCGTGATGACGTGCTGATACAGACGCGGCGGGGAACACTCCCAAGGGGGCGGCCCACCCGGTCCGGCCGGTGCCGGCCCCGGAGGTGAACAGCGGGTCCCCGGTCACGGGCCGGGGACCGCGCCGCCGCGAACAGGAGTAGCAGGTGAGCCCAGTCCCTCAGGAGCCCGAGGAACTCCCCCGGGGAGCGGGCTCGGCCCACGGCGGTATCGGCGAGGACGGGGGGGAGCCCACCGAGCCGAATTCCGCTGCCGCGTCGGCGGTCAGGGCGGCCCTGGACAGGGCGGCCGCGGAGAGGGCGGCCGCGGAGAGCGATCGGAGCAGTGCCCACGCGACGCGCCTGGCGTCGCGGGGCAAGTGGACGGGCGCGGCCATGGCCGTGGCGCTCGCGTCGGCCGCGACGATCGCCGCGCTCCAGTGGATGGCGGCCGGCCGCCTGACGGAGGAGAAGTCCGAGCGTGACGCGGTCTTCGCGCGGGCTCGCGAGTTCGCAGTGGCCCTGCAGACCTACGACTACTCCAACCTCAGCGCCTATCGGGACCAGGTCCTGGCCATCTCGGACGACACCTTCGAAAAGACCTACGACGAGGCGTTCGGCCCGCTGAAGGACGTGATCACTTCGATGAAGGCGAGCTCGTCCGCCTCGGTCCGGGGCGTCTACGTCGCCGAGCTCGCCCGGGACAGGGCGAAGGCGATCACGGTCGTGGACTCCCAGGTCACGAGCACCGCGGGCATCCGGCGCATGCTCGGCACCTCCATGCAGATCGCCCTGGTCAAGACCGGCGGCCAGTGGAAGATCAGCGACGCGACCGTGATGGGCGCGGCCGACGAGCTGGTCACCGACCCCCAGGGCAGGACGGTGGAACCGGCTCCCGCCCCCTCCCCGGGCGCCGCCAGGCAGGACGAGTAGTCCACGGTTCGCGGGGCTGCCAGGTGCCGCCGGACCGCCTAATCTGGATCAATGCGCGATTGTCTGGCGATGGCCGGCGCCACCGACGAGATCTACTCCCCCACCGGCATGGATCTCCTGACCGAGGTCGAGCGTGACCGCGCGGCGAAGTTCCTCCGGGAGGGCGACCGGCGTGACTTCGTGGCGGCCCACCTTCTGGTACGGCGGTGCGCGGCCAAGGTCGTCGGCGTTCCCGAGGACCGGCTGACACTGCTCCAGCACTGCGACCGTTGCGGGCCTGGGCACGGCAGGCCGTACCTCGCGGAGGTCCCCGAGCTCGGCGTCAGCCTGAGCCACAGCCACGGCTACGTCTGCGCGGCGGTGGGCCCGGGACGGGTCGGCGTGGACGCCGAGCACGTCCCCGAGGGCCCGCTGGACGAGGCCCTGGCGGCGCACGCCCTGGCCCCCGTGGAAAGACCCCTGGCCCGTGACAACGAGGCACTGATCCGCTTCTGGGTCCGCAAGGAGGCGCTCATCAAACGGGGCGAGCTCACCCTGGACGACCTGCGCACGACGGACCTGTCCGGTCTCCCGATCGACGGGGACGGCCCCCGCCGCCTGGAGTGGGCGGGCAGGCACCTGCTGGAGTGGCGGACCGGCTCAGGCGTCGCGGTCTGCGTCGTCACCGACCATCCGGCGACCCTGGGCTGATCTTCTGGGGGTCGGGTCGAGAAACACCTGCGAGATCGAGGGGAGGCGCTCACCGAGCCTGCTGAGGTTGAGCGCGACCCCGAGATCGGCCGGCCCCGCCACGATCACCGTGCCGACGCTCTCCGCTTCCGCGCTGACCGCCGTCACCATCGGCAAGCCCGGCGAGAACGCCTGGTTCGACCGCCTTCCCCGCCTGACCTACGTCGAGGTCGTCACCGGTATCTGAGGTAAGTTCTGGTCCATGAACCGGGAGCGTACCCATCACGGGGAGAGCAGCGGCCGGCCGCCCGGCGTACAAGGAATGGTGAGCGACCAGTGAACGATGAGGAGCCGCGCTGGCTCACCTCGCTCGAGCAGCGGACCT
Organism: Streptosporangium album; assembly: GCF_014203795.1. Lineage (NCBI taxonomy): Bacteria > Bacillati > Actinomycetota > Actinomycetes > Streptosporangiales > Streptosporangiaceae > Streptosporangium > Streptosporangium album. Next base: position 1,078,433 of record NZ_JACHJU010000002.1, on the reverse strand, counting down.
GGCGAGCCCACCTGGCCGCGCACAAGCTTCTGGAACATCGCCTCGACCGCGAGCTCCACCCCTTCGGACTCTCCGTCAACGACTACGAGATCCTGGTCAACCTCTCGGAGATCCCCGACCACCGCATGCGGATGAGCGACCTGGCGGACGCCACGATCCAGTCGCGCAGCCGCCTGTCCCACCAGATCTCCCGGATGGAGGCGGCGGGGCTGGTGGCCAGGGAGGACTGCCCGGATGACCGGCGCGGCACCTTCGCCGTGCTCACCGAGCACGGCTGGGCCACCATCCAGAAGGTCGCGCCGCACCACGTGACCAGCGTCCGCCGGCACTTCATCGACCTGCTCACCGACGATCAGCTCCGCGAGTTGGAGAAGGCGTACACCCCCGTGGTGAGCCACCTGAAAAACCTGCGCTGAAGTGAAACCGATACCGGCGATTTCTCCCTCAGCCGACCGGCTGGTCGCTACGATCCGCCCATGCCTGCTCGCCGGATTCTCCTCGCCGCGGTGGTCACCGCGCTCTCCCTGATCACCGCGTGCAGCGGGGGCGGCGCCTCCGATGGCCGGGCCGCACTGCCGGTGGGGACCGAGCTGGTCAAGAAATCGGCGGAGGCGATGCGGACCGCCAAGTCTGCCGCCTTCACCATGGAGACCGAAGGCACGCCGCCGGTGCCCGTCAAGAAGGCGACCGGCCGCCTCAGCGGGACAGGCGACGCCGACGGCACCATCCAGATCGACCTGGGGGGCAGTCTCCAGGAGATCAGCTTCGTCATCGTCGGAGAGGTCGTCCACTTCAAAGGCGTGACCGGCGGATTCCAGAGGATGTCACGGAGCGAGCTGGCCGCGATCTACGACCCCTCGGCCATCCTCGACCCGGACAGAGGCGTCGTCCAGCTCATGACCAACGCCCTGGATCCCAGGACGGAGGCAGAGGAGAAGGTGGACGGCGCCGACGCCTACCGGGTCTCGGCCACCCTCTCCCAGCAGGTCCTCGCCACCATGGTGCCGGGACTCGCGCAGAGCGTGAACAGCAGGCTCTGGATCGACAAGGCCACCAGCCGCCTGCTCAAGGCAGACCTGCCGCTGAGCGGCGGCAAGGTGATCGTCTCCTTCCACGACTACGACGTGCCGGTCCAGGTCACCGCACCGGCGGAGTGACCCCATGACCGAGCCTGCGGCGCGGCCCACCGTCGACCCGCTCCACCCCATGTCCGGCGGTGGCCAAAAGGCCCGGCGGCGGATCGCCCTCGGTGCCGGCGGCACAGCGGTGCTCCTGGCGGCCCTGGACGCCTACGTCGTGGTCACCGTCCTCGTCGACATCGCCAAGGACGCCGACGTCCCGCTGAACCACCTGGAGCGGGCCACCCCGATCATCACCGGCTTCCTGCTGGGCTACATCGCCGCCATGCCGCTGCTCGGCCGGCTCTCCGACCGGTACGGCAGGCGCCCGCTGATCCACCTCTGCCTGGCGGGCTTCGCGGCCGGCTCGGTCGTCACCGCGCTGGGCGACACGGTCCCCTGGCTGGCCGCCGGGCGCGGCCTGCAGGGCGTCGCGGGCGGTGCGCTGCTGCCCATCACCATGGCCATGGCCGGGGACCTGTGGGACGAGCACGACCGCCCGGTGGCCCTCGGCGCGGTCGGCGCCGCCCAGGAGCTCGGCAGCGTGCTCGGTCCTCTGTACGGCGCGGCCCTCACCGCCGGGGTGCCCGCGACGTTGCATCTGGGCGGCATAACGTTCGGCGGCTGGCGGTCGATCTTCTGGCTGAACCTTCCCCTGGTCGCCGTGGCCGCGATCGCCGTACAGCGGTCCGTGCCGCCACCGGTGCGCGCTCCGGCCCCCAGTGCCCGCGTCGACCTGGCCGGCGGCCTGCTGCTGGCCCTCGCGCTGGGCCTGCTCGTGGCCGGACTCTACAACCCCGACCCGAGCAGGTCGGTCCTTCCTCCGTGGGGCCTGCCCGCGATCGCGGCCGGAGTGGTGGCCGCCTCCGCGTTCGTCTGGTGGGAGGGACGGTCCCCGACCCGGCTGATCGACATGGCGGGGGTGCTGCGCGGCCCGTTCTTCGCCACCCTCGGGGTGAGCTTCCTGACGGGCGCGGCACTGCTGGTCACGCTCGTGGACGTGCAGCTGTCCGCGCAGACGCTGCTGGGGCTGGGGACGCTGGACGGGGCGCTGGTGCTGTCGCGTTTCCTCGTCGCCCTCTCGGTGGCCGCGCTGCTGGGCGGGGTCATGGCCCGCCGGTACGGCGAGCGGGCGGTGGCGGTGGCCGGGCTGGCGCTCGCCGCGGTCGGCTATGCCCGGATCGGCCAGTGGCCCCTGGATCTGGCCGCCGCCGGGCATCGCATGGACGTCGACCTCGTCATCGCGGGGCTCGGCCTGGGCGTGGTGATCGCTCCTGTCTCCTCAGCGGTGCTGCGGGCCGTTCCGGCCGCCCAGCACGGCGTGGCGTCCGCGGCCGTGGTCGTGGCCCGGATGATGGGCATGCTGCTCGGCGTCGCCGGACTGTCGGCCTGGGGCTTCCACCGGTTCCAGTCGCTCACCGCCGATCTGGACACGCCGCTGCCGTTCGGCGTGGATCCCGCCGTCTACACCCGGCGGCTGGCCGAGTACGGTGACCGGGTCCAGGCCGCCCTGCACACCGAGTACAGCGAGATCTTCCTGATCACCGCCGCCCTGTGTACGGCGGGAGCGCTGATCGCGCTGCTGCTGCCGAACCGGCCAGGGACGGCAGGCGGATCCGGGACTCCGTAAGGGGTGGGGGGCCGCCCACGTCGGACGCACCCGACGTGGGCGGCCGGAGTACGGCGTACGGCGGCTCACTCGCCCCGACGGCGCGGACCACGGGCCTGCGGTGGTGTGAGCGACCGGGTCAGGCGAGTCGCCACTCCTGGTTGCGCTGGTGGTACAGGCAGGTCCACTGCTGGACGTTGGCACCGTTGTTCATGCCGGCGGCCGCCACATCCAGGCACTTGCCGCTGTGCCGGGCCACCAGGGTCGCGGTGAACTCGGCCCCGAGCTCCCCCGGCCCGGCGGGGACCGCGGCGTCCGCCGCCGGCGCGCCGGACGGCCGGTGCGGATGACGCGTCTCCGCACGTCAACACCGTACGGCAGAGGCCGGAACCGACGGACGGCCCGGCATGTGCCGGGCCGTCCGCGTCGCGTTCACGTCACTTCTTCTGCTTCTGTCCCTGCCGCTTCTCGCGGATCTTCATCGTGACCTCGAGAGGAGAGCCGGCGAAGCCGAACTCCTCGCGGATCCGGCGCTCGATGAAGCGGCGGTAGGTCTCCTCGAGGAAGCCCGAGGTGAACAGCACGAACTTGGGCGGCTCCGTCGACGCCTGGGTGGCGAAGAGGATCTTGGGCTGCTTGCCGCCCCGGACCGGGGGCGGGGTGGCCGCCACCAGGTCGGTGAGGAAGGCGTTGAGGCGCGCCGTGGGAACCCGGGTGGACCAGGAGTCGAGCGCCTTCTCGATCGCCGGGACGAGCCTCTCCACATGCCAGCCGGTCCTGGCGGAGATGTTGACCCGCAGCGCCCACGGCACGCGGACGAGCTGGCGGTCGATCTCCTTTTCCAGGTAGTAGCGGCGGTCCTCGTCGAGGAGGTCCCACTTGTTGAACGCCACGACCATGGCACGGCCCGACTCGATCACCAGGGAGATGATCCGCAGGTCCTGCTCGGTCAGCACGTCGCTGGCGTCGATGAGCACGACCGCGATCTCCGAGCGCTCCAGGGCTCCCCGGGTGCGCATGCTCGCGTAGAAGTCGGCGCCCTTCAGCTCACGGTCACGCCGGCGGATACCCGCGGTGTCCACGAAACGCCAGGTCTTGCCGCCGAGCTGGACCAGCTCGTCGACCGGGTCGCGAGTGGTGCCCGCCATCGGGTCGACGAGCACACGCTCCTCCCCCGCAAGCTGGTTCAGCAGGGAGGACTTGCCCACGTTGGGCTTGCCCACCAGGGCCACGCGACGTGGACCGCGTTCGACGCCGAAACGCTGCTGCGGCGTCTCCGGCAGCTTGTCCAGGATCACGTCCAGCAGGTCGCCGCTGGAGCGGCCGTGCAGGGCCGAGACCGGCTGCGGCTCGCCCAGGCCGAGAGACCACAGAGCGGCGGCCTCCAGCTCCATCTGCTGGTTGTCGACCTTGTTCGCGGCCAGGATGACCGGCTTGCCGGAGCCACGCAGCACGTGGCCGACGATCTCGTCGGCGTCGGTCACGCCGACCACGGCGTCCACCACGAACAGGATCACGTCGGCCAGCTCGGCCGCGACCTGCGCCTGCTCGGCGATCTTCAGTGCCATCCCGGTCGCGTCGGGATCCCAGCCGCCGGTGTCGACCACCGTGAACCGGCGTCCGCGCCAGGTGGCGTCGTAGGTGACCCGGTCGCGGGTCACGCCCGGCACGTCCTCCACGACCGCCTCCCGGCGGCCGATGATCCGGTTGACCAGGGTGGACTTGCCCACGTTGGGGCGGCCCACCACGGCCACGACCGGCTGCGGGCCCTCGTCCGGGCCCTCGTTCTCAGAGCTGTTGTCGGTACCCAGATCGGCCAGCTCAGCCTCGATCCAGCCGCTTTCTTCTTCCCCGGTCACGCCTTTTCCTTAATCACACGTAGCACCTCGGCGATGACCTCTTCCAGGTTCAGCGCCGTGGTGTCCAGTTCGACGGCGTCGGCCGCCATGGCAAGTGGGTCGGTCTTTCTCGTGGAGTCCAGGGTGTCGCGCCGGGCCATCGCGGCCCTCTGCGCCTCCACCGTGGTCCCGGTCAGCTCCGCCGTACGGCGGAGCGCCCGGGCGTCCGCGCTCGCGGTCAGATAGATCTTGACCGGGGCTCCGGGGGTGACCACCGTGCCGATGTCACGGCCCTCGACGACGATGCCGCCCCCACCGATGATCTCACGCTGCTCGGCCACCAGCCGACGCCGCACCTTGGGCACCGCGCTGACCGCGGAGACGGCGGCGGTGACCTCGGAGGTGCGGATGGCCACGGCGGCGTCGGCGCCGTCCACGGCCACCGTGGGCGCGTCAGGATCGGTGCCCATCGAGAGAACCGGGTCCAGCGCCCTGGCGGTGATCGCTGCCGGGTCCGTGAGGTCGACACCCTGCTCGAGCATCCACCACGTGACGGCCCGGTACATCGCTCCGGTGTCGAGATAACGCAGTCCCAGCGCTCGCGCGACCCCACGCGACGCACTCGACTTGCCCGACCCCGAAGGACCGTCCATGGCGACGACCAGTCCGGTCACGGCGCCTCTCCCTTGCAACCCGCTTCAATTGTCTGTACGAGGCTACCGGGAGCGGGAGCGGGAACACGCATCGATCGGCTCGGGAAGGGCCCGCCCCGGCCCGCCGGAGCGGGCCGGGGCAGGCAGGGCGTTACGGCAGGTGCCAGCCGTGCGCGCGCAGTGCCGCCGACAGCGCGGCCACCGCCTCCGGCTGCACGGACAGGTCGGCGGCGCCCAGCGGCAGGCCGGGGGCGTGCTCCAGCCGGACGTCCTCGATGTTGACGCCTGCCTCCTCGGCCACCTGGAACAGCCGGGCCAGCTCGCCCGGACGGTCGCCGATGATGACCTGGACGGTCGCGTAGGCGCGCGCGGGACCTCCGTGCTTGCCGGGGATCCGGTCCGTGCCGGCGACACCGCGGTGCAGCAGCTCGGTCACCTGCCCCATGGCCTCCGGATCGGCGGAGGCACGCAGCGAGGCGGCCACGGCCGCCAGGTCGGCGGCCACCTTCTCCAGCACGTCGGCCACCGGCAGCGCGTTGCCCGACAGGATCCCGGTCCACAGGCCGGGGTCGCCGGCCGCGATGCGCGTGACGTCGCGGACGCCCTGCCCTGCCAGGCCGAGCGCGGTCGCCGGCGCGGCGGCGAGCCGGGCGGCCACCGCCGCGGCGGCCACGTGCGGAGCATGGGAGACGACCGCGACGGCCCGGTCGTGCTCGGACGCCTCGACCCTGACGGCCTCGCCGCCACAGAGCTTGATCAGCCCCAACAGGGCCTCGACCGCGTCGGGCGAGGTCTCCTCCGTCGGGCACAGCGCCCAGGGACGGCCCAGGAACAGGTCGGCCCGGGCCGCGGCGGGCCCCGAACGCTCCCGGCCCGCCAGCGGGTGTCCGGCGATGTAGGTGGTCAGGTCGCAGCGGAGGTCGGCGGCCTGCTGGAGCGGGAGCACCTTGACACTCGCCACATCGGTGTAGAACCGGGCGACCCGGGCCTCCTGAAGGTCGGCGAGCCGGTCGGCGACCATCTGCGGGGGGACCGCGATGACCGCGAGATCCACGGTCCGCCCGGCGGTCCACTCGGTGCCGGCGCCCAACTCGCGTGCCAGCCGTACGGCGCCTTCGTCACGGTCGGCCAGGTAGACGGTGATCCCCTGCTCGCGCAGGGCCAGGGCGACGGAGGTGCCGATCAGGCCGGTTCCGACGACAAGGACGCTCTCGAGACCGCTCACGCGTGCTCCCCGGGCTTCTTGGGCTTGGTGGCGCATGACAAGGTCACTGAGCGATGTCCACACGTAGGGCCGCCGCCCCCCGCAGGTAGACGTGCTGGATCTCCTGGCGTGGCCGATCGGTCTCCACGTGGGCCATCAGCCGTACGACATGGGGGAGCGCGCCCGGAACGTCGATCTCGGACGCGCAGATCAGCGGGACGTCGTGGAAGCCCAGCTTGCGGGCGGCGAGGGCGGGAAACTCCGCGGTCAGGTCAGGGGTGGCCGTGAAGATCACACTGATCACGTCGTCGGTGGTGAGCCTGTTACGCTCCATCACCTCGGTGACCAGCTCGGTCACCCCTGACAGGATGGCCTCCCGGTCGTTGCCCTCGACCTGGATCGCGCCCCGAATCGCCCGCACCATCGTCGCTCCTCCATACCGTTCACGCCGGACCGCCCGCAGGCGATCCGGCGTGTCGAAACCGTGCGTGTCCAGGAAGATTACAGGCCGACGGCGGCGTAGAGCTCGCCGACTTCCTTGAGGCTCAGCGCACGGACGGTGCCCGGCTTGAGACGGCCGAGCTTGACCGGCCCGAACTCGATGCGGGCCAGGTCGATGACCGGGTGCCCGACCTCCTCCAGCATGCGCCGGACGATGTGCTTGCGGCCCTCGTGCAGGACGATCTCCACCAGCGCCTGCTGTCCGTGCTCCTGGACCAGGGTGAAGGAGTCGGCCTTGGCGATGCCGTCCTCCAGCTCGATGCCCTTCTTCAGGCGGCGGCCCAGGTCACGCTCGATCCTGCCGGGGACCTTCGCCCAGTACTTCTTCTGCACGCCGTAACTCGGGTGGGTGAGCCGGTTGGCCAGCTCGCCGTCGTTGGTGAGCAGGATGAGGCCTTCGGTCTCGGTGTCCAGGCGGCCCACGTGGAACAGCCGCTCGGTGCGGTCGGCCACGAAATCGGCCAGCGAGGGACGGCCGTCGGGGTCGGACATGGTGCTGACGACGCCGATCGGCTTGTTGATGGCGAGGTAGACCAGGTCAGGCATTGTCGGCAGGCGCTTGCCGTCGACGTGGATGACCTGCTTGGCCGGATCGACCCGGGCGCCGAAGCGCCGGACCACCTGGCCGTCGACCGTCACCCGGCCATCGCCGATCATGTCCTCGCAGGCCCGCCGGCTGGCCACGCCCGCCTGGGCCAGGACCTTCTGCAGCCGGACGCCGTCGGGGACCTCGGTGGTGTCGCGCTCGTCGACGTAGTCCCTGTCGTAGAAGTCCGAGTCGCGTTTGGGCTGGCGGGCGGTCTTGAACCGGTCGTTCTCGATCGCGCCGGGCCGGCGTTCGGCCTTCGCGGGACCGCGGTCGGCACCGGGACGGCGCTCGCCGTACGAGCCGGCTCGCTTGCCTCCGATCGTCTGGACCTCGTCCCGCCGGTCGGTCCTGCCGAACCGGCCACGGGAACCGCTGCCGGACGCGTTGGAACGGCCACGGTCCGAGCCGGAAGACCCGCGCGAACCGCCACGGTCGTCACGGCGCGGAGCGCCCGAACGGAACCCGCCCTGCGAACCACCACGAGGTGCGTCACGGTCGTCGCGGCGCGGAGCGTCCGAACGGAACCCGCCCTGCGAACCACCGCGATCATCACGACGCGGCCCCCCCTCGGCGGGCCTGCCGTACCGGCTACGCGAGCCGTCACGCTCGGCGCGGAACCCACCGCGGTCGTCGCGACGCGGAGCGTCCGAACGGAACCCACCACGATCATCACGACGCGGAGCGTCCGAACGGAACCCGCCCTGCGAACCGCCCCTGGGCCCGCCGGAGCGGGAGCCGCCTCGGGGGTTGCCGCCGCGCGGGGCTCCGCCACGGCCTTGACCGCGTCCATCACCGGACGGGGTACTACGCCTGCTGTTCACTACTTGTGCTCCTCTAAGGTTTCCACGTCGTCGGGCAGGAACGGCGCCAGTTCGGGGAGCTCGTCGAGATCCCTCAGGCCCATCCGCTCGAGAAAATACGGACTTGTCCGGTAGAGCAGTGCCTGGCTCTCCGGTTCGGTGCCGGCCTCTTCGACCAGCCCTCGCGTCACCAGCGTGCGCATGACACCGTCGCTGTTGACACCTCGTACGGCCGCCACCCGGGCCCGGCTGATCGGCTGCCGGTAGGCGACCACGGCCAGGGTCTCCAGCGCGGCCTGGGTGAGCCGTGCCTGCTGGCCGTCGCGGACGAACCGCTCCACGAGGGTCGCACACTCGGCCCGCGTGTAGAACCGCCAGCCGCCCGCGACCTCTCTCAGGTCGAAACCCCGACCGCCTTCAGTGTATTCCGCCGACAGCTGACGGAGCACGGCGGCGACCTCACTGATGGGCCGTTCCAGAACCTGGGCGAGGGTCATCTCGGTGACCGGTTCGTCGACCACGAGAAGAATGGCCTCCAGCCCGGTGCGCAGGTTCGGCTCGGGCACCGCGTCAGTCATGAGCAGGCTCTCTCTTGGTGCTCTCGTCGTAGTCGTCGGCCACGGCGACGTCTCCGTCGTCACTGCCGGTCCAGGTCACATGCAGTTCTCCGAGAGGCTCCACCTGGTCGAAGGAGACGGCCGCCTCCCGGTAGAGCTCCAGGACGGCCAGGAAACGCGCGACGACCTCGAAGGTGCCGGCGCAGTCGGAGGTGAGGGCTCGGAAGGTCGCCCGGCGCACCCGTCGCAGCCGCTCCACAAGGATAACCGCCTGGTCCCTGACATTGGCGAGCGGTTGGTAGATGTGGGCGACGGAGACGGACGGAGGGGTCTTGGGCGCGAATGCCCGCTGGGCGAGCTGGGCGAGGCGGTCGGGGCCGATGCCCAGGATCAGCTCGGGAAGGAGATCGGCGAACGGTGCCTCCATCGACACGGTCCGGGGGAAGCGCAGCGCCTCCTCCGCCATCCTGCCGGAGAAGACCTTCGCGACCTCCTTGTAGGCCCGGTACTGCAGAAGGCGGGCGAACAGCAGGTCGCGCGCCTCCAGGAGGGCGAGATCCTCCTCATCGTCGATCTCACCCGAGGGCAGCAGCCTGGCCGCCTTGAGGTCGAGCAGGGTGGCCGCGACGAGCAGGAAGTGACTCGTCAGCTCCAGGTCCCACTCAGGGCCGCGAGCGCGGATGTAGGAGATGAACTCGTCGGTGACCTGGCTGAGTGAGACCTCGGTGATATCGAGCTTGTGCTTGGAGATCAGACCGAGCAGCAGGTCGAAGGGGCCCTCGAAGACCTCCAGGTGCACCCTGAAGGTGTCGTCGGCCGTCTCTGGCTGCTCGGTCATCCCACCATTGTCCCGCACCCGGGACCGCAATCACTGCTCCAGCGCGGCCCACCGGGTGAGGACTTCGCGGGCCAGCTCGCGGTAGGCGCTGGCACCGAGGGAGGAGGAGTCGAAGCTGGTGATGGGCTCACCGGCCACGGTGGCGTCGGGGAAGCGGACCGTCCGGTTGATCACCGTGTGGTACACCTTCTCGTCGAACGCCTCGACCACCCGGGCCAGCACCTCGCGGCCGTGCAGGGTCCGCGCGTCGTACATGGTGGCGAGCAGGCCCTCGATGACCAGGTCCTCGTTGATGCGCTGCTGGACCTTGATGATGGTGTCCATGAGCAGCGCGACTCCACGCAGGGCGAAGAACTCACACTCCAACGGCACCATGACGCCGTGCGCGCAGGCCAGCGCGTTGATCGTGAGCAGGCCCAGGGAGGGCTGGCAGTCGATCAGGCACACGTCGTACTCGGGCAGGAGGGGCTTGATCACCCGGCCGAGCACCTGCTCGCGGGCGACCTCCGTGACGAGCTGGACTTCGGCCGCGGACAGGTCGATGTTGCTGGGCAGCAGGTCCATGCCGTCGACGCCGGTCTCCATCAGCACGTCCCTGGCGGTGATCTGCCGCTCCATGAGGAGGTTGTAGACCGTCAGATCGAGCTGGTGGGGGTTGATCCCGAGGCCGACAGAGAGGGCACCCTGCGGGTCGAAGTCGACCAGCAGCACCTTGAGCCCGGCCTCGGCCAGCGCCGCGCCCAGGTTGATGGTGGTGGTCGTCTTGCCGACGCCGCCCTTCTGGTTGACCATGGCCACGACACGCGCCGGTCCGTGCACCGTACGAGGAGGCGGGTCGGGAAAGACCGGGCGGGGTCGCCCGGTCGGGCCGAGGACTCCCCCAGCGCGAGGGGTCCCGGCGGTCTTGGTGTCCCCCCAGGGATTCTCGGGGTTTCCAGGGGTCGTTCCCCGGACAGAACCGTCGGTGGTCACAGTCACCAGTCGAACCTCCCTGACGGCCTTGAACCGGACCGTCCGGACGGACACTATGGCGTCAACACGTATGCGGCAAGGCGGCACGCCCGGACATAAGCAAGGTCAATGCCGCGCGCGCGGTTGCGCGACGGCACAGGCCTCGCGGAGCTTGTCGACCGCGACCAGGGTGTATACCTGCGTGGTGGTCACCGAGGCGTGGCCGAGCAATTCCTGAACCACCCTAACGTCCACACCCCCGTCGAGGAGGTGTGTTGCGAAGGAATGTCGCAAGATATGGGGTGAGATTCCTGCCAGCCCTCCGCGCTCGGCGGCGGCCTGGAGGACCTCCCAGGCTCCCTGACGGGTGAGCCGCCCGCCTCTGGCGTTGAGGAACAGCCCCGAGGTGCCCCGGCCGTGGGCGGCGATGCCGGGACGCGCCCGGGTGAGATAGGCTCCCAGCGCCTCCCTCGCGAAGCGGCCCAGGGGCACCAGGCGGGTGCGTCCGCCCTTGCCGCGCAGGCGCACCTGCTGGGCCTTCGGGCTCAGGTCGACGTCGTCCACCGCGAGGCCCACGGCCTCGGAGATGCGCGCGCCCGTGCCGTACAGCAGCTCCAGCAGCGCCCGGTTGCGCATCGTGAGGGGCGCCCCCTCGGGGCCGGAGGCGGCGATGAGCCGCTCCACATCGTCCACGCTGATCGCCTTGGGCAGGCGCCGGAGCTGCCGCGGCGGCTGTACGCCGTGGGCCGGGTCGTGGCCTGCGGCCCCCTCGCGCAGCGCGAAGCGGTGCAGGCCACGTACCGCGGAGACGGCACGCGCCGCCGAGCTGGCGACGAGGGCCTGATGCTCCCCGTCGCCCTCCCTGAGCGCGGTCAGGAAGGCCGTGACGTCGGCCTCGGCCACCTCCCCGAAGGTGACACGGCCACGGCTCTTCAGATGATCCACATAACGCAGGAGGTCACGGCGGTAGGAGGCCAGGGTGTTGGCGGCCAGACCCCGCTCCACCGCCAGATGGGTGAGGTAGCTGGAGAGGACGGCCTCCGTCTCGCTCAGGGTGTCCTCCCGTCATGCCTCCGGTGCTTCGGCGGGCCGCAACGAGGCGAAACCATCCGCCGAAGCGGCGTATGCGGCGAGAATACCGGCCACGGCTTGGGAATTGTGGATCATTCCCGCCAGGGCACGCCGAACCGCGTCGGACAGGGGGATCCAGACCACCGGCATGTCGACTTCCTCGTGCCGGTGGACGAAGTCCAGCTCCCCTTCGGGGATGGGGCTGAGGTCTCTGGCGAGGAAGATGCGGGTCCGCTCGTCGGTCATTCCCGGCGAGGTGAAGGCGTCGACCAGGGTGTGCCAGGTCTCCGCCCGGTAACCGGCCTCCTCGGCGAGCTCGCGGGCCGCTCCGGCCTGGAGCGCCTCGCCCTCGACGTCACGCAGGCCCGCCGGCAGCTCCCAGAGCAGGCGCCGGACCGGGTGGCGGTACTGGCGGATCATCAGCACCCGGCCGGCGTCGTCGAGCGCGACGACGGCCACCGATCCGGGGTGGACCACGTAGTCGCGCTCGACGACCTCCTGATCCCGCATGAGGACCGCGTCGGTCACCACGGTGATGACGTGTCCGCTGAAATGCTCGGCGGAGGAGACGACCTTCCACTCCTCCGGGATGTCCCGGACCTCGAACTCGGGAGTGCTCACTTGCCCCGACCGGCCTTGGCGGAGGTGCCCCGGCTGTCGGCGTAGGTCAGAGCGGCGCCGACCAGGCCCTTGAACAGCGGGTGCGCCCGGGTCGGGCGGGAGCGGAACTCCGGGTGCGCCTGGGTGCCGACGAAGAACGGGTGGATGTCGGCGGGCAGCTCGGCGTACTCCACCAGGCGGCCGTCGGGCGACAGGCCGGAGAAGACCATGCCGACCTTCTCCAGCTCGTCCCGGTAGGAGTTGTTGACCTCGTAGCGGTGGCGGTGGCGCTCGTCCACCTTCGCCATGCCGTACAGCTGGCGCGCGAGGGAGCCCTCGGCGAGTTTGGCGGGGTAGAGGCCCAGCCGCATGGTGCCGCCCATGTCACGCTCGCCGGAGACGACGTCCTCCTGGTCGGCCATGGTGGAGATGACGGGGTGGGTGGTCTCGGGATCGAACTCCGTGCTGCCGGCGTCCTCGATGCCGGCGAGGTTGCGGGCGGCCTCGATGACCATGCACTGCATGCCCAGGCAGATGCCGAGCAGCGGGATCCGGTTCTCCCGGACATGCCGGATCGCGCCGAGCTTGCCCTCGATGCCGCGCACGCCGAAGCCGCCGGGGACGAGCACGCCGTCCACGCCGTCCAGCTCGCGGGCGGCTCCTTCGGGGGTCTCGCAGTCGTCGCTCTTGACCCAGCGGATGTTGACGCGGGCGTCGTTGGCGAAGCCGCCCGCGCGCAGCGCCTCGGTGACCGACAGGTAGGCGTCGGGCAGGTCGATGTATTTGCCCACGAGGGCGATCGTGACCTCCTTGGCCGGGTGGTGCACCCGGCCGAGGAGCTGCTCCCATTCCTTCCAGACGACGTCGCGGAAGGGCAGGCCGAGGCGGCGGACGACATAGGCGTCCAGGCCCTCGGAGTGCAGCACCTTGGGGATGTCGTAGATGCTCGCCGCGTCGACCGCGGAGACCACGGCGTCCTCGTCGACGTCGCACATGAGGCTGATCTTGCGCTTGATCGAGGTGCTGACCGGGCGGTCGGAGCGCAGGACGATCGCGTCGGGCTGGATGCCGATGCTGCGCAGCGCGGCGACCGAGTGCTGCGTCGGCTTGGTCTTCAGCTCCCCGCTCGGGCCGATGTAGGGCAGCAGCGAGACGTGCAGGAAGAACACGTTGTCGCGGCCGACCTCGTGGCGGACCTGGCGGACGGCCTCCAGGAAGGGCAGCGACTCGATGTCACCGACGGTGCCGCCGACCTCGGTGATGACCACGTCCACGTCGGGGCCGGCCATGGAGCGGATGCGGTCCTTGATCTCGTTGGTGATGTGCGGGATGACCTGCACGGTGTCACCGAGATACTCGCCGCGGCGCTCCTTGGCGATGACATTGGAGTAGACCTGGCCGGTGGTCACGTTCGCCGAGCCGTGCAGCTCGGTGTCGAGGAAGCGCTCGTAGTGGCCGACGTCGAGGTCGGTCTCCGCCCCGTCGTCCGTGACGAAGACCTCACCGTGCTGGAACGGGTTCATCGTTCCGGGGTCGACGTTGAGGTAAGGGTCGAGTTTCTGCATGGTGACTCGCAGGCCACGCAGTTTGAGAAGACGTCCGAGGCTCGACGCCGTCAGTCCCTTACCGAGACTGGAGGCGACGCCGCCGGTGACGAACAGATGCTTGGTGTGTGCGGCGCTGCGCAAGAAGTCTCCCGTGGTCGTCATAGATCAGTCGGCGCACCCTGATAGCGGCCCACCTGTCCACGGACTCTCAGAATATCAAACCGTTCCTGCGGACCGTCCGCATGCCCCTTGACCCGTATTCCCCTCGTACATGACCGAACGGTAACTTAGCTCCTTATGTCGATTCGTGGCGTGATACGGCGTGCCGTCGGCGGCCTCATCCATCGCGGCTGGGCCGCGATCCGAGCGGCCGGCGCGGTAAGCCCCGCCAACCCCGCCGGCTACCGCTTCCGCCGTCTCGGCGACGGCGCGTGCCTGTCCTTCCCCGTCGGCGCGATCTTCGGCGAGGCCTGGATCGAGATAGGCGAGCACACCCTGATCGGTGAGCGCGTCTCCATCTCCGCGGGCATGGGCCCGGGGGTGGACCTTGGCCCGGTCTCGATCGTGCGGATCGGCGGGAGCTGCTCGATCGGCCGGGGCAGCCACATCGTCGGCCACCAGTCGATCGACATCGGCGATCACGTGTTCACCGGCCCGTACGTCTACATCACCGACCAGAACCACGTCTACGACGATCCGGAGACGCCGATCGGCCGCCAGTGGCCCCGCAACAATCCGGTGGTCATCGGCTCGGGCTCCTGGCTGGGCACCGGCGCGATCATCCTGCCGGGCACCCGGATCGGCAGGCAGTGCGTGGTCGCGGGCGGAGCCGTGGTCCGCGGCGAGTTCCCCGACCACAGCGTGATCGCCGGTGTGCCCGCCAAGGTCGTCCGCCGCTACGTGCCCGGAGACGGATGGCTGCCGCCCCACCTCGGCGGCTCCCGTGCCGAGCCGGTCGAGCAGTCCGAGGCCGTCCCGCCGGCCGGGCCCGTACGGCACGCCGGGCCCGCGGGAACCACCGGACCGGCCGGAGCCGAGCGGGTCGGAGCCGGGCCGGCCGGCACCGGCTGAGCCCCGGACGCTGGACCGTACAAGCTTCTGGGACTTACGGTCGCGGCATGCGCACCGCGATCTGTGAGAGATTCGGCGTCGAGTTCCCTCTCTTCGCCTTCAGCCACTGCCGCGACGTGGTCGCCGCGGTGACCAACGCGGGCGGGATCGGCGTGCTCGGCGCCGTCGCCTACTCCCCCCAGCAGCTCGACGCGGAATTGAACTGGATCGACGCGCGGGTCGGCGGGCGGCCGTACGGCGTGGACGTCCTCGTCCCGGGCAAGATCGACGCGTCCGCGGCCGACCGGAGCGCCCGCCTCGCCGACTTCATCCCCGAACGGCACCGCGACTTCGTGGCCTACCTGTTCGGCAAGTACGGCGTGAGCGCGCCCGAGCCGTTCACCGGCACGATGCCGGCCCACGGCGACGAGATGGGCCGCCGGGTGACCGCCGAGGGCGCGACAGGTCTCATCGGCGTGGCGCTCAAGCATCCGATCGCCCTGATCGCCAGCGCGCTCGGGCCGCCGCCGCCGGAGATGGTGGACAAGGCGAGGAAGGCCGGGGTGCCGGTCGCCGCGCTGGTCGGCACCGTCGAGCATGCCCGGCGCCAGGTGGCGGCGGGGGCGGACGTGATCGTGGCACAGGGGTCGGAGGCGGGCGGGCACACCGGCGAGATCTCCACCATGGTGCTGGTCCCCCAGGTCGTGGACGCCGTGGACGTCCCGGTGCTGGCGGCGGGAGGCATCGCCGACGGCCGCCAGGTGGCGGCGGCGCTCGCGCTGGGGGCCGAGGGCGTGTGGTGCGGCTCGGTCTGGCTGACCACCGAGGAGGCCGAGACCGTCCCCCCGGTCAAGCACAAGATGCTCGCCGCCACCTCCGCGGACACGGTGCGGTCACGGTCGCGGACCGGCAAGCCCGCCCGGCAGCTGAAGTCCGCCTGGACCGAGGAGTGGGACGGGGCCCAGGAGAGTCCGGGCCCGCTGCAGATGCCGCTGCAGATGTTGCTCGCCGAGAGCGCGATGGCCCGGATCAACCGAGCGGCCGAGCGGGGCCGGCCGGGGGCGGTGGAGCTGGCCAACTACTTCGTCGGGCAGGTCGTCGGCCAGATGAACCAGGTCAGACCGGCCCGCCAGGTCGTCTACGGCATGATCGAGGAGTTCGCCGCCTCCGTGGAGCGCCTGCAGCGGTTCACCGACGACGGGCACGCCCCTCACCCGTGACGACGGCGACCGGATGCGCCCCGCAGCCGATGGAGCCCGGCGGGATCCATCGGCGCCCGGGAACCGTTGAAGGAGAGACGAGGAGAACACGACGGAGGCACGATGCTCGCGGCACTGACAGGCCTGGGACTCTCCACCGCGGCGGGGTTGAACGCCTACATCCCGCTGCTCGTGGTCGGCCTGATCGCCAACCTCACCGACCGGATACGGCTGCCCCAGGAGTTCGCCTGGCTGTCCAACGGCTGGGTGCTCGGGATCATCGGTGTGCTGCTGCTCGCCGAGATCGTGCTCGACAAGGTCCCGGTGGTCGACAGCGTCAACGACATGATCCAGACCGTGGTCCGCCCGGCCTCCGGCGGCGTGGTGTTCAGCGCCACCGAGGCGGCCGCCCGGCTCGACGGCTCGACCTGGATGAGCCACAGCCCCTGGCTGAGCTGGGTGCTGGGCATCGGGATCGCGCTGGCCGTGCACGTGATGAAGACGACCGCCAGGCCGGTGGTCAACGTCTCGACCGCGGGGGTCGGCGCGCCCGTCATCAGCACCGTGGAGGACGCCGGAGCGCTCGGCATGAGCCTGGCCGCGATCTTCCTGCCGGTCCTGGTCGTCGTCGGGGTGGCCGTGCTGGCGCTGCTCGCCTGGTGGGCGATCCGCAAGGTACGGCGCCGCCGCGCGCTCAGGCGGAGTCCGGCCTGACGCGCGGCCCGGTGCGGCCCGGCCTGACGCGCGGCCCGTCCCGGAGCGAGCGGTGATCGCGCGGGGGGAGAAACCCCACCGGCCGGCGACCGCCTCCATCTGAACGCGCGGGCTATGCTCGAAGAACCTCATTTCGCCCCCATCGGGAGGTGGCTCCGATCGGCACTTTCCTCACCATCGTGCTGGTGATCTTCCTGTTCCTCCTCCTCCTGGGGGGAGCCGGCATCTACCTTCTGGTCAAGGTAGGGAAGAAGGCGACCAAGAAGGCCCGCAAGGTGAGCAACCGGGTCGCCTCCCACATGGCGGCGATGGGTCCCGGCGACGCCGGCGAGACCGAGCGGATGCGCCTGGATCTGCGCCGCGAGGTCTCCCTGACCCGTCAGGCGGTGGACCACGCGCTGCGCGACGGGTGGGGCCTGGGCGACCTGCCCCAGCTGGTGGCCGAGATCGGCGCACACGCCGACCAGCTCGACGTCCAGCTCGGCCTCTACGCCCAGCACAGCCGGGTGTCGGCCTACGTCGACCACGCCTCCCTGGGCCGTCTGCGCGAGCACCACGCCAAGCTGACCAGTTCCTGTGCCCGGATCCGCGCCGACCTGCTCAACGACCAGATGGCGCACGCGGCCGGAGGCATCGCCGACATCCAGAACCGCACCGACATCGAGATCGAGGCGCGCCGCCGCGCCCCCGACCCGCTGGACCAGATCGACGAGCTCCACCGGCGCGCCATGGTCAACCGGTCCCGCCCCGAAGAGCACCGCTGACGACTACGGAACGTGTCACCATCCGCTCTCCTACGGACGGGCGGTAAATGGCTTGCGGTAGACCGGAACGGGACTGCACAATCATCGATGTCGATCACGCGGCGCCGCTGTGCGCCTTGGACGAAGGGAGGGTGACCGTGGCTGCTTTCTTCTCTCATGTCCGTAAGTCCTCTCCCACCGGTCCTCGCTGACCTGATCGCCGCACCGGTGGGCCTCTCGATCCGGAGAACCCGCAGTGCCGAAGCATCCCGAACACCGCCGCCGTGGTAAGCACGCGCTCGATGACGACGACGTCGAATGGCTTGCCAACGCCCCCGATGATCTCGACGGGCCGCCGTCCGGCGACCGCTGGTCCACCTGGGACCTGAGCACCCCGACCGAGCGCGGCCCCCGGCCGCATCCCGAGTGGCTCGTCACCGAACTGGCCGCCGTCGACACCGAACTCGGCATCCTGAAGACCGGCAAGGAAGCCGACGTCCATCTCATCTCGCGAGGCGTCCCGGACACCGACCGGACCTGCCTGCTGGCCGCCAAGCGTTACCGCTCGGCCGAGAACCGTCTCTTCCACCGCGACGCCGGGTATCTCGAGGGGCGCGGCGAACGGGACAGCCGGATCAGCCGGGCGATGGCCGGCCGATCCCGGTTCGGCAAGCAGATGATCGCCGGGCAGTGGGCCGGCGCCGAGTTCGCCGCGCTGTGCCGCCTCTGGTCACTGGGGGTGCCTGTGCCGTACCCGGTGCAGATCGTCGGCACCGAGATCCTGGAGGAGTTCGTCGGCACTCCCGACGGCTTCGCCGCGCCCCGCCTGGCCGCCGTCTCCGAGGGGCTGGCAGAGCTGTGGGAGCAGCTCGTGGACGCCACGGTGATCCTGGCCCGCGAGGGCCTGGCCCATGGGGACCTGTCGCCCTACAACATCCTCGTCCACGAGGGCCGGCTGGTCATCATCGACCTGCCGCAGATCGTGGACGTGGTGGCCCACCCCGTCGGCGCGGATTTCCTCGACCGTGACGCGCGCAACGTCGCCACCTGGTTCGCCGCGCGCGGCGTGGCCGCGGCCGACGCCGACTCGCTGGCCGCGCTTCTGCGGGCCGAGGCCCGGCTGTCCTGACCTGCGCCCGACAGCGCCAAGCCGGTCTCCGCTGCCCGCGCGGGCAGCGGGGACCGGCGCTCCTCCTCCGAGCCGTCCGCGTGCCCCTTCTCCGGGGGCGCCGGCCGTCTCAGGGCCGCGGCCGACGCGGGCCCGTCCCGGGGACTTCGCCCCTGTCAGGAGACTCCGGCCTCGCGCATGTCGCGGACCTCGCGCTTGAGCTCCTTGATCTCGTCGCGGAGCCGGGCGGCCACCTCGAACTGCAGGTCGGTGGCCGCCTGGTGCATCTGGTCGGTGAGCGACTCGACCAGCGCCTCCAGCTGTGCACGGGGCATCTCCCCCGCGATCGCCTTGGCATGCTGGCCGACCTGCTTGACCGCGAAGCCGGGGACCGGGGCTTTGCCGCGCGACTGCTGGCGGCCGCTGCCGCCGAGGAGCTGGGCGGTGTCGGCGTCCTCGCGGTTGAGCGAGTCGAGGATGTCGGCGATCTTCTTGCGAAGCGGCTGCGGGTCGATGCCGTTGGCCTCGTTGTAGGCCGTCTGCTTGGCACGGCGCCGGTTGGTCTCCTCGATCGCCCGCTCCATGGAGGCGGTGACCCGGTCGGCGTACATGTGCACCTGACCGGAGACGTTGCGGGCCGCGCGGCCGATGGTCTGGATCAGCGAGGTCTCCGAGCGCAGGAAGCCCTCCTTGTCGGCGTCGAGGATGGCCACCAGCGAGACCTCGGGCAGGTCCAGGCCCTCGCGGAGCAGGTTGATGCCGACCAGGACGTCGAACTCGCCCATCCGCAGCTCCCGGAGAAGCTCGATGCGGCGCAGGGTGTCGACCTCGCTGTGCAGGTAGCGGACCCGGATGCCGAGCTCCAGGAGGTAGTCGGTGAGGTCCTCGGACATCTTCTTGGTCAACGTGGTGACCAGGACCCGCTCGTCCTTCTCGGTCCGGGTCCTGATCTCGTGGACCAGGTCGTCGATCTGGGACTTCGTGGGCTTGACGATCACCTCGGGGTCGACCAGGCCGGTCGGCCGGATGACCTGCTCCACCACGTCGCCCTTGGAACGGCCCAGCTCGTAGGTGCCCGGGGTGGCCGACAGGTAGACGGTCTGGCCGATCCGCTCCAGGAACTCCTCCCACTTGAGCGGGCGGTTGTCCATCGCCGACGGCAGGCGGAAGCCGTGCTCGACGAGCGTGCGCTTGCGGGAGGCGTCGCCTTCGTACATCGCGCCGATCTGCGGCACGGTCTGGTGCGACTCGTCCAGGACGAGCAGGAAGTCCTCGGGGAAGTAGTCGAGCAGGGTGTTGGGCGCGCTGCCCGGCTCGCGGTCGTCCATGTGGCGCGAGTAGTTCTCGATGCCGGAACAGGTGCCGATCTGGCGCATCATCTCCAGGTCGTAGGTGGTGCGCATCCTCAGCCGCTGGGCCTCCAGGAGCTTGCCCTGCCGCTCCATCGTCTCCAGGGTCTGGGCCAGCTCGGCCTCGATGCCCCGGACGGCCTTCTCCATCCGCTCGGTGCCCGCGACGTAGTGGGAGGCGGGGAAGATGTAGAGCTCGTTGTCCTCCGTGATCACCTCGCCGGTCAGCGGGTGCATGGTGGAGAGCTTCTCGATCTCGTCGCCGAACATCTCGATGCGCACGGCGAGCTCTTCGTACTTGGGAATGATCTCGATCGTGTCGCCGCGCACCCGGAAGGTGCCCCGGGTGAAGGCCAGGTCGTTGCGGGTGTACTGCATGTCGACCAGCCGGCGCAGCAGTCTGTCGCGCTCGATCTCCTGGCCGACCTTGAGCCGGGTCATGCGGTCGACGTATTCCTGGGGGGTGCCCAGGCCGTAGATGCACGACACCGACGCCACCACGATCGTGTCGCGGCGGGTCAGCAGCGAGTTGGTCGCCGAGTGGCGCAGCCGCTCGACCTCGTCGTTGACCGACGAGTCCTTCTCGATGTAGGTGTCGCTCTGCGGGACGTACGCCTCGGGCTGGTAGTAGTCGTAGTAGGAGACGAAGTATTCGACCGCGTTGTTGGGCATCATCTCGCGCAGCTCGTTGGCGAACTGCGCGGCGAGCGTCTTGTTGGGCTGGATGACCAGGGTCGGTCGCTGCAATCGCTCGATCAGCCAGGCGACCGTGGCGGTCTTGCCCGTGCCCGTGGCGCCCAGCAGGACGTTGTCCGCGTCACCCGCCTTCACACGCCGCTCGAGCTCGGCGATCGCGGCGGGCTGGTCGCCCGAAGGGATCATGTCGGTGACGACCTCGAAGGGGGCCACCTTGCGCTGCAAATCAGTTACCGGCCTCACTCCACCCACTGTAGGCGGAGCCACCGACATTCCTCCCTGGCCCGGAGCCTGGCTCTCGTTTTAATCGGGTGGCAAGCGATCCGCAAGCCGGGTGTTCTTTACTGTCCCGGATGCCCTCGCCTACGAAGCGTGATATATCGGGCTTTCGATACATATCTATCCCGGAGGTTTGATGTCCCGGCCAAGAGAGGCGATGCGGACGGCGATGGCCGCCGCACAGGCGATAGGGCAGGGAGGCGACCCACGACAGGTGGCGAGCCAGTTCGCAGGGCAGGTGGCAGGCCAGGTCATGGGTCAGACCGCCGGCGAGAAGGGGTTCGCGCTCAACCCGACAGACTTCCTTGCCGCCCGCGAGCAGGGCGCGTCCGTGAGCACGGTCATCGAGGCCCGCACCGCGTCGCTGAACGAGGCCGGTGAGATCGTCAACCGCAGCTTCACCGGCAACGGCCCGGACGGCGAGGCGGCCCACGTGATCTCGCCGGTGGTGATACCCAAGGGCACCACGGCCCGGGTGGTCATCCCCCTGGTCGTGCTGGCGGCGCTCGGCCTGGTCGGGCTGGCCGCCACCGGTCTCATCCCCGGTGCGCGGGTGCTGTTCGGACCGCACTACTGGGCCGTGCTGGTGCTGGCCGCCGCTTTCCTGTGGTGGCGGCGGAGCGTGGTCATGGTGCCCGAGGGCTGCAAGGCCCTGATCACCAAGTTCGGCAAGCTCGTGCAGATCGCCGAGCCGGGCCGGGTGACGCTGTTCAACCCGTGGAAGCGGGTCAGCTACATCGTCAACACCACCCGTGAGTATCCCTTCAACGCGCCCATCCGCGAGGCCCCGACCCAGCAGGGCGTCAAGGCCAGCGTGGACCTGTTCCTGCAGTTCCGGATCGAGGACCCCGCCGAGTTCATCTTCGTCCTCGGCTCGGTCGGCGGTTTCCAGGCCAAGCTGCAGAACGCCATCAGCGAGGTCACCCGCTCCCTCATCTACGCCCAGCGCGCCGAGGACATCTACGACCTGGTCGGCGAGAGCACCCTGGGCATGCTGGACAGCCTCAACCAGCAGTTCCTGCCCGCCGTACGGCTCACCGACGTGAACATCACCCACGCCGAGCCGTCCAGCCAGGAATATCGGATGGACCTGGCCGCCCCGGAGATGATCAGGGTCGCCAAGGAGGCCTACACCTACGAGTACGAGCTCCAGCTGCGCAAGGAGCAGAACGAGGGCGACCTGGTCAAGGAGCTCGCCGGGCTGCAGGAGCAGCTCTCGGCCATCCACGCCGAGATCGCCGGATACCAGGCCCGGATGGACACCGCGTTGGAACGCGCGTCCCACCAGGCGAAGGCCCAGGGAGGCCAGCGGCTGGTGGAGGCGGAGTCCACCGCCAAGGCCAACGCGGCCCTGCTGGAGGCGCAGGCACTGGACATCCGCGCGCTCAGCGCCGCCGAGGCCCCGGAGATCCTGGACTACCGCTTCCAGCAGGACCTGCTCGACAAGCTGGAGGCGGTGGCCTCCCACCTGCCCCACCTGGTGCAGATCGGCGAGTCCGTCGACATCGACCTGCTCGCCCTGGCCAGGCAGCTGGTCGGCAGCCGGGAGGCGCAGCTCTTCTCCGAGGCGGACATGGCCGCCATCAGGGGACGGATCACCGAGATCGGCAAGCGGGTCGAGGGACGCGACGCGGAGATCGGCGCCCTGCTCAACCCGGTCCCCGAGACCGGGGTGCCCGCCGCGGGCAACCCGGCCCCCGAGGCCGTGGTACCCGACGCGGACAGAGCTCCGCAGACCATGACGCCCGCCGTACAGGAAGAAGAGGTCTGAGGTGAGCAGAGAGTTCTCCAAGATCAAGGAATCCCTGGCCTCCTGGTCGGAGATCCGCCAGCTGCTGCGCGGCGGCGAGTCCGGCCAGCTCGTCCCGGTGGTCATCCCCAAGGACCGCCGCGGCTTCGCCTGGGTGACGCTGCTGTTCCTCGCCCTCTACCTGGCCGGTACGGCGCTGCTGGCCGGCGGGGTGTTCTCCGCCCTCGCCGCGGTCGGCGCGGTGCTGTCCCTGCTCGCGGCGCTGGTCTGGCTGTGGCGCCGGGCGATCATCGAGATCGAGGAGGGCACCACCGGCGTGCGCAGCCGGTGGGGCGCGATCACGGGCACCCTGCCCCCGGGCCGTCACTACCTGTGGCTGCCGTGGGACCGGGTGGACGCGGTGGTGGACACCTCCACCGAGATCCCCTACTCCGCTCCGATCGTCGCCTGCCCGACCGCGGAGAACGTGCCGCTGAAGTCGATCGAGTTCTTCCTGAAGTTCCGCATCGTCGACCCGGTCGCCTTCGTCCGGACGATCGGCGCGGGCAACTTCGACCTGGTGCTCAGCAGCGCCGTACAGGACGCCATCCGCCAGCGCAGCCGCCGCGTGCACACCGAACGCGCCTACGACCTGCGCGGGTCCGACGTGGGCGACATGCAGGAGCTTCTGACCCGCCAGCTCGGCCGGTACGGCGTGCGGATCACCGGCGCCAACATCCCCGACGTGCAGCTTCCCGACCAGTACCAGCAGCATCTGGCCACCCGCGAGAAGGTGGCCAAGGAGTTGTCGGCCTTCGAACGGGAGTGGGAGCTCACCCGCAAGCGGCGGATCGACACCCTGCTGATGGAGATCGAGCGCGCCAAGAAGACGCGGGACGCCCGCATCGTCGAGGTGCGGGCCGCCGCCAACACCGCGCGCAAGGACGTCGCCCGCATGCTTGAGGAGCACGAGACCGAGGCGCAGCGGGTGCGCTGGGAGATCGAGGCCAAGGGACGGGCCGAGCTCACCTCCGCGGAGAACGAGGCCAAGGGGCTGCGCCGGCTGGCCGACTCCTACCGCGACAACCGCGCCGTGCTCCAGTACGAGCTGGCCCGGCGCCGCCTGGACGTGGGGGCTCGGCTCGCCGAGAACGCCCCGCGCCCCATCGTCGTGCGCACCGACGGCGCCTCCGGTGAGTCCTCCGCGCTGTCGACCATGCTCCTGGCCCAGATCCTGCCGCAGCTCGGCCGCGGGAACGGCCAGATCAAGCCACCCGTTGAACCCAACTGAAACCTTCTACCCCCTGGGAGTGCCCCAATGGTGTTCCGTAAGCTGATGGCCGCGTTCGGCGCGGGCGTCGAGGTCGACACGGTCCTGCAAAACTCCAGCGTCCGCCCCGGCGAGGTCCTGCGGGGACAGGTCAACTTCCGCGGCGGCGGCTCCGACTACAAGGTCGAGGGCATCTTCATCGACTTCACCGCGGTGGTCGAGGTCGAGAGCGGAGACAACGAGTACCGGTCGACCTACAGTTTCCTGCGCCAGCAGATCACCGGCCCGTTCCACCTCTCCGCGGGCGCCCCGCAGGCGGCTCCCTTCGAGATCCCCGTGCCGTGGGAGACCCCGATCAGCGCCGTCGGCGGCCATCCGCTGCGCGGCATGCAGCTGGGTGTCTCCACCGAGCTGGCCCTGGCCGGGGCGATGGACAAGGGCGACCTCGACCCGCTCTTCGTCAACCCGCTGCCCGCCCAGGACCACGTGCTCGCCGCGCTGGACGGCGCGGGCTTCCGCTTCAAGAAGGCCGACCTGGAGCGCGGCACCCTGCGCGGCTCGCGGATGCCGTTCTTCCAGGAGATCGAGTACTACGCCGGCCACGAGTACGCCCGGCACTTCAACGAGCTGGAGCTGACCTTCATCGCCGGCCCGCAGGCGATGGACGTCATCCTGGAGGCCGACAAGCGCGGCGGTTTCCTGACCTCCAGCCACGACACCTACAACCGGTTCACGGTCCGCTACGACGACCACCCGGGCCAGGTGGAACAGTCCCTCCGTGCCGGCCTGCACGCCATGGCCCAGAGGCGCGGCTGGTTCTGATCCTCCCCCGGGAGCTGCCGGACGACCGCCTGCGGACTCCGCGGAGGCGGAGGCGGACGTCCGTCCCGGCCCTGGAGTGCGGCCCGGTTCTCGATCTACCATGACGGCGGGGCTGATCGGCAGCCGGACGGGCGGGGCGTATACATGGGGCGGATGGCGCGGTTCGGCAAGAACATCGACGGTTTCGTCGCGCTGCTGCTCGCCGTGGGAGTCGGTGTCGTCGGCCTGCTGGACGACACGATCGACAAGGCCCTGCGTGACCAGGTGATCGAGTCCGGCACCCTGCTGGTGCTGGCGCTGCTCACCACCGCCATCCTGCGGGACCGCTGGCGCCAGGAGCCGGCCGAGAAGGCGATGCGAGAGAGCTTCGCCAGGGCCGTGACGCTGCCGGAACGGCCGGAACGGCTGGAGAACGTGGTCTCCGGGGCCGGTCGGGCGCTGCAGGACCTGTCGATCGTGAACGTGCTCAACGGCCCCGAGGAGATCGCCGGGGCCCACGCGGAGGCGCGCGCCGACACCGATCGCTGGATCTTCAAGGGCGGCACGGCACCTACCTGCGCGCGGTGACGCTGCCCGAGTGTGTCGCGGCCGCCCGCCGGGAGCGGCGCGCGCTGCTGATGCGGCTGGAGATCATCGATCCGGGCAACGAACGGGTCTGCGAGGCCTACGCCCGCTTCCGCCGGTCGATGTCGCAGGAGCCGGACGGCACGGGAGAGGTCTGGACGCCCGAGCGCACCCGCAAGGAGGCCTTCGGCACCATCCTCGCGGGCATCCGGGGGATGATCGAGGTCAACCCCAAGGGCGGTGACGGCGACGTGGTCACCGATCTGGACCTGGCCGCGGAGAAGCTGCTGCTGGAACGGGTGCTGACCGCCTTCCCGGGCCGCGGTGATCGCCGAGGAGGCGGGCGAGCTGGGCGAGCCGGGATCGGAGTGGACCTGGGTCATCGACCCGCTCGACGGCACGAACAACCTCGCGATCGGCCTGCCCCTGTACTCCGTGGGCCTGGCCCTGTGCCGGAACGGACGGCCCGAACTGGGAGTCGTCCACGAACCGGTGACCGGCAGGACGTGGTCGGCCGTCCGGGGGCGGGGGTCGCTCGGCCCGGACGGCCCGCTGACCGCCCCACCCTACCGGCCTACCGGCAGCGGTCCCGTGCTGGCCTGGATCCAGGGCTACGGCGTACGGCGCGGCGACGACGTGGCCTGCGCGCTGAAGGCGGAGCCGGACACACGCGCCCGCCGGGTGCTGCGGCTCTGTGCCCCGCTGCTGGCCTGGGTGATGCTCGCCCGGGGCGACATCGACGGGATCATCGGCTACCAGACCGGCATCGTCGACCTGCCGGGCGGGCTGCTGATCGCGCAGGAGGCCGGGGCGGTGGTCAGCCGCTTCGACGGCACCCCCTTCGACTGCGCCCCGCTGACCGGAGGCGGGCGTGACTTCGTCGCGAGCCGGGCCGGGCTCCAGGACGACCTGCTGGAGGCGGTCCGGGTCAGCCGGTGAGCAGCAGCACGCCCACGCCCACGGTCGCGGTCACGCCCACCACGGCCAGCCCCGCTCCGGCCAGCACGAAGGTGAGCGGCGGCACGCGCACGCCTCGGCGGCGGCACCACTCGAACCACAGCAGGGTGGCGAGCGAGGCCCACGGGGTGATCACCGGCCCGATGTCGGTACCGGTGAACAGGGCCAGCAGCTGCTCCTGGTTGTCCACCGGGATGACCTTCTCCACCGCGGTGTAGGCGGGCAGGTTGTTGATCAGGTTGGACAGCCCGGCCCCCACGGCCGCCGCCCGGTAGGCCCCGCCGCCGTCGCCGCCGGTCCCGGCCAGGGCGCCCATCAGGCCGGCCAGGCCGTACCGGCTCAGGGTGGGCACCACCAGGAACAGGCCGGTGACGAAGACGAGAAGCTGCCAGGGGAACAGTGCGAAGGTGAGTTTGGACCTGTCACGCCAGGCGAAGGCGGCGATCATCAGCACCGCCGAGACCAGGGCGGCCGCCTGGATCGGCAGTCCCAGCAGGAGCGCGGCGATGAACAGCGCGCACACCGTGGCGGCCGTCCGGAACAGCAGCGGGTCGGCGACCGGCACCGGGGACGGCGGCTCGTAACGGTCGGCGCCGCGCCGGCCGCGCCGCCAGAAGAGCGTCCAGAGGAAGACCATGGTGACCAGCGACGCGAAGGCCGTGCACAGCAGGAAGAGCGCGGCGTAGTTTCCCCGGCCGACCACCGCCAGCCGGGTGGCGATCACGTCGAAGACCTGGGCCTCCTTGACCAGCTCCGCGAGCACGATCACGGCGCCGAGGAACAGCAGGATGGGCGCGATCCGCTCCAGCTCGGCCCGCGCTTCCCCGCCGTCGCGTTCGCCCGGGACAGCCCCCACTACAACCTCTGGCGGACCGAGCTGCGGACCAGTCTCAGCCAGGCTCGCCGGGTGCCCGCGGAGGAGGCCACCCCGCTCGGTGCGGAGCCGACGGCGGAGGAGCCGCCGGGGGCAGACGGCGACGGCTCGGGGCAGGTCATGGGCCGGTGGCCGTCTCACCTAACCGGCACGGGCCGACAGCTCGGCCCAGAGCTCGTCCACCCGGGCGTCCAGCTCCTCCAGCGCTCCCTCGTTCGGCACCACGAGGTCGGCGACCTTCAGCCGGTCCTCGCGGGTCGCCTGGGCCGCGAGCCGGGCTCTGGCGTCCTGCTCGCTCATGCCGCGCAGCTCGACCAGCCGGGCGAGCCGGACGTCGTCGGCGGCGTCCACGACGACCACGACGTCGTACATCGGGGCGAGGTCGTTCTCCGCCAGCAGCGGCACGTCGTAGACCACGATCGCGTCGCCGTCGGCCTCCTCCTGCAGCTCGGCGACCCGGGCCCCGACCAGCGGGTGCACGATGGCGTTGAGCGAGGCCAGTTTCTCGGAGTCGGCGAAGACGATCGAGCCGAGCCTCTCCCGGTTGAGCGACCCGTCCTCGTACAGCACCTCGTCCCCGAACACCCCGGTGATGCGCGCCAGCCCGCTGGTCCCGGGCTCGACCACCTCGCGGGCGATCTTGTCGGCGTCGATGACAACGGCTCCCCTGGACGCCAGCCGCCGTGACACCTCGCTCTTTCCCGACCCGATCCCGCCGGTAAGTCCCACCTTCAGCATGATCCGCAGCATACGTGGTGCGGCCCGCCCCGGAGCGCCGGCCTTCACGGCCGGGGAGTGGGCGCCCGTGGCGACGCCGGTCCCCCGGAGCACCGAACCACCGCACCACCGCACCGCCGCACCACCGCAAAAGCCAAATGGGACGATGATGGGTGGTTCTTTGCGGTCATGGCTGGAGGTCGCGGCGCATGTGGACCAGGGTCAGGTGGTCGCTCATCCGCTCCCGGCGCGTCTCGCGGTAACCGTGGCGGCGGTAGAGGCGCAGGTTGCCCTCGGACAGGTGCCCGGTGAACAGGTCGAACGCCAGCGCGGCGGCCACCTCCTCGTGCAGGGCGGCCAGCAGGGCGCCACCGATCCCCCTGCCCTGCGCGTCCGGCGCCACCACCAGCCGGCCGACCAGGCAGGTCGCATCCGACATCCGGCCGCGGACCGCGCCGACGATCCGCCCGCCCTCACGGGCCACGAGCACCGTCGCGGTCTCGACGGCCTTGCGGACCTGCTCGGCGGACTCCACCAGCGGCGCGATGAACGGATCGCCGTAGAGCTGGGCCTCGGTGACGTACGCGGCCCGCTGCACGGTCAGGATCTCGCCTGCGTCCTCGGGCTCGGCCCATTCGATCACGGTCACGGCCCAACCCTAGCGGAGACACGGAAAAGGGCCCCGCCGGAGCGGGGCCCTTCCCGTCGGGGTCCTCAGACCCCTACTGCTTCACCTGCGTCAGCTCTGGCCGCCCGCGAGCTTCTCGCGCAGAGCCGCGAGAGCCTCGTCGGAGGCGAGGGCACCCGCCGCCGGAGCCGAAGAGCTGCTGCTGGAGCTGGAGCTCGAAGCGCCGGAGGCCGGGGTCTCACCGGAGTAGGACGTGGGAGCGGCCTCGCCCGCCTCGGCCTCGGCCTTGCGGGCCTCCTCCACCTGCTTCTTGTGAGCCTCGAAACGGGTCTGGGCCTCGGCGTACTGCCGCTCCCACTCGTCACGCTGCTTCTCGAAGCCCTCGAGCCACTCGCTCGTCTCGGAGTCGAAGCCCTCGGGGTAGATGTAGTTGCCCTGGTCGTCGTAGGTCGCCGCCATGCCGTACAGCGTGGGGTCGAACTCGATGTCGGCACCGGCCGCGCTCTCGTTCGCCTGCTTGAGCGACAGCGAGATCCGGCGACGCTCCAGGTCAATGTCTATGATCTTGACGAAGATCTCTTCGCCGACCTGGACGACCTGCTCGGGGATCTCGACGTGGCGCTCGGCCAGCTCGGAGATGTGGACCAGGCCCTCGATGCCCTCCTCGACGCGGACGAACGCACCGAACGGCACCAGCTTGGTGACGCGGCCCGGAACGACCTGACCGATCTGGTGGGTGCGGGCGAACTGCTGCCAGGGGTCCTCCTGCGTCGCCTTGAGCGACAGGGAGACCCGCTCGCGCTCCATGTCGACGTCGAGAACCTCGACGGTGACCTCCTGGCCGACCTCGACAACCTCGGAGGGGTGGTCGATGTGCTTCCAGGAGAGCTCGGAGACGTGAACCAGACCGTCGACGCCGCCCAGGTCCACGAACGCACCGAAGTTGACGATCGAGGAGACGACGCCCTTGCGGACCTGACCCTTCTGCAGGGTGTTGAGGAACGTCTGACGCACCTCGGACTGGGTCTGCTCAAGCCAGGCGCGGCGGGAGAGAACCACGTTGTTGCGGTTCTTGTCCAGCTCTATGATCTTCGCCTCGAGCTCACGGCCGACGTACGGCTGGAGGTCGCGGACGCGGCGCATCTCGACCAGGGACGCCGGAAGGAAGCCACGGAGGCCGATGTCGAGGATGAGACCACCCTTGACGACCTCGATGACGGTACCGGTGACGATGCCGTCCTCGTCCTTGATCTTCTCGATCGTGCCCCAGGCCCGCTCGTACTGAGCGCGCTTCTTGGACAGGATCAGACGCCCTTCCTTGTCCTCCTTCTGGAGAACCAGGGCCTCGACGTGCTCGCCAACCTCGACGACGTCCGCGGGATCGACATCGTGCTTGATCGAGAGCTCACGCGAGGGGATGACACCCTCGGTCTTGTAGCCGATGTCGAGCAAAACTTCATCTCGATCGACCTTGACGACGGTGCCCTCGACGATGTCGCCGTCGTTGAAGTACTTGATGGTCAGATCGATCGCTGCGAGGAAGTCTTCCTCGGAACCGATGTCGTTGACCGCTACCTGCGGGGTGCTCGAGGTGGCCTCAGTGCTGCTCGTCATGTGTGGAATTGCTCCGAACGCGGACAGATGTCGATGTGGCGAACACGCGGCAGGCCTCTTATCGTTCAGCCGAAGGAATCCATCGGCATGACGAGCGCGAGCCCACTCCGTCCGAGACACGCGCGAGCCCACAGCGCAGCGATCAGCATATGAGACCAGACGAGTCTGGTCAATCCGAAGACACGACACGCCGTAAACAGAAAGTCAGCCGACGTTAGTAGGCATTGACCTGACGCCTCCACTTGGAGGTGATGATACCCCGGAGCTTCTCCGGCACGGACACGCGATCGGGGTCGCCGTCCGCCGTGTAGAGCCGGTCGGGGTGCTTTTTCAGCCACTCCAGCCAGTACTGCGAGCACCATTTGCGGCACTCGCCCTTCTTGCCGTTGCTCTGGATCCGCTGGATGGCCCGCCAGTCGAAGTCCTTGACGAAAGGCGACTCCGACGGCTGCGCGCCGGCCAGGAAGACCCCCTTGAACGCGTAGCGGCTCCCGTCCCACTTCCCAGACTGCGCCGTGGACCGCTTGCGCGGCATCGCGCCGAACGGCAGCGCGAAGGTGTCGGAGGGACCGGCGCCGAGCTTGTCGAGCAGCCGCTCGGTCCGGACGATCTGCTCGGCGACCTTCTTCTTCGACAGGCTCGGCAGGTTGGCATGGGTCCAGGTGTGGTTGGCCACCTCGAAGCCGCGGGAGGTCAGCCACTGCACGGCCCGCGTCTGGTCCCGCCGGTCGCGCAGGCCGAACGGCTCGCGGTTGACCCAGAAGGTGGCGACGGGCCGGAACCCCGGATGCTTCTTCGCGACCTGGTAGATGATCCCGACCGCGGTGTCCTTGGCCGGCATGCCGTTGCCGTCCAGCGCGAAATGGCTCGCGTGCCCGTCGTCGAAGGTCAGCACGACCGGGTGCTTACCCGCCGGGATGTCGATCTTTCCGGTGACGAACTCCCGCGCGGTGATCGGCACGTAACCGTCCTTGGCCAGCTTCTCCATCTCCTGGCGCACCTGGGAGGGCGTGCGGTCGATGGAGGCCAGCCGCTTCTTCATGATCCGGTGGTACATCAGCACCGGGACCGTGCCCGCCTCGTTGGCCTTCACCTGCCGGGCGAACTCCGGAGTCGTCCGGATCGGCGGTGGAAGATCCGCCGAGGGCAGGTCGGGCTCCGGCGACGGGCTCGGGGTGGGGGTGGGGGTGCCCGTCACCGCGCCGGCCAGGGGCGCGGCCCGCGGGGCGGCCTCCGTGGGGAGCGTGATGAGCACCACCACCGCGGCGGCCACCACCAGGGTGTTGGCCATCATGATGATCAGCGTGAGGGGGGCTGGACTCCGCACGGAACTCCCGGGTCTGTCGAGGGATCGGCTGTCTCACCACCCTAGAACAGACTCGGACAGGTCGGGCGCCCCGTCAGTGACCGGCGTCCTCCCAGGTCCGGCCGACGCCTACGGAGACCTCCAGCGGGACGCGCAGCGCGTAGGCGGCGTTCATCTGGTCTGTGACCAGCTCACGCAAGGTCTCCAGCTCTCCCGGCGCCACCTCGAACACCAGCTCGTCGTGGACCTGGAGCAGCATCCGGGAGCGCAGGGACGCCTCCTTCAGGGCGTTCTGCACATTGAGCATGGCGACCTTGATGATGTCGGCCGCCGAGCCCTGGATCGGCGCGTTGAGCGCCATCCGCTCGGCCATCTCGCGGCGCTGGCGGTTGTCGCTGTTGAGGTCGGGCAGATAGCGGCGGCGGCCCATGATGGTCTCGGTGTAGCCGTCGTGCCTGGCCTGGGCGACGATCGCGTTGAGGAAGTCGCGGACACCGCCGAACTCCTCGAAGTATTCCTCCTTGAGCGCCCTCGCCTCCGGCACCGGGATGTTGAGCTGCGCCGACAGCCCGAAGTCCGACAGGCCGTACGCCAGGCCGTAGTTCATGGCCTTGATCTTGGCCCGCAGCTCCCCCGTCACCTGCTCGGGCTCGATGTCGAAGACCCTCGCGGCGGTGGCCTTGTGGAAGTCGTGCCCGGACTCGAAAGACGCGATCAGCGACTCGTCACCCGACAGGTGCGCCATGATCCGCAGCTCGATCTGGCTGTAGTCGGCGGTCAGCAGGGTCTCGTATCCGGCCCCGACCGTGAAGCCCTGCCGGATCCGGCGGCCCTCGACGGTGCGGATCGGGATGTTCTGCAGGTTGGGCTTCTCCGAGCTGATCCGCCCGGTGGCCGCGATGATCTGGTTGTAGGTGGTGTGGATCCGCCCGTCGTCGGCGATCTCCTTGATCAGACCCTCGACCGTGACCTTCAGCTTGGCCTGGTCGCGGTGGCGCAGCATGATGGTCGGCAGCTCGTGCTCGGTCTGGGCGGCCAGCCAGGCCAGCGCGTCGGCGTCGGTGGTGTAGCCCGTCTTGGTCTTCTTGGTCTTGGGCAGGTTCAGGCGGACGAAGAGGATCTCCTGCAGCTGCTTGGGCGAGCCCAGGTTGAACTGCTCCCCCACGGCCGCGTGCGCCGCCTCGACGGCCTGCTTGACCGCGCCGCCGAACTCGGCCTCCAGACCGCTGAAGTAATCCCGGTCGGCGGCGATGCCGGCCCGCTCCAGCTCGGCCAGCACGGTCACCAGCGGCAGCTCCACCTCGCGCATCAGGCGGGTGCCGTCCCGCGGCTCCAGGAACGCCTCCAGCGCCTCGGCCAGCTCGCAGACGGCCAGGGCCCGCAGCCCCAGCTCATGGGCGGCGTCGGCGTCGACGTCGTCGAAGAGGCTGGCCTGGCCGCCGGCGTCGGCCTCGCTGCGCAGCTCACGCTGGAGGTAGGTCCGTACGAGGTCCTCCAGCGGGAACGTCTTCTGCCCCGGCATCGCCAGGTAGGCCGCCAGCGCCGTGTCGCACGTCAGGCCGCGCAGGTCCATCCCCTGCGCCCACAGCGCCAGCATCGGCCCCTTGGCGTCGTGCACGGCCTTGGGGCGCGCGGGGTCGCCGAGCCAGGCGCGCAGGGCCGCCTCGTCGGCCTCGGTCAGCGTGGTGGGGTCGACGAAGGCGGCGCGACCGCCGGGCACGGCGATCGCGAGGCTGTCGATCCGCCCGGTGCCGCTGCCGTAGGCGCCCTTGAAGGCGAGCCCGGCCCGGCCCTGCGGCAGCGCCTCCAGCCATCCGGCGACCTCGCCGGGGCCGAGCACGACGGCCTCGACCTCGAAGCCCTCCTCCGCCTCGGGCTCGGCGGCGCCGAGCGTCTTGAACAGCCGGTCGCGGATCTCTCCCCGGAACTCCAGCGTGTCGAGGATCTTGTTGACCTCGTCGCGGTCGGCCTGGCCGACCGTCAGGCGGGAGACCTCGTGCTCCAGCGGGACGTCGCGCATGAGCTGGGTGAGGCGGCGGTTCATCAGCACCTGGTCGAGGTGGTCGCGGAGCTTGTCGCCGACCTTGCCCTTGACCTCGTCGATCCGGTTGACCAGCTCCTCCAGCGAGCCGAACTCGCGGATCCACTTGGCCGCGGTCTTCTCCCCCACACCGGGGATGTTCTTGAGGTTGTCGCTGGAGTCGCCGCGGATGGCCGCGAAGTCGGGATACTGGACCGGGGTCAGCTCGTACTTCTCCAGCACCGCCTCGGGGGTGAACCTGGTCATGTTGCTGATCCCGACCCGGGTCATCAGCACCGTGATGTGCTCGTCGACCAGCTGCAGCGCGTCACGGTCGCCGGTGACGACCAGCACGTTCATGTCCTGCGCCGCGGCCCGGGTGGCGAGGGTGGCGATCAGGTCGTCTGCCTCGTAACCCGACAGCGACAGGTGCGGGACGCGCAACGCGTCGAGCATCTCGTGGATCAAGCTCATCTGGCTGCGGAAGCTGTCGGGGCTCGCGCTCCGGTTCGCCTTGTACTCGGCGTACTCCTCGTGCCGGAACGTCGGCTCCGACCGGTCGAAGCAGACCGCCACATGCGTGGGCCGCTCGTCGCGGAGCACGTTGACCAGCATCGAGGTGAACCCGTAGACCGCGTTCGTCGTCTGACCCGTGGTCGTGGAGAAATTCTCCTCCGGCAGGGCGTAGAAGGCCCGGTAGGCCAGTGAATGCCCATCCAGCAGCAGGAGACACGGACGAGTGGGGGTCGCTTCGTTCTTCGGCACAGGGAAAGCCTAGTCTGCCCCTGCGACAGAAAACCTGGCCGAGCGCGACAGGAGACATCCCCTTGACCATGACCGACCCCGACGACGTCACCCGCCGCATGGAGGAACAGCTCGGCGCCTCCCACCGGAACACCCTTGTCGAGCGCATGGGGATCGAGATCACCGAGGCCACCCCCGAGCGCGTGGTGGGCCGGATGCCGGTGGAGGGCAACGTCCAGCCCTACGGCCTGCTGCACGGCGGCGCCTCGTGCGTGCTCGCCGAGACCCTCGGCTCGACCGGCGCGGCCATCCACGCGGGGCCCGGGCGCATCGCCGTGGGCATCGAGATCAACGCCACCCACCACCGCTCGGCCACCTCCGGGTACGTCACCGGCGTGGCGACCCGGATCCACGGCGGCCGCACGCTGGCCACCTACGACATCGAGATCACCGACGAGCAGGGCCGCCGGGTGTGCACCTCGCGCCTCACCTGCATGCTGCGTGACCACTGATCCACGACTCGCCCGCGATATGACCGCCCCCTTTCTCCACTCTTGCCGCATGAACGGCTACGGTGGGTGACAGCGGTGCCCGCGGGGAGGCCGAGTAGAAAACGCACAGGGTCGGGGAAGCTCTGTACGGTGCCAAAGGCCTCCCCCGGGCTCGTACGGCGACGGCCCGCGCCACGCGGGCGCGGGCCGTACGATATCCGGGCTCTCAGATGTCGGTGTGCGTCGGGTCGAGCACGCGGCGCAGGAAGGTCTTGGTGCGCTCGTGCTGCGGGTCGCCGATCACCTGCGCGGCCGGGCCGTCCTCCACGATGACACCGCCGTCCATGAAGACCACCCGGTCGGCCACGTCCCTCGCGAAGGCCATCTCGTGGGTGACCACGAGCATGGTCATCCCCTCCTCGGCCAGCTTGCGCATGACCGTGAGCACGTCGCCGACCAGCTCCGGGTCGAGCGCCGAGGTGGGCTCGTCGAAGAGCATCAGCGCCGGGCTCATCGCCAGCGCCCTGGCGATGGCCACCCGCTGCTGCTGCCCACCGGACATCTGCAGCGGGTAGGCGTCGCACTTGTCGGCGATGCCGACCTTCTCCAGGTTCTCCCTGGCGATCTTCTCGGCCTCCGCCTTCCCCCGCTTGAGCACCCGCCGCTGGGCGATCATGACGTTCTGCAGCGCGGTCATGTGGGGGAACAGGTTGAACTGCTGGAAGACCATGCCGACCCGCCGGCGGGCGGCGTCGATGTCGACGTCGCGGTCGGTCAGCTCGATCCCCTCCAGGACCACCCTGCCCGACGTGGGCTGCTCCAGCAGGTTCACGCAGCGCAGCAGCGTGGACTTGCCCGACCCCGAGGGTCCGATGACGCAGACCACCTGGCCGGGGTCGACGGCGAAGTCGATGCCCTTGAGGACCTCCAGGTTCCCGAACGACTTGTGCAGGTCACGGATCTCGACCGCGTGGTTCACCGCGCTCACCGTCCCTTCGCCTGACGCTTCTCCAGCCGGGAGGCGAGATACCCCAGCGGGATGGTGACCAGGAGATACGTCACGCCGACCACCAGGATGGGCGTGGCGTTCGCGTAGGTCGAGGCCATGTCGTTGCCGAACTTCGTGAGCTCGACGTACTCCCCGGAGACGCCGAGGAACAGCACCAGTGAGGAGTCCTTGAGCAGGGAGACGAACTGGTTGGTCGTCGGCGGGATCACGATGCGCACGGCCTGCGGGATGACGATGGTCGTCATGGCCCGCGCGTGCGACATGCCCAACGACCGCGCCGCCTCCATCTGCCCCTTGGGGACCGCCTGCAGACCCGCGCGGAGCGTCTCGGCCATGTAGGCCGAGCCCACGATGGTCAGGCCCAGGATGCCCTGGCCGTAGGTGCCGCCGGGCACCTCGAAGCCGGGCAGGGCCAGCGGGAGAAACAGGATGAGCAGGAAGATCAGCAGAGCGGGCAGACCCCGGAAGATCTCGATGTAGGCGATCGCGATCCACCGGTACACGAGCACCGACGACATCCGCATCAGCGCGAACACCAGGCCCAGCAGGAAGGCGAAGAAGAAACCCCCCACCGAGTAGATGATCGTGTTCTTCAGCGCGACCGTGAACACGTCCGGCAGCGTCTCCGCCGCGACCTCGGGCTTGGCGAAGTTCGCGGCGAGCTGGCCCCATTCGATGCGCAGGGCGAGGGAGACCACGACGGCCACCAGCACGACGTACTGGACGGCCCGACTGATCTGCTGCTTCTTACGCGGGCTGAGCCCGGTCCTGACGGGGGGCGCCCCGCCAGGACCGGACGGCTCAGCCGGCGTCGACTGTTCGGTCATCGATCAGCCGAGCTCTCCGGGCTTCTTGCCGAACCACTTCACGAAGATCTTCTCGTAAGTGCCGTCCGACTTGGCCGTGGTGATCGCATCGTTGATCGCCTTGAGCAGGACCGGGTCGGCCTGCTTCTTCAGGCCGATGCCGTACTGCTCGCCGGTGTCCAGGCTGGCCACCAGCTCGAACTTGTCGGCGATCTCCGGCTTCTTCAGCCAGGTCAGGACGACGGGCAGGTCCTGGACGATCACGTCGGCCTGACCGGACTGCAGGCCCAGGAGCTCCTTGGGAGAGTCGGCGAACTCCTTGGGGTTGAGCCCCTGCTTCTTGACGTACTCGAGGCCCGTGGTGGAGGCCTGCGCGCCGAGCTTGAGGTTCTTGGCCTTGATCTCGTCCAGCGTCTTGACGCCGAGGCCCTTCTTGGCCAGCAGCGCCTGGGTGGCGTCGAAGTAGGGCTCGGAGAAGGTGATGTTCGCCCGGCGCTCCGGGGTGATGGTCATGCCCGCGGCGGCCACGTCGCACTTGCCCGCGGCCATCGCCGCACCGCTCTTGATGACGGCGAAGTCGATGTCGACGATCTCCTGCGTCAGGCCGAGCTTCTTGGCCGCCAGGTCGACGATGTCGACGTCGAAACCGACGGTCTTGTCACCCTCCTTGAACTGGAAGGGCTCGTACGGCAGGTTGGTGCAGGTGGTGAGCTTGCCAGGGGTGACGAGCTTGGGACCTCCGGCGGCCGAGGCGGCGCCGTCGGAGTTCGCACTGGTGGTGCCACCGCCGCCACAGGCGGACAGGCCAAGCGCGCCGGCGACGACCACCGCGCCCACCGCGACCGCACGCCGGGAAACAAAACTCAGGCCCACAAAGGCCTCCTCACAGTCAATGTCGCATCTCGAACAGACACCTCAGTGCTGGTGATGCTGCCCCATATGCATAGCGATGCAGATCACCGATATGACACAGTTCGGACAACAACCATGCTGAGAACCGCCTGATCAGTACCCTGTACCCCGGCACGGATCATGACGCGTCCACTCATCGAATGGTCAGCGACTCGCCTTTGAGCCGACTGTTACGGACCCGGACCGGTTGAGACCGGGTCCTTGAAAGCTAAAAATATCCTATATCTGCACTTCAGAGTCGTTTCGCCCCGTCGGACCCGTCCAGGAGAGACCCTCGGAAGGGCGCTCACACCGGCGGGAACGGGCCCAGGCATCCGTCACAGACCGGCCCCTTCCCCGTCACCTCGGCGACACCTTCACCCGGCACCGGCCGCGCATTGAACTCGGCGGCCCCACTCGGTTACGTTGCCCGGTGTGCGCACCCCCCCGACACGGCTCGCCGGCGCCGT
This sequence comes from Streptosporangium album, assembly GCF_014203795.1. Classification (NCBI taxonomy): domain Bacteria; kingdom Bacillati; phylum Actinomycetota; class Actinomycetes; order Streptosporangiales; family Streptosporangiaceae; genus Streptosporangium; species Streptosporangium album. The sequence goes on along the minus strand of NZ_JACHJU010000002.1, from coordinate 1,040,507 downwards.
TCTGGCCGGCGCCCTCCTCACCGGCTGCACCGGGACCGGCCCGCCGGAATCCGCCGCCCCCTCCGTCACCCCCACCTACGACCTGGCCCCCCGCCCGGTCCGCCCCGGCGAACGCGCCATCCACGCCCGGCCGGTCACCGACGGCGACAACCGCTTCCAGGTGATCGGCCTGCAGGCGGGCATGAGCAGCTTATTCGGCACCCACGCCGAATGGCAGGCCAAAGGCCAGTACGTGGTCGTGCGCATCGTCGTGGAGAACCCCGGCCGCGCCAACTCCCGCTTCGACGCCAAACGGCAGAAGCTCATCGCCGCCGACGGCACGGCCTACGGCATCGACAGGTCCGCCCAGGCCATCAAACGCCAGCCCGACACGCTCCCCCTCGGCGCCGAGATCAGAATCGAACTGGACCTGTGGTTCGACATCCCCAAAGAGGCCAAGATCGCCGCGATCCAACTGTTCGGCGACCCGCCGCTCGGCGTCGGCGGCAGCACCCAGGGCGTCAAGGTGCCCCTCACCTGACCAGGCGGGCCCGCCGCGCCACGAGTGCGCGACGGGCCCGCCCGACCTCACCTGGTACGGCTCACACCTGCTCGCGCGGCACGCCGCCTCCGGACGCGTCACCCTCCGGCGCGTCACTTCCCACTGCCTCGCCCTCCGCCGGAGCGGCCTGCTCCGCCGTCGTGCCGGACCGCTCAACCGGCACCTCGTGCGCGAGACCACCGCCGAGATAGGCGGCCTGCACATCGGGGTCGTTGAGCAGGTCGACCGCGGGCGCGCTCTTGACCACCGCCCCGGTCTCCAGCACATACGCCCGATGGGCCAGCTTCAGCGCCTGCTGGGCGTTCTGCTCCACCAGCAGCACCGTGGTGCCCCGGCGGTTGATCTCCTCGATGATCGAGAAGATCTGCTGCACCATCAGCGGCGCCAGACCCATCGACGGCTCATCCAGCAACAGCACCTTCGGCTTGGCCATCAACGCACGGCCGATGGCCAGCATCTGCTGCTCACCGCCCGACATCGTGCCGCCCATCTGCGTCCGGCGCTCGGCCAGACGCGGGAACAGCTCGTAGACCTCCTTCAGGTCCGCGCCGAAGTCCCCCGAACGCGTGTACGCGCCCATGAGCAGGTTGTCGTGGACCGTCATGCCGGGGAAGACGCCCCGGCCCTCGGGAGCCTGCCCCAGCCCCGCCATGACCCGCTTGTGGCCGGGCATCTTGCTGATGTCCTTGCCGTCGAAGTGGATGCTCCCCGACGACAGGCCACGCAGACCCGAGATCGTCTTCAGGGTCGTGGTCTTACCCGCCCCGTTCGCCCCGATGAGCGTGACGATCTCGCCCTCGTTCACCTCGACCGAGATGCCCTTGAGCGCCTCGATCTTGCCGTAGTGGACATGGATGTCCTTGATCTCAAGAAGCATCTGCGGGAGCCCCCAAATACGCCTCGACGACCCGGGGGTCGTTCCGCACCTCGTCCGGCAGGCCATCGGCGATCTTCTGACCGAAGTCCAGCACCGCGATGCGGTCGCTGATGCCCATGATGAGGCTCATGTCGTGCTCGATGATCAGAATCGTCCGGCCGGCGTCCCGGATGTCCCGGATCAACTGCTGCAGCGCCACCTTCTCCGCCGGGTTCATACCGGCGGCCGGCTCGTCCAGCAGCAGCAGCTTCGGCTTGGTCGCCAGCGCACGGGCGATCTCCAGCCGCCGCTGGTCACCGTAGGGCAGATTCTTGGCGTGGTCGTTCGCCCGGTGGGAGATCCCGACGAAGTCCAGCAGTTCCATCGCCAGCTCACGGCCCTCACGCTCGGCCCTGCGGTGCCAGGGAAGCCCCAGCGCCACGCTGACCATGCCCGAGCGGTGATGGGCGTCCGCACCCACCATGACGTTCTCGATCGCCGTCATGTTGTGGAACAGCCGGATGTTCTGGAACGTACGGGCCACACCCCGCTTGGTGATCTTGAAGCGCTTGATGCCGCTGATCTTCTCACCCTCGAAGCGGACCTGACCCTCCGTCGGCTGGTAGACCCCGGTGATCACATTGAAGACCGTCGTCTTGCCCGCGCCGTTCGGACCGATCAGAGCGAAGATCTCACCCTCGTCGATGGTCAGGTTGACATCCTTCAGCGCCGTGACACCGCCGAACCGCATGACCAGACCCTGCAGCTCCAGCATCGCCCGGCCGCTCCGCTCCTGGCTCACCTCAGCGCTCACTTGGAAGCCACCTCCTCACCATGCGACTCCGGCCCGGGCACCTCGGCCCCGAGCGTGCCCATCCCGCCCGCTCCCTCCTTCAGCTCCGCCTTACGCTGACGCGACGGCAACAGCCCCTCGGGACGGAAGATCATCAGCGCGACGAGCACCGCACCGAAGATCAACATGCGGTACTCCTGCAGACCGCGGAACCGCTCCGGCAGCCACGCCACCACGAACGCGCCCAGCATGACGCCCGGCAGGTTGCCCGCACCACCCATGACCACCGCGGCCAGGATCGTCGCCGACAGCAGGAACTGGAAGTCGTTCGGGTTGAGCGAGATGACCTTGGACGCCCACAGCACGCCCATCGCGCCGCCGATCGAGGCACCGATCGCGAACGCCAGCATCTTGAACCGGAACGTCGGCACGCCCATGACCTCGGCCGCGTCCTCGTCCTCGCGGATCGCCGCCCACGCCCGCCCGACCCGGCTCTTCTCCCAGCGCTTCACCAGGATGATCACAATCACGGCCAGCGCGACCAGCAGGTAGTAATACGGCCGCGGATCCAGCACGCCGTACTTGAAGAACTTCACCCCGAGCAGATCGTAGAGATCGACGCCGAAGACGTTCAGCTCGTCGATGCTCGGCGGGTGCGGAATACCCCGGATGCCGTTCGGACCGCCGATAGAGTCGGTGTTCCGCGCGGTGATCCGGATGATCTCACCGAAACCCAGCGTCACGATCGCCAGATAGTCACCGCGCAACCGCAGCGTCGGACCGCCCAGCGTGATGCCCGACAGGGCGCAGATCCCGATGCCCGCCAGCAGGATCAGCCAGAAGTTCCAGCCGAGCTCCGTGCCGATCAACGCCATCGCGTAACCGCCCACGGCGTAGAACGCGACGAAACCCAGGTCCAGCAGACCCGCCTGACCGACCACCACGTTCAGACCGATGGCCAGCACCACATAGGTACCGATCGGGAAGAACAGGATGCTCGCCCAGTCGGTGTAGGGCGACATGAAACTACCGATGCTCTCCGACGGCAGAAGCAGGGCTCCGACGATCAGAACCACATAGAGGATCCACCGCTGCCAGCCGGGCGTGTTCAGCCAGCGATCATGCATGACGTCGCCGTAACGGCCGAACTGTTCACGGAAACGTGCTTGGAGATTCTGTTTCATGCGCGCGCCTGCTGGAGTGATTCACCGAGAATTCCGGTGGGGCGGAACATCAGGACCAAGACGAGGATGGTGAAGGAGATCACGTGCTTCCAGTCGGAACCGAAGAAGATCGCCCCGTAGTTCTCCACCAGACCGAGCACGACCCCCCCGACAAGCGCACCCCGCAGATTGCCGATGCCACCCAGCACCGCCGCGGTGAACGCCTTGATACCGAAGAGGAATCCGATGATGTAACTCGTGTTCTCGTACGAGATCAGGTACAGCGCGCCGGCCACACCGGCCATGCCGCCACCGATGAGGAACGTCATCCGGACGATCTTGTTGATGTCGACGCCCATCAGCACGGCCGCCTCGGGATTCTGCGCCGTGGCACGGATACCACGACCGATCTTCGTACGGTTCACCAGCGCGTCGAGCGCGACCATCATGCCGACCGCCGCCACGATCACCAGCACCTGGTCCACCCGGACCGAATGACCGAAGATCGAGAAAAGCTCGGTCCGCTCCATCAGCCGGGGCAGAGCCATCTGAATACGACCCTGCTGCGGACGGTTGAAAACACCCGGGATCACCAGCAGGGCGAACAGCTCCTGCAGGAAGATCGAAGCACCGATCGCCGAGATGAGAGCCGCCAGCCGGGATGCCCCGCGCTTACGCAACGGCCGGTAGGCGATCTGCTCGAGCGCGATCGCCGTACCCGCGGAGGCCAGCATGCCGGCCAGGATCATCAACACGATCACACCCACCAGGGCGAGACCCGTGAGCGCCGAATTGATACCGAGGACGAAAGGGACGAACATCGCCCCGAAGGTTCCGATCATGAACACTTCGGAGTGCGCGAAGTTGATCAGCCGCAGCACGCCGTACACCATCGTGTACCCAAGCGCGATCAGGGCGTAAATCGAGCCGAAGGCCAAGCCGTCGATCGTGGCCGGCCAGAACTGATTGATGAAGTCATTGAGCACTAGGGGTTACCACTTCTAGCGGGGGTCGCCTGCACTTCCGGTAGCACACCACTTCCAGCACGACCTCGTAGACCCTCTGGAAGAACGCCGGGAGCGGGAACCCATCGCGGCGTTCCCGCTCCCGCACGCCAACTACCTCACGTCACCGAGGTCGGGGATTAGCCCAACTTCGCCTCGGTGGCCTTGCCCAGCAGGGCGATGGCGCCATTCTTGACCTGGTAGATGTAAATGTCCTTCGCCTCGACCTCACCATTGGGCGCGAACTTGACCTGCTTGGAGACACCGGCCAGATCAACGGTCCCGATGAAAGCGTTGATCTTGTCCGGAGTGGTGTTACCGGCCTTGAGCGCCTCGGCGAACACCGTCGCCGCGTCATAACCCTCAGCCGCGTAAATCGCCGGGTCGGCGCTGTAAGCGGCCTTGTAGGCGTCGGCGAAGCCCTTGACCTTCGCGTCCGTCACATCCGGCGTCGCGATGTAGCACGGGCAGCCGACGAGAGCACCCTCCGCGTTCGCAGCACCGGCACCGTCGATCAGACCCTTGTCCAGCGAACCGTCACCGGAGAAGAACTTCGCGTCCTTCACACCCTTGTCACGGAGCTGCTTGAGCAGGTTGCCAGCCGCCGCGTAGTAACCACCGAAGAAGATGGCATCCGGCTTCGACGCCGCCACCTTGTTCACCACCGAGGAGTAGTCACTCTCCGCCGGGTCGAGCGAGTCGTTCGTGACCTTCGCACCCTTGGTGGCCAGCTGCCCACGGACCGCGTCGGCCAGCGGCTTGCCGTACTCCGACTTGTCGTCGATCACGAAAACGTTCTTCGCGGCGACGGGGCCCGCGATGAAGTCCGCGATACCGGGACCCTGGACACTGTCGTTCGGCAGCACGCGGTGCCAGAACTTCCAGCCGTTCTCAGCGAGCTTGGTGTTGGTCGCCGAAGCACTGATGCTGGGGATCTGCGCCTCCTCCAGCACCGGACCGACCTGCGCCGACTCACCCGAGAACGCCGGGCCGAGCAGGCCGACGACCTTGTCGGTCTTAATCGCCTGCTGCGCCAGCGCGACAGCCTTGGACGGGTCACCCTGGCTGTCGTACTCGACCAGCTCGACCTTCACGGCCGGGTTGGTCTTGTTGTACTCGTCGAAGACGAGCTTCGCACCGTTCCTGGGGGGGATGACAATGCCGGCATTGGGACCGGTCAGGTCACCCATAAAGCCGATCTTGACTGTGCTGGGAGCGGCAGCACTGGAGCCGCCGTCCGCCGGCTTGGCGTCCGTGCCGCCGTCACCACAGGCAGCGAGACCAAGGGTGAGCGCCACACCGGCAGCGAGCACTCCACCGAGGCGAGCAGTCTTAGGCCGCAAGGTTGCCTTCCTTTCGCCCGATCCCGCGTCAGGACCGAGTTCACAGATGCCCTCCCCTGACGGAGTGGCCAGGGGGTCGTTGTCGGTTAGTACAGCCAGCCGATGTCACGGGTCGATACAGGACAGCCACCAGTTATCGTTTCGTTACAACACCGATCCTTTTCGGCTACCAGGACAAAAGCCATGGTCACCGGCAACCTCGCCCACCCACCCACCATGATCACTCCAGGTACACGAAAGCCCACGCACCCCCTTGACTCTCGGGAACACGCGGGCTTAATCACACAAGGATCGCCCCGACCACGGCACGGCGGAACACGACGCCCCGGCAGGGCCAGGCACGACAGAGCGCCCCCACCCCCTCCCAGGCGCCCTCAAAGCCCCCTCAGAACCTCAGACCTCCCCCGGCCCTCAGACCTCCCCAGACCCCTCAGACCCGACCGGACCAGGCGTCCCGTCCACCACCACCTGCGCCACCTGACGCATACTCAACCGCCGATCCATCGACGCCTTCTGAATCCACCGGAACGCCTGCGGCTCACTCCACCCGTGCTGCTCCATCAACCGCCCCTTCGCCCGCTCCACCAGCTTCCGCGTCTCCAACCGCTCAGAAAGCGACCCCACCTCCCGCTCCAGCGCCGCGACCTCCTCATGCCGGCTCACCGCCATCTCGATCGCCGGCACCAGATCCGACTTCGTGAACGGCTTCACCAGATACGCCATCGCCCCCGCGTCCCTGGCCCGCTCCACCAGATCCCGCTGCGAGAACGCGGTAAGGATCAGACACGGCGCGATCCGCTGCGACACGATCTGCTCGGCGGCCGAGATTCCGTCCAGGATGGGCATCTTCACATCCAGGATCACCAGGTCCGGCCGGTGCTCCACCGCCAGCTTGACCGCGGTCTCCCCGTCCCCGGCCTCACCGACGACGGCGTACCCGTCCTCTTCAAGCATCTCCTTGAGATCGAGACGGATCAGCGCCTCGTCTTCCGCGATCACTACGCGCCGCTGAGTACTCACGAGCAAGAGAGTACCGATGTCCGCTAGATTGGGACCACGCCGGTGCCCGACACTGATCCAGTTCTGGGTAAGCTCATCACTGGCACACAATCCGGACAAGTCCGGAAATATAGGCCGGAATGGCGAAATGGCATACGCGGACGCCTCAAAAGCGTCTACCTGAAAGGGTGTGCGGGTTCGAATCCCGCTTCCGGCACCTACTTGGCCAGAGCTTCGATCTCGAAAAGGCCCTATCTTCGATCGCTGCTCAGCCAACCCAGTCTGTCACTCGCCGCATTCATCTCAAAACCGTCGGTGACCGCTGGCATGGTTACTCCATGCACCCCCGTGAAACCGTTGATCGCGCCCTTCGACTCTCCGCCCTCGGCTTCAACGACCGTCAAGTCGCCGGATTTTGCGGCGTCTCCCTCGGTGCCGTTCAGAAATGGAGGACCGGGATACGGCGAGCACACGAAGAGGAGGACGGCAGGCGATCCCGTTCATGCCCTCGCTGCCATGATCGAGCACTCGATGAGGCGACCTATGCCTATCCTTTGGGGCTGTACCTCGGCGACGGCCACATCGTGCTCTGCCGTAAAGGCGTCTACCAACTCTCTATCGCTTGCTGCGATGGCTGGCCAGGACTCATGGAGGAAGCAGCGGACAGCATGGCCAAGGTGATGCCCACTTCTTCTGTGAGCCGTCGCCAGAAGATAGGTTGCACGGAGGTCAAGAGCTATTCCAAACACTGGTCGTGCCTCTTCCCTCAGCACGGTCCTGGACGCAAACACCTGCGAAAAATCATGCTGGAGGACTGGCAACAGAAGATCCTCGAGGCACACCCCGGCCTGTTCGCACGAGGCCTGATGCACTCGGACGGTTACCGTGGCCTGAACCGGGTGCGTCGCCACTTCAACGGAAGCGATCACTGGTACGAATACCCTCGCTATCTCTTCAAGAACGAATCCAAGGACATCCTCGAGTTGTGCGGCGAAGCACTCGACCTGCTTGGCGTGGACTGGCGCTATTCCCGCTACAACACCATCTCCGTCGCGAAGCGGGAGGCGGTCGAGCGACTGGATGAGTCCGTGGGGCCAATGTCCGGAAGGTTCGGGGCACCTCAGATCCAGTAGGTTGCCCGGAGGGGACGGATCCGGGTCGACGGCAGGGGTGAGTGGTGGGCCGCGTTGAGGGGGGTCGCGTCGGCGTTCCGGGGGGTTTTCCGGCTGATGTCCGGTTGGCTGGGCATGGTCTGGTGTTGCGGGAGTGGGGCGACGGTGATCTCGCGGCGATGGTGGGGTTGTTCGACGATCCGGATGTGGCGTATTGGACGCCGTTGGTCTCGCCGTTCGATCTGGGTGCGGCGCGGGTTTATCTGAAGCGGGCGCGGGAGCGGCGGGCGGCGGGGTTGCGGGTTCAGTTGGCGATCACGGCCGATGGGGGTGAGCCTCTGGGTGAGGTGATGCTCATGTTGTCGGGGGTGGGCCTGGATGTGGCGGAGATCGGTTACATCGTGGGGGCGGCGCATCGGGGGCGGGGGTTGGCGGGCCGGGCGGTGCGGGTGATGACGGATTTCGCGCGTGGCACGGTGGGGGTCGCCCGTCTGTTGCTGGAGATCGAGGCGGGTAATGCGGCGAGTGCGGCGGTGGCGCGTGCGGCGGGGTATCGGTTGACGGAAGCGCCGCCGATTCTGGCGGAGGAGAAGGGGCGTTCGGTGGCTCTGCGGACGTGGGAGTGGCTGTAGGGGTTTCGGATGGTGTGGGGTTTGGCATGATCCGCCATGAATACAACCGAAACCCCACCAAAATGGACTAGGACCGAAATCCCCATTTGGGATTCTTGCTCTTCGTAGTCCGGTGCTGCTCGTTGGTGTCCAAGGGATGAGACGCGACAGGTGTGCCGGGAGCACCGGAGTAGTCCTCTCGCGCAACTCCGCTCCGACCTGCGTGGATGTCGAAGCCTGGCGGTGGGTTGTGATCTTCCTTCACGCCCGAAACGGGCATTTTGGCGCATGTTGAATTTTCATCTCTTGACGGCGAGAAGCCCGGATAAGTAGGAATAATCTGCCTTACCACTTGTGAATACCTGACAGGGCAAAAACCCTGTTTGGGGCTATGGGGGGGTGAATGCTCGAAGCGATGCGCGAGGACCCTTCGTCCGCCTCGCTGCCCGGCCCGTCGTCTGCCTCTCCGACACCGACATCACCTCCGACATCACCCCCGGCGCCCGCTCCGGCATCGGCTCCGCCGGCGGAGCGGCCCGTGGCGCCGGAGCCGTTCCCGTCGAAGTCCCCGGTCCCCGCCGGCTGGACGTCCGGCCCGCCCCGTACCGTTCCCGGCGTCCCCCTGTGTGATCTCATCGCCGCCCAGGCCGCGCGCACCCCTGACGCCCCGGTGATCCGCCAGTGGGACGTCCTTCTCACCTACCGCGAGCTGCTGTCCGCCGCCGGCGCGCTGGCCGTACGGCTGCGCGCTCTGGGGGTCGGCCCGGAGACGCGGGTGGGGCTCTGTGCCAGGCGTACGCCGTTTCTGCCTGTCGCCGCGCTCGGCGTCATGCTGGCGGGCGGGGCTTACGTCCCGCTGGATCCGGGGCATCCGCGGCGCAGGTTGCTGGAGGTGCTCGACGACGCGTCGATACCGGTCGTGGTGGTCGACGGGCATGGCCGTGCCCTGCTCGACGGCTGTGGCCGCCCTCTGGTCGGGCCGCGGACGGGGATCGGGGACGGGGTCGGTGTGCCGGAGGGAGGCCTGGTCCGGCCGGGGAACGCGGCTTATGTGCTGTACACCTCGGGGTCGACCGGCCGTCCCAAGGGGGTGGTGGTGGATCATGCCTCCGCGGCGGCGTTCGTGTCGGCGGCGGTGGCTCATTTCGGTCTGGACGGGTCGTGCCGGTCGATCGCGTTCTCGGCGCTGGGGTTCGAGGTCTCGGTGCTGGACATGTTCGCCCCGTTGACGGCGGGCGGGTGCGTGCAGCTCGTGCCCGATGAGGATCGGGCCGATCCGGCGCGGCTGCAGCGGTTCCTGGAGGCGCACGAGGTCACGTGGGGGTTCGTCCCGCCGGCTCTGCTGCCGCTGGTCGATCCGGCGGGGTTGCCGCATCTGCGGGATCTGGTCACGGCGGGTGAGCCGCCCGGCCCGGAGCAGGTGGCCCGCTGGTCGGGGGGTGCGCGTTTCCACAACTGGTACGGGCCGACGGAGACGACGGTGTGCGTGGTCGGCGCGGAGCTGTCGGGGGTGTGGGATCGGCCGTTGCCGATCGGCCGCCCGCTGGGTGGTTGCCGGGCGCATGTGCTGGACGGGGAGATGCGGGAGTGCCCGGTGGGGGTCGCGGGCGAGTTGTACATCGGTGGCCCGCAGGTGAGCCGGGGTTATCTGGGCCGGCCGGGGTTGACGGCGGAGCGGTTCGTGCCGGATCCGTTCGGGGGTGTGCCGGGGGCGCGGCTGTACCGGACGGGGGACCGGGTGGCCTGGCGGGAGGACGGCCGGATCGCGTTCATGGGGCGGCTGGACCGTCAGGTGAAGGTGCAGGGGCAGCGGGTCGAGATCGGCGAGGTCGAGTCGGTGGTCCGGGCTCATCCGGGGGTGTTGCAGGCGGTGGTCGACGCGCCGGGTGAGCTGGTGGCGTATGTCGCCCCGCTGGACGGCCCGGATCTGGCGGCGCTGCGGGAGCACTGCGCGGTGCGGCTTCCGCCGTACATGGTGCCGACCCGGGTGGTGCGGGTCGCGGCTCTGCCGTTGAACGCGTCGGGCAAGGTCGATGTCGAGGCGCTGCGGGCGGTGGCGGGGCGGGTGGTGCCGGGCGGGGGTTCCGGGGGGTTGGCGGGGATCTGGGCGCGGGTGCTGGAGGTTCCCGATCCGGTCGCGGAGGACAACTCCTTCGAGATCGGCGGTCATTCGCTGGCGATCGCCGCGGTGCAGGCGCGGCTGGTCGCGGCGGTGGGCCGGGAGGTTCCCATCGTGGACCTGTTCCGCCATCCGACGATCCGCGCCCTGGCGGCGCATCTCGACGGTGGAGGCCACACCCCCGGCCTCGACCGTGCGGCCCGCCGTCTCGCCGTGCGGCGGGACCGGCTGAAGGACCGCCCCCAGAGACCGAACTGATTCTCTCACCGGCGCCACCGCGCCTCAGGCAAGGAGAAAGGGACCCACGCATGGCCGAGGAACCCACCGTGGAGCCGATCGCGATCATCGGCCTTTCGTGCCGGGTGCCGGGAGCCGGAGACGCCGGGCAGTTCTGGCGCAATCTCGCCGACGGAGTCGAGTCGCTCACCCGTTTCACCCGTGAGGAGCAGCGGGCGTTCGGCGTGTCCGAGCGTGCGCTGGACGATCCGAACTTCGTGTCGGCCGCCATGATGCTGGACGACCATCAGGGGTTCGACGCCGCGTTCTTCGGTATGTCGATCAGGGAGGCGGAGGTCCGGGATCCGCAGCACCGGCTCTTTCTGGAGCTGGCGCACACGGCTCTGGAGGACGCGGGTTACGACCCGTTCAGGTATCCGGGTGAGGTCGGGGTCTACGCCGGTTCGGGGTCGGACTTCTACCAGTGGATCAACATCCGGAGTAACGCCCAGGCGCATGCGAACGCGGGCTGGCTGGCCGTCATGGTCGGCAACCATGTCGACTACTGCGCGACGTTGTCGTCCTACAAGCTGGATCTGCGCGGTCCGAGCTACACGCTGCACACGGCGTGCTCGACGTCGCTGGTCGCGGTGCACGTCGCCGCCGAGGCGCTGCGCAACGGCGAGTGCGACATGGCGCTGGCGGGCAGCGCGATGCTGGACCTGCCGCAGGGGCAGGGGTATGTCTACGACGAGGACGGCATCGTCTCCCCCGACGGTCACTGCCGGGCGTTCGACGCGAAGGCGGCGGGCACGATCTGGGGCAGCGGCGGCGGGGTGGTCGTGCTGAAGCGGCTGTCGGAGGCGCTCGCCGACGGTGACAACATCCGGGCGGTGGTGCTGGGCAACGCGATCAACAACGACGGGGCGAGCAAGGTCGGGTTCTCGGCGCCCAGCATGGACGGGCAGGCCGCGGTGATCGCGCAGGCTCTCGGTGTGGGTGGGGGTCGTCATGGCGACCGGCGGGATCGGCGCGATCCTCGGCGCGACCCTGTCGGTGCGGACCATGCGCCGCCTGGGTATCGGCCCCACCCTGCTGTGGAGCACGATGATCGGCAACTGCGCGCTGCTGCTGGTGCCGTTCGCCTCCGGCTCGGTCTGGACGGCCGCCGTGATGCTGGGCGCCTCCCAGTTCATCGTCTGGGCCAGCAACCAGATCTTCTTCGTCAGCAACATGACCCTGGTCCAGTCGATCACCCCGCCGAACCTGCAGGCCCGGGTGATCGGCACGGTCTACTCCCTCGGACTGATCCCCGCCCCGCTCGGCGCGCTGGGCGCGGGTCTGCTCGGCGAGGCCCTGGGCCTGCGCCCGGCCATCCTCGTCGCGGTGGTCGCCGGCGCCATCCTGCCGATCCTGCTGCTGGTCTTCTCCCCCATCCCGAGGACCGGGGAGATCCCTCACCCGTGAAGGCGTCCGCCGATTCGGATGGTGGTGAACGGTCGCCTCAGGTGTCCCAAACCCTAAAATCAATTACCTAATATCGTAGCATTCTGCAATTAACTACTTACCCTAAGTAATACAGTTTCATAACAATGCTGCTCGGAGGGCCGAAACCGGGGAACCCGATACATGTGGCAGGTGTTGCCACGGCACGAGCACCTCTCCTTTTGGAGCCCCCGATGCCCGACCCTCAAGGAAAAGATCCGCAGCGGCCCCCCGTCCCCGAGCAGCCCCACCCACGCCCCACACCTCCCGGGAAGCGTCGCCGTCCCGGGAGACGCACCCGGATGACGGTCGCGGCCGGAGTGATCATCGTGATCACGCTGGTCGGCGTCGTCGTCACCGCCGTCGGCTGCGGCGGCAACTGCGGCAGGGACACCTTCGGTGAACCGGTGGACAGGTCGGCGAAGAACCGGGCGATCGGCATCGGCAAGAAAGTGCGGGAAGGCTCGTTCGAGTTCACCGTCACCAAGGTCACCACGGCGTCCAGCGTGGGCGACGGCCCCCTCGCCCGTAGAGCCAGAGGAAGGTTCCTCCTCGTGCACCTCACCGTCCGCAACATCGGCGGCGAGGCCCGGATCTTCTTCGGCGACAACCAGAAGGTGTCCGACGACAAGGGACACGAGTACCTGGCCGACAGCAACGCCGCCACCTCCGATCCGCACTCCAAGAGCCTCTACGAGGAGATCAAACCCGGTGACAAGGTCAGCGGCGTGGTCGCCTTCGACGTGCCGAGGGACAGGAAGGTGACGACGATCGAGCTCCACGAGTCGATGTTCTCCGACGGGGTCCACGTGCCCCTGAAGTTCTGAGACCGGCCGTGGTGCCCTCCGCTCACACGCCCGGCCCCGGCGGGCGCACACGGCTGCGGCCTCCCCCTCCCACGGCCCCGGCGAGCCGGTCTCACTCGGCGAGGCTCGCGTCCGGATGCCTGCCGGGGCCGGCGGACACGGACAGCTCCCCGGCGGAGTCGACGAGTCGTGTCACCGCATCGGCTCGCACCCCGGGTCGTGCGCGCAGGAAGTCCAGCGCGGCGACCGCGTCGGCCGCCAGGTCGTCCATGGTCGCGTCGCGCCACTCGCCGGATGATTCACCGAAGGCGTCCTTCTCGCAAGTCCGGTGGCCTGCGCAGGTCTGCTCACCTTGCCGAGTGGTAGCGGCTCGATGCACCGCCAGGCCTTAGCCGCTGCCGACGGTGCCGAACGCGGCGCCTGTCTGGTCGGCCAGCGTCACCGCGACCAACCGGGCCTGCAGGGGCGGGATGGTTCCCGGTGTGGGATCGAGCATGAACCGGCCGTAGAAGCGGCCGTTGCCGAACGTGCGCAGCTCGATCTCCCGATTGGGCAGGCCCAGCCGGTCGACATCCCAGCGTTTGCGGCCCCAGACCACAGTGCCGTCCGGTTCGAGCCGGGGTGGATGGCCGATCAGGCTGCCGTACTCGAAACGGCACCCGCGTAAATGCAGCAGAGTGGTGAGCTGGGCCGTGACGTGGTCGACCACCGTGTCGGGCTCCTTCGCGGACTGGGCCAGCTCGGCGGTGTCGTGGATCCGGGCCAGGTAGTCGGCGTCGGTGATGGCGACCACCTGCAGCCGCCGGGCGCGGGCGGCCAGCTGCGAGACCGCCAGGCCCACGACGAGCAGAAGGACCGCGGTCTGAATGTCTACGGACTTGGTGACGGCGAAGCGCTGGTAGGGCTGGGTGAAGAAGAAGTCGAACCACACCGCGGCCGAGAGCGCCGCGAGTCCGCCGGCCAGACGGTTGCCGTTGGCAGCGACCGCGACCACGATCACGACCAAGATCAGGGCGATGCTCGTGTTCGGCAGACCGGCGCGAAACGTCAGCAGCACCACCGCGACGGCCAGCGGGGCCACCAGCGCGGCCAGCAGCGCGAGGCGATCTCTGTCCAAGTAACGGGGCATCGCTGCCACCTCCCGGATCACGTATTCGCCGAGGTCAACGCCCTACTCCTACCCAGCTGCGCATGATCCACCAAGCATCCGCCCCCGCCTCGCCGGACGTCACCGGGCGCCGGGGCCTCCGGCGTGACCTCCCGCAGGCCGAGGCGTCAGGCGGCCAGCTCCGCGACCAGCTCCAGCTGCTCCAGGCGGAGCCGCAGGGTGGGGGTGACCAGGCCGACGATCAAGCTGGTCGCCCCCGCCTCGCGGTAGGCGGCCACCCGCTCGCGCAGCTTGCCCGCCGGGCCGCACATCGTCATCGCGTCGACCAGCGCGTCCGGGAGCAGGGACATCGCCTCCCCCTGCCGCCCGCCCAGGAACGCCTCCTGGACCGCCTCGGCCTCCTTGCCGGAGCCGAGGGAACGGGCCAGGCGGTTGTAGAAATTGGTCCGGCGCGAGCCCATGCCGCCCAGGTAGAGGGCGAGCATGGGCCGCATCATGTCGAAGGCCAGCTCCTCGTCCTCGTCGACCAGCGTCAGGACCATCGGGGCGACGTCGAAGCCGTCCAGACTCCGGCCCGCCCGCTCCGCGCCCCGGCGCAGCTGCGCCGTACGCTCGGCCAGGTGCTCCGGCGGGAAGTGGATCGCCAGCCAGCCGTCGGCCAGCTCACCGGCGAGCGCGGTGGTCTCCGGGCCCATGGCGGCCAGATAGACCGGCAGCCGCGCCTGGACCGGGAACACGCCGAGGGAGAGCTCCTTGCCCAGGTCGATCGTGGCGGCCGTCATCGCCGCCACCACGGGTTTGCGCCCCGACATCTGCAGCACCCCGGTGCCCAGGCCGATCCGCTCGGTACGGCCGGCGATCCAGGCCATCAGGGCGGCCGGGTCGGTGCCGTAGGTCTCGGCCGCCCACACCGAGCCGTACCCCAGCCGCTCGGCCTCGTGGACCAGGGTGAGATGGTCGGCGGGACCGAGGCCGGCCCCGCCCCAGTAGCTCATGCTGTAGCCCAGGCGCATCCGATCTCCTCTGCGATGACGGCGGCGAGCCGGTCGGGGGCCTCCTCGGCCAGCCAGTGGGAGGCGTCGAGCTCACGCAGCGACGGCCTGGAGACGCTCTGCCTACGCCAGCCGAGCAGCCCGCCCCGTGACACCGAGCCGTCACGCCTGCCGTACAGGACGGTGATCGGGGTGGGCAGGGGCGGTCCCGGACGGTGCCGGTAGCCGGCGAGCATGCCGAAGTCGGCGCGGAGCGCGGGTTCGAGAACCGGTCGGAGCACCTCGCGCTCGGCCACCTCTGCCGGGACCCCGCCGAGCTCGATCAGCTGCTCCCAGAACAGCCACGACGGCAGGGACGGCAGCCTGCGCAGCAGGAGGACGACGTCGGGGGCGGCGAACGAGCCGACCAGCAGCCTCTCGGGGCCCGGGGGCGCGCCGGGATCCGTCGCGGGTGACAGCTCGGCCAGGCGGCGGCAGACCAGATAGGCCAGGAGCGCGCCGCTGCAGTAGCCGAACAGCGCGTACGGCCGGCGTGCGGTCGCCAGCAGGTCGCCGGCCAGCAGGTCGACCAGCGCGTCCAGGTCGGTCAGCGGCGGCTCGGCCAGCCGGGCCTGCCTGCCCGGCAGGTTCACCGCCCACACCTCGACCTCGGGAGGGAATCTCGCGGCCAGGTCGGTGAGGGACGCGGGGCCCCCGCCCGCGTTCGGGAAGACGTAGAGCCGGAAACGGCCCTCGGCCCGCTCCCCCACCGGCACGAACCACGACGCGCTCAACGGTCTGCCCCTTCCGCGGTCTCTCCGGCCTCCGTGAGGAACGCCGCCAGCTCGGCCGGGATCGGGTGGTCGAAGACGGCCCGCACGGTGACCGGCCGCCCGGCGAGCTCCTCCAGCGGCGCGATCAGCCGTACGGCGAGCACCGAATGACCTCCGTTGAGGAAGAAGTTGTCGTGTTCGCCCGGTCCCGGGCGTCCCAGCGCCTCCCGCCACAGTCGCAGGACACCCCCGGCGAGCTCCGGACCGGGCACGGCCACAGACTCCGGCGCAAGGTCGTCCTCGGGTACGGCCAGCCCCCGGTAGTCGATCTTTCCGTTGGCGGTCGTCGGGAGACGCTCGACGAGCACGATCCCCGAGGGGACCGCGTAGTCCGGCAGCCGGGACCTGGCGTAGCGCCACAGCTCCTCCCGCGCGGCGGCTCCCGCCTCCTCATCGGGCAGGTGCGTGGGCGGCACGAACGCCGTCATCCTGTCGTCGTGGACGATGACCGCCGCGGCCTTGACCGCCGCCGCGGAGGCCAGCAGCTCGTCGTAGGTGACCACCCGGTCGCCGTCACGGACCGCCGTACCCCGGTGGGCGGCGACCCGCTCCGGCAACGTGGGCGGGCCGCTCCACCGGCGGCCGGTGTCGTTCAACCGGCCGAGCAGCTCCCGGTCCGCCGGGGAGAACGCCTCCAGCTCACGCTGCGGCCGGTCGGCGTCCTCGGCCGCCTGCCGGAGCAGCGAGGTCATCCGGGCGACGAACGCGGCGATCTCCGCCTCGTCGTGGACCTCCGTGCTGTGCCAGACCCGGACCGTCAGCCGGTCCGGTTCCTGTACGGCGATGCACTGCAGATCCAGGCGGCCGCGGTCGAACAGGTCCTCGACGTACTCGGGCACGGCACCGCGGATGCGGACCTGCTTGTCGGTCCACGGCCGGTAGTTGAACATGTGCCGGAAGAGCGGCACCCGCCAGTCCCCGGTGCCGTGGCCACGCGCGACCAGCACGGCCTCCACCGACGCGTCGGCGTGCTCACGCCGTACCCGACGTGGCCGCGCATCGCGGCCGTCCTGGTGGAGACCGGCACCCCGGCCACCAGCTCGGGACCGGCGCCGTGACCGCGCAGGGCCAGCAGGAAGGCACTGGTCAACACGATGTTGTCGGTGGTGCGCAGACCGGTGCGCAGCCTGTCCAGTGCCTGCCTCGTCGGCGCGTCCACCTCCCACGAGCGCGGCGGGCAGCGGGTCCTGGCCCGTCTGCGCGTCGTAGAAGCCGCCCAGCTCCTCCACCAGGAACTGCATCGACGTCGCGTCGATGACGATGTGATGGCCGACCAGGCAGACCACGCTGCCCGCCCCGTCCGGCAGCGTGAAGTGGGCCGCCCGGAACAGCAGATCACGGGCCAGGTCGAAGGGCCCGTCCAGGAACGCCTGAAGGTCGGCGACCAGCGTCTCCTCCGTGGTCTGCCCGTTCACCAGCGTGATCTGCGCGTCCTGCGGGGCGGTGAGATGCCGGACGGGCGCCCCGTCCACCTCCGGGAACCTCAGGCGCAGCGCGGGATGCCGCTTGAGGAGGCGGTTCACCGCGTTCCGCAGGGGGAACGAGCGCAGCGGCTCGCGGGTTCTGAACGCCACCGCCAGATTGGACACCCCGCTCGTCCCCGCCAGGTGCTCCAGCACCCAGAACGAGTAGGGCACGGCTCCCAGCGCCCGCATCGCCCGGGGGGAAGTGGAAACGCACCCTCCGGGCGCCGGCGGCCTCACCCGCGGTCCTGGCGCCGGCCAGGGCGGCCGCGGTGGCGGCGGTGGCGGCGGAGCAGACGACGGCCCCCCGCGCCGGGCGCGCCGGGCGGCCCCGTTGCAGGGTGGCCACGGCGTCGGCGAACCGGGCCTCGCCGAGGGCCGCGAAGAAACCCGCCAGGCTCTGCCGTACGGCCTCCGCCTCCTCGGCCGTGCGGCCGGACCACACGACCACCCGGGGCCGGGCGTCGGCGCGCAGACGGATCGGCGCGAAGCCCTTCCCCACCGTCGGCGGCCCCGGGGAGCCCGCCGGCCCGGAGGGGGCGAGCACGGCGCCCTCCAGCGCAGCCTCGACGGTCTCCGGGGTGAGCGGTGCGCGGGGGCCCAGGCCGATCACCGCGATCGGCGCGGTGCCCGTCACCGAGGCGCCCCGCCGTCCCTGCGGATGCGCGCCCGGACGTCCCTGCGGCTACCGCCGGCCGGGCGTGGTCGCGCGAGGTCGTTCCTGCCCGGATCCTGCGAGCCGTCGACGAGGCGGTTGAGCGCCCGCACGTTGGGCCGGGTGAACATCGAGGTGACCGGGATGTCGATCCCGAACACACCGGTGATCTCCGCGTGGAGGTCGACCAGGGCCATCGAGTTGAGCCCGGCCTCGAAGAAGTTCTCGTCGGGGTCGACGGCCCTGCCGAGCCGGGCCTCGATCATCGTGGCGACCCTGTCGACGGTCGGAACGGTCTGCCCCGGACGGCCCGGCGGGCTCCCCTCGCCGTCCTCTCACCGGTTCTCCACCGGTCGACTGCTCTGAACCATCCGGCACCCTTCGGTCAGCCTCGGGCACGCCGCCGCGCACGCCATGTGCTGATCCTCTGTCAGGGGTTCGGGACACCACAAGACCGTATTTTTGGGTCTCTGCCACTACGCACCGCGATCAGAAGAGCCCAACATGCCGGTACGGCCGCCGCCGGGGCGGTGGCCGTACCGGATGAGAAGGTCAGGCCGGGTGCGAGACGGCCGCACCGATGGTGTGGACGCGCAGGGCGTTGGTGGAGCCGGCCGTTCCGGGAGGCGAACCGGCGACGATGACCACCTTGTCGCCCTTCTCCAGGCGCGCGTTGGCCAGCAGGGACGCCTCGACCTGGCGGACCATGTCGTCGGTGTGGTGGACGAACGGCACCTCGAAGGTCTCCACGCCCCAGGTCAGCGCGAGCTGGTTGCGGACGTGCGGGGCGGAGGTGAAGGCCAGCAGCGGGATCGGCGACCGGTAGCGCGCCAGGCGGCGGGCGGTCTCCCCGGACATGGTGAACGCGACCAGGGCCTTGGCGCCGACGATGGCGCCCACCTCGGCCGCGGCACGGGCGATGGCCCCGCCGGTGGTCTCCGGCAGCCGGTCGAGGCTGTGGGTGGCCTGCAGCGAGGTCTTCTCCGCGGTGGTCGCGATGCGGCTCATCGTCTCCACGGACTCGATGGGGTAGTTGCCGACCGAGGTCTCCCCGGACAGCATGACCGCGTCGGCGCCGTCCATGACCGCGTAGGCGACGTCGGAGGCCTCGGCGCGGGTGGGACGGGGGGCGCTGATCATCGAGTCGAGCATCTGGGTGGCGACGATGACCGGGCGGGCCTTCTCACGGCAGAGCTCGATGGCCCGCCGCTGCACGATCGGCACCTCTTCGAGAGGCAGCTCGACACCGAGGTCGCCGCGGGCGACCATGATGCCGTCGAAGGCCTCGATGATCTCGGGGAGGCGCTCCACGGCCTGCGGCTTCTCGATCTTGGCGAGCAGCGGGAGGCGGACGGCCTCCTGCTCCATGATGTTGCGCACCACGTCGGCGTCGGACGGGCGGCGGACGAAGGAGAGCGCGATGAGGTCGAAGCCGGTGCGCAGAGCCCAGCGGAGGTCGGTCTCGTCCTTGTCGGTGAGAGCGGGCGCGCTGACGTTGACGCCGGGCAGGTTGAGGCCCTTGTTGTCGGAGATCATGCCGCCGATGATCACGCGGGTGGTGACGCGCGGGCCGTCGACCCTGGTCACCTCCAGGTGGACACGGCCGTCGTCGACGAGGATGCTGTCGCCCGGCTTGACGTCGTTGTGAAGGCCCAGATAGGTGGTGGAGACCTGCTCGCGGTCGCCGGGGACCTCTTCGGTGGTGATGGTGAAGACGTCGCCGAAGCCCAGGCGGACCGGGCCCTCCTCGAACGTGCCCACCCTGATCTTGGGGCCCTGCAGGTCCGCCAGCACGCCTACGCCGCGACCTAGTTCGGCGGCGGCCTCCCTCACCCTGTCGTAGACCTCCTTGTGCAGCTCGTGGCTGCCATGGCTGAGGTTGAAACGGGCCACGTCCATGCCTGCGACGATGAGCTCGCGGAGGCGTTCGGGAGAGGAGGTGGCAGGGCCGAGAGTACAGACGATTTTCGCACGACGGGTCACGGGTCCCACCCTAATTGGTACAGACCACTCGGTTGTTACGTTGGTCATAGCGCAGATGAAAAACTCGGTGACATTACGCTACCTGGCCGGACAGTGGGTGGCGAACCGGCCTCCGGGCGCCCCCGGAGGGTTCTCATCAAGCGCCAAGGGGAGATTGAGGGGTTCTCCCGAGAGTGTGCCCATGGATGTGCGGAGAGAGCCACGGTGGGCGAGATGGGCACTGGTCGCGGCGTGTGCGCTGGGCGGGGTGCTGTACGGCTCGTGCCGCAGGTCGCCGAGGGGGTGCTGGCGGTCGCCGTCCTGCACCGGGCCGTGCTGCGCTGGGCGGGCCCGGCGGCGGGATCATGGCGGTCACCTCGCTGGCGTGGGTGGCGGCGGTCGATCTGTGGCCGGGGACCAAGCCGTACATCGGGGGCAGCAGGGACGGCAGCGCCTGGGACCTGGTGGTCGGCTACAACGGCCTGGGCCAGGTGCTCGGGACACGTGACGGAGCCGGGACGGGGCTGGGGAACGCGGGACCGAGCATGGGCGGCGACCCCGGGTGGGACCGGCTGTTCAACGACCAGGTGGCCGGGCAGATCGGCTGGCTGCTGCCGTTCTGCCTGACGGCCGTGGCCGCGGCGGTCGCCGTGTCCGTCACCCGGAGGCGGCGGGAGGGTCCGGGCGAGAACGGGTGTCCGGCTTCACCGGTCGGGGAGCCGAGGCCGACCCCCGGCTCGCCTGGGTGCGGCGCGACTGTGCCCAGGTCCGGCTCGACGGGGTGAGCGACCTCTACCGGTGCGGCATGTGACGTCCTCCCGCGACGGGTGCGGGAGGACGTCACATGCCGCCGGTGCGTCAGTGGGTGGCGGCGATGGTGGCCGCCCTGGCCGCGTTGACGACGCCCCGGCCGTAGAAGCCGTTGCGTGACGCGCCGCCCTCGCAGGTCTGGGGGATCTTCTGGCCCGCGAGACGGTAGACGTAGGTGCGCGGCGAGGGGCAGGACTTCCTGGTGGCGCTGGCGTAGAGCAGACGCTCGACCTCGGCGGGCGGCATGGTGAGGCCGCCCTTGCCGGGCTTGCCGAAGCGGCTGATGATGATGGCGGCGACGCCGGTGGCGTGCGGGGCGGCCATCGAGGTGCCCGCGAGATACTGGTAGTAGGCGCAGGTGCCGCCGTGACAGTCGCGGACCACGGAGGGGGTCGTGGGCCGGCCGTCGGCGGCGACCAGCCCCTGGGCGCGCATCGCCCTCTCGGGAGCGGCGGCCAGGATGGTCCTGGTGGTGTCGGGCCCGCCGGGGCCGTCATACTCGTCGCCGCCGGGGGCCGACAGGTCCGTCTGCTCGACGCCGTAGTCGGAGTAGTAGGCCTTGCGCCCGGTCTTGCCGAGGGACGACACCGAGATCACGCCCTTGGACTCGGCCGGGATGTTGAGGCAGGAGTTGTCGACCTTGCGCGGACGCGCGGAGTCTGCCGGGTAGTCGGGGCTCAGGGTGTCGATCTTGGGGCTGCCCAGGTCGGTCATGCCGTTGCCGAGGGCGCTGATCAGGGTGACGCCGTGCTCGCGGGCGTAGTCCAGGGCGCGCTGCATGCCGGTGATGACGCCACGCTGCTCAAGCTGCTCGGCCTTGGAGTCGGCCGGGTTGTCCGCGCAGTTGAAGAGCCAGGGATCGACGTAGTAGCTCATGTTGACCACGTCGATCCCGGCGTCCGCGGCGTAGGTGAGCGCGTCGAGGCTGGGCTTGAGGAAGAACGTGCCGGAGTCCTGGCCCGCGCGCAGGTTGACCAGGGACACGTTCGGGGCGACGCCGGCGATGCCCAGGCCGTTGACCGGCGAGCCGATCGTGCTGGCGACGTGGGTGCCGTGGCCGTCGTCGTCCCAGTCGACCGGGTCCTTGCACCCCTCGAACTCGCAGGGGCCGTCGAAGTTCTTCCCCTTGGAGTCCTTGGGCATGTCGGTCACGAAGTTACGGCTCAGCTCGCGGTTGAAGTTGGGGGCGATGTCGGGATGCCTCCCGTCCACGCCGGTGTCGATGATGCCGACCAGCACCTTCTTGCTGCCCGGGGCGGTGGCGTAGGAACCGCGGGCGGTGGCGCCCATCATCTTCATGTCCCACTGCCGCCCGGCCAGCGGCTCCTCACCGGGAGAGGAGGAGACTTCCCGAATATCCGAGACGGGGACCTGGTCCGCGGAGCCGGCGAATCCGGTCACCGAGCCGATCCTGCGGTTGGAGGAGACGCCCGCGACGGCGTCGTTGCCGGAGAGGTCCTCCGCGAACCCGGTGTCCGGGCCCCTGGCGACGACGTAGCCGAGTTTGGCCTCGGTGGACAGTGCGGTGCCGCCGCCCGCCTTGATCGCGGCGACCGCCCGGGCCTGGGAGCCCGCGGCGTAGAAAACCAGGTAATCACGGAGCTGCCCGGTGGCGGCCGCCGTCCCGCCGGTCAGGGCGCCCACCGTGAGCGTGCCCGTCAGGGCCACCCCGATCGCCGCGCTGGTCAGCCGGCTACTCCAGTGATTCATCCATCCTCCGCACCTGCTTGGATCAGGCGATCATCCTTCAGGTAGATGACCGTCTGGGCAACTTGAAAACCGATTCACCGATTTTTCCGACATATAAGCAATCGCCGTAATAAAGGCGGCTCCGTACGGCTCCGGCGGATGGTCGCGGAACAGAAGATGCGCTGTCATGAGGTTGTTCGGGGACCTTTTCCATTCAGGTGAGCAGAGAAATGCCCGATCCAGGCTCCCCCGAGCTCAGCCCCGCCGACGGCGCGCACCGGATGTCACCGACCATCGAAGAGGCCGCCCGGCTCATCTTACTCGAGATAGCCCCTGCGGAGGTGCGCTTCCTGCCTCTGGCCTGCGCGGACTTCTTCGGCAACACCATCGCCCGCAGGCGCACGGTCCGCGCGGCGCTGCGGGGCCGCGAGCGCGACGAGCCCACCGGTTTCGACACGGGCGAGGGCATGCAACTCATCCTCGGCGCGATCCTGACCCCGCTCAACGGCGTGGCCTGCGAGGTGCTCACCGGGATGACCACCCAGCAGGTCGGACGGGCCCGCTCCTGGTCGCCCTCACCGGACCGAGACCCTGACCGAGAGGCAGACGCGCCCTCAAAATGCCGTAACGCTATGGCGAACGGCATACGACCTTGCCGTCACATCATTGACTTCCTCCTCACGGCTGAAGCCGGAGGATTCCCACCCTCACGGGTGGAGTTTCCTGCTTCACCGCCAGTCGCCCGCCGGGCCTGCGCCCTTGAGGTCTTACACCGGCTCCACAGGCGTTTCACCTCTCCGCCAGCCCGGCGGCGAGGATGTTCTTCGCGGCGTTCACATCACGGTCATGGACCACGCCACAGGCGCACACCCAGTCGCGGACGTTCAGCGGCATGAACCGCTGGAGCGCGCCGCACGCCGAGCACAGCTTCGAGGAGGGAAACCACCGGTCCACCACCAGCAGCTCCCGCCCGTACCACTGCGCCTTGTACTCCAGCATGGTGCGCATCTGCCGCCAGGAGGCATCAGAGATCGCGCGGGCCAGGCTGTGGTTTTTCACCAGGTTACGCACGGTGAGATCCTCGATCACGACCACTTGGTTCTCGCGGACGATCGCGGTGGTGAGCTTGTGCAGGACATCGCGGCGACGGTCGGTGATCCGGGCATGCACCCGGGCGACCTTCACCCTCGCCCTGTCCCGATTCGCCGACCCCTTCTCCTTGCGGGCCGGTATCCGCTGCGCGCGGGCGAGTCTCCTGCGGTCGGCGCGTTCGTGGCGGGGGTTGGTGACCTTGCCGTCGTCGTCGGTCACGCCCGGAATCGGACGCGACAGGGTGACCAGCGCGGTGATCCCGGCGTCCACCCCGACCATGTCCGAGGTCGGGTCCAGAGGCCGGACGGTGTCCTCACACAGGATCGACACCGACCAGCGCCCGGCCGCGTCCTTCGACACGGTCACCGTGGACGGATCGGCCCCCTCGGGCAGCGGGCGCGACCACACGATGTTCAGCGGGGCGTCCATCTTCGCCAGGGTGAGCCGCCCGTCGTGGTAGCGGAACGCCGAGCGGGTGTACTCGGCCGACAGCCGGGACTTCTTCCGGGACTTGAACGCCGGGTACCCGGCCCGCTGGGCGAAGAAGTTCGCAAACGCCGTCTGCAGGTGCCGCAACGCCTGCTGCAACGGCACCGACGACACCTCGGCCAGGAAATCCAGCTCCTCGGTGCGTTTCCACTCCGTCAGCGCGGCCGACGATTCCACGTAGGAGACCTTGCGGCCTTCCGACCGGTAGGCGCGGGTCCGCTCCTGCAGGGCCTTGTTGTAGACGAGGCGGACGCAGCCGAACGTCCGGGCAAGCTCATCAGCCTGCTCGGGGGTCGGGTAGAAGCGGAACTTGAACGCCCGCTTCACGATCTGCGCCACGCCTCGCATCGTACCGAACGATCAGCTGAAAATCGCGCGCATGTTCGATTTAAACCGTGCGGCACCGTGCCGCGTTTCCTCCCCAGGGCCAAAGCCCGGGGTCTCCACGCTGGAGGTTTTCGATGACGAAGTCCTCCTGCGTCAGCCCAGCCTGGGCCTGCCCCGGCCCGGTGGTGTCGATCCCGACCGGCCCGAGCAGCTCGATCCCGTAGGCGCTCTGGGCCGAAACGATGAGCGCGGCGCTGATGTATCCGGCATCGACCGCGTGTTCACCGGGTCGTAGCCCGCGTCGCTCCAGCGCGGCATGGACCGGTGCGGTCAGCTCGATATCGCCGGTGCAGGCGTTGGTCGTGGCCACGTTGGTGATCAGATGGGGGTGTCCTCGTCACAGGTCTCGCTCAGGTGGACCTTGTAGCCGCACCAGCCCGAGCCGCGTTTGACGCCGTAATGCGCCTGTGGATCGTAGGGCGAAACCATCGGTCCCGACACTCAGAGCCCACCGGGTCCGGGCGTCTTCCCCCTTGGGGAACCGATAGGCGTCCACCCGCGCCCCATACCGTTCGATCCACTCGGCCGAGACCACCGCCGTACTTCCAGTCGATCCGCCCGCGCACCGCGTCGGCGGCCTGCCGATCGCTCAGCCCTTCGGCGAACTGCAGCACCGACACCGGCGCCGGTATCCCGGGAGACAGCCCAGGTCCGCCCCGCGCAGGAAACGCCTCGACGAACTGCTCGTCTTCGAAGAACGGACCGAGTTCATCACGGACCCGCACCGCCAGACATCCCTTGGGGAAAGCCGCCCATGCTATCCGGACGGTTGATTCCGGCACCTCACCAGCGGGACAGGGACGCAGAGACATGGCAGAACCTCCTCCACACACTGTCTGCAAGAGGGTTCCTCCACCGTGTCACGTCAAACGATGATCACCACTCGAATCGGCCAACAGAGTCCTAAAGGCGGAGATTCCCGCCTGCCACACGTGCGGCAAACGCCCGTGGAGGAGCGGTAAGTCCCGGTGTCCGTGCCGGGCACGCACCGGCGAAACGGGAACCCCGGAAACGGGGAACGCTCCGGCGCAAGCCGGAAGCTGCCTGAGAGCGCGCTTACCAAAGCACACTCACAGGCAACGGTAGCCAGCGATCTTGTCTGGATGTCACACATCATCGCTGGTCAGCAGGATCCGCTGAAAATTTTCCCGGTACTGCCGGGACCCCCGCCACAGGCGCGCGGCCCGCCGGGGCCGGGAGACCCGGCGAGACGATCAGACCAGGGGACGGGCCGTCGGCGGGATCGCCACCGGCAGTGCCGTCTGACCGGTGAGGTAGCGGTCGGCCGCCGAGGCGGCCGAGCGGCCCTCGGCGATCGCCCAGACGATCAGGGACTGCCCGCGGCCCATGTCACCGGCGACGAACACGCCGTCCACCGACGACATGTAGCCCTTGTCCCGCGCGACGTTGCCCCGCGCGTCGAAGAACTCGTCCCCGGCGACCGAGGCCAGATCCTCCAGCAGACCCGCCTTCTGCGGGCCGACGAAGCCCATCGACAGGGTGACCAGCTCCGCGGGGATCTCCCGCTCGGTGCCGGGTATCGGCGCGAACCCGGCCGCCGGGCCCTCCACCTCGACCAGCCGCAGCGCCCGCACGTTGCCGTCGGCGTCACCCACGAACTCGGTGGTGGAGACCGCGTAGACCCGGTCGCCGCCGCCGCCGGCCAGTTCCTCGTGGGCGCTCTCCATCTTGAACAGGATGGGGAACGTGGGCCACGGCTGGCTGCCCGGACGGTCCGCCGGAGGCTGAGGCATGATCTCCAGCTGGGTGACCGACGCTGCGCCCTGGCGGATCGCGGTGCCGATGCAGTCGGCTCCGGTGTCGCCGCCGCCGATCACGACCACGTGCTTGCCCTCGGCGCTGATCGGCGAGACCGGGTAGTCGCCCTCCTGGACCTTGTTGGACGGCGGGAGGTACTCCATCGCCTGGTAGACGCCTCCCAGGTCACGCCCGGCGACGGGCAGGTCCCGCCACTGGGTCGCGCCGCCCGCCAGGACGATGGCGTCGAACTCCTCGCGCAGCTGTGCCGCGGTGATGTCGACGCCGACGTTGACGCCGGTACGGAACTCGGTGCCCTCGGCCCGCATCTGCTCGAGCCTGCGGTCGATGTGGCGCTTCTCCATCTTGAACTCGGGGATGCCGTAGCGGAGCAGGCCGCCGATCCGGTCGGCGCGCTCGAACACCACCACGTCGTGCCCGGCCCGAGTGAGCTGCTGGGCGGCGGCCAGGCCCGCGGGGCCCGACCCGACGACCGCGACCCGCTTGCCGGTCTTCGACGCCGGGAGCTGGGGGGTGACCCAGCCCTCGTCGAAGGCACGGTCGATGATCTCGACCTCGACCCGCTTGATCGCGACGGGGTCGGAGTTGATGCCGAGCACGCACGCCGCCTCGCACGGCGCCGGGCACAGGCGGCCGGTGAACTCCGGGAAGTTGTTGGTGGCGTGCAACCGCTCGATGGCCTCGCGCCAGCCGTCGCGGTAGACCAGGTCGTTCCACTCGGGGATGAGGTTGCCCAGCGGGCAGCCGTTGTGGCAGAACGGGATGCCGCAGTCCATGCAGCGCGCGGCCTGCTTGGTCAGTTCCGGCCGGGGGAAGTCCTGGTAGACCTCCCGCCAGTCGCGGATGCGCACGTCCACCGGGCGGCGCGCCGGCAGCTCGCGCCCGTGAGTGAGGAAACCCTTCGGGTCAGCCATCGGTATGCCCCCCTTATCCCTGAACCGCAGCGGTCATGACCGCCTCGTCGACGTCTCGGCCCTCGATGCGCGCGGCCTCGGCGGCCCGCAGGACCCGCTTGTAGTCCACCGGCATGATCTTGCTGAACCGGGCCGGATCCCAGTCGGTGAGGAGTGCCTTGGCGACCGTGGAGCCGGTCTCCGTCAGGTGCGCCTCGACGATCTCCCGCAGCGTCTCGGACTCGGCCGCGTCCAGCGTCTCGATCTCCACCATCTCGCGGTTGACGCGGTCGGGGTTGAGGTCGAGCAGGTAGGCGACGCCGCCGGACATGCCCGCCGCGAAGTTGCGGCCGGTCGGGCCCAGGACGACCACCCTGCCGCCCGTCATGTATTCGCAGCCGTGGTCGCCGACGCCCTCGACGACCGCGGTGGCGCCGGAGTTGCGGACGCAGAACCGCTCCCCCATGACGCCGCGGACGAACGCCTCACCGGAGGTCGCGCCGTACAGGCCGACGTTCCCGGCGATGATGTTCCCCTCCAGCGGGGCCTCGTCGTGCGGCTGGAGAGTGATCCGGCCGCCCGACAGGCCCTTGCCGAGGTAGTCGTTGGCGTCGCCGGTCAGGCGCAGCGTGACGCCCTTGGGCACGAAGGCGCCGAAGGAGTTGCCCGCCGAGCCGGTGAACCGGACCTCGATGGTGTCGTCGGGGAGCCCGGCTCCGCCGTACCGCTTGGTCACCTCGTGGCCGAGCATGGTGCCGACCGTGCGGTTGACGTTGCGGATGGGCAGCTCCAGGGTGACCCGCCGGCCGTCCTTGAGCGCTCCCTCGGCGAGCTGGATCAGCGTGTGGTCCAGCGCCGCCTCCAGCCCGTGGTCCTGCCCCTGCGTACGGCGGAGCGCGGCACTCTCGGGCAGCTCCGGCTGGTGCAGGATCGGCGCCAGGTCCAGGCCCGCGGCCTTCCAGTGGTGCTCGGCCGGGGTGGTGTCCAGCAGCTCGGCGTGGCCGATGGCCTCGTCCAGGCTGCGGAAGCCCAGTGCGGCGAGGTATTCGCGGATCTCCTCGGCGATGAACTCGAAGAAGTTGACCACGAACTCGGGCTTGCCGGTGAAGCGCTTGCGCAGCTCGGGGTTCTGGGTGGCGACGCCGACCGGGCAGGTGTCCAGGTGGCAGACGCGCATCATCACGCAGCCCGAGACGATCAGCGGGGCGGTGGCGAAACCGTACTCCTCGGCGCCGAGCAGCGCGGCGACGACCACGTCGCGGCCGGTCTTGAGCTGGCCGTCCACCTGCACGACGATCCGGTCGCGCAGGCCGTTGAGCAGCAGCGTCTGCTGGGTCTCGGCCAGGCCGAGCTCCCAGGGGGCGCCCGCGTGCTTCAGCGAGGTCAGTGGGGAGGCACCGGTGCCTCCGTCGTGACCGGAGATGAGCACGACGTCCGCGTGAGCCTTGGACACGCCCGCCGCGACCGTGCCGACGCCGACCTCGGCCACGAGCTTGACGTGCACGCGGGCGACCGGGTTGGCGTTCTTCAGGTCGTGGATGAGCTGGGCGAGGTCCTCGATGGAGTAGATGTCGTGGTGCGGCGGCGGCGAGATGAGGCCGACGCCCGGGGTGGAGTGCCGGGTCTTGGCGATCCACGGGTAGACCTTGTGGCCGGGAAGCTGGCCGCCCTCGCCGGGCTTGGCGCCCTGCGCCATCTTGATCTGGATGTCGTCGGCGTTGACCAGATACTCCGAGGTCACGCCGAACCGGCCCGAGGCCACCTGCTTGATGGCCGAACGGCGGGCGGGGTCGTGGAGC
The DNA here is from genome assembly GCF_014203795.1 of Streptosporangium album. Taxonomy (NCBI): domain Bacteria; kingdom Bacillati; phylum Actinomycetota; class Actinomycetes; order Streptosporangiales; family Streptosporangiaceae; genus Streptosporangium; species Streptosporangium album. Next base: position 1,011,529 of record NZ_JACHJU010000002.1, on the reverse strand, counting down.
CGCTCGGGGTCCTCTCCGCCCTCTCCGGTGTTGGACTTGCCGCCCAGCCGGTTCATCGCGATCGCGATGGTCTCGTGCGCCTCCATCGAGATGGAGCCGTAGGACATCGCGCCGGTGGAGAACCGTTTGACGATCTCGGAGACCGGCTCGACCTCGTCGATCGGGACCGGCTCGCGGACGCCGTCCCTGAACTTGAACAGGCCGCGCAGCGTCATCAGCTTCTCGGCCTGGGAGTCCACCAGGCCGGTGTACTCCTTGAAGATCTCGTAGCGGCGCGAGCGGGTGGCGTGCTGCAGCTTGAACACGGTCTCGGGGTTGAACAGGTGCGGTTCGCCCTCGCGGCGCCACTGGTACTCCCCGCCGACCTCCAGGCGGCGGTGGGCGTTCTCGGCCCGGGGGTAGGCCCGGCCGTGGCGGAGCGCGACCTCCTGGGCCAGGACGTCGAAGCCGACGCCGCCCAGGCGGGAGGTCGTCCCGGCGAAGCAGGAGTCGATGACGTCCTTGCCGAGCCCCAGCGCCTCGAAGATCTGCGCACCGGTGTAGGAGGCGACGGTGGACACCCCCATCTTGGACATGACCTTCAGCACGCCCTTGCCGTACGCCTTGATGAGGTTGCGCACGGCCTTGTGCTTGTCGATCCCCAGGGCACCGGAGTCGACCATGTCCTCGACGGTCTCGATGGCGAGGTAGGGGTTGACCGCGCCCGCGCCGTAGCCGACGAGGAGCGCCATGTGGTGGGCCTCGCGGGCCTCGCCGGTCTCGATGACCAGGCCGGCCCGGGTGCGGGTCTTCTCGGCGATGAGGTGGTGGTGGACCGCTCCGGTGAGCATCAGCGACGGGATCGGCGCCAGGACGCCGGAGGAGCCCCGGTCGGAGAGCACGATGATCCGCGCCCCGCCCTCGATCGCGGCCGAGACCTCGGCGCGGATCTCCTCGATGCGGCGCAGCAGCGCCTCCCCGCCGCCGGCGACCTCGTACAGGCCGGAGACGACATACGGATGGAAGCCCGGGAGCGCGCCCTCGTCGTTGATATGGATGATCTTCGCGAGCTCGTCGTTGTCGATCACCGGATACGGCAGCACGAGCTGGCGGCAGGAGGCCGGGCCCGGGTCCAGCAGGTTGCCCTCGGGGCCGAGCGTACTGGCCAGGGAGGTGACGAGTTCCTCGCGGATGGCGTCCAGCGGCGGATTGGTGACCTGCGCGAACAGCTGGCTGAAGTAGTCGAACAGGAGCCGGGGCTTCTCGCTGAGCACCGCGACCGGGGTGTCGGTGCCCATCGAGCCGATCGGCTCGGCACCCGCCTTGGCCATCGGCGACAGGATGATCCGCAGCTCTTCCTCGGTGTAGCCGAAGGTCTGCTGCCGCTTGATCAGCGCCTCGTGGGTCGGGATCTCGCGCGAGCGGGCGGGCAGTTCCTCGAAGCGGACCAGCCCGGCGTGCAGCCAATCGCCGTAGGGCAACTCGGCGGCGAGCTCCGCCTTGATCTCGTCGTCTTCGATGATCTTGCCGAGCTCGGTGTCGATCAGGAACATCTTGCCGGGCTGCAGGCGTCCCTTGCGGACCACGTCCTGAGGGGCGATGTCGAGCACGCCCGCCTCGGAGGCCAGCACGACCAGGCCGTCGGCGGTGACCCAGAACCGGCCGGGGCGCAGGCCGTTGCGGTCGAGGACCGCGCCGACCAGGGTGCCGTCGGAGAAGGTGATCGAGGCCGGGCCGTCCCACGCCTCCAGGAGGGTGGAGTGGAACTCGTAGAACGCCCGCCGCGCGGGGTCCATCTCGGTGTGGTTCTCCCACGCCTCGGGGATCATCATCAGCACCGCGTGCGGCAGCTTGCGCCCGGCGAGATGGAGCAGTTCCAGCGTCTCGTCGAAGGAGGCGGTGTCGGAGCCGTCCGGGTCGCAGATCGGGAAGAGCCGCGACAGCTCGCCGGGGAGGGCGGCGGTCTTCAGCATGGCCTCGCGGGCCCGCATCCAGTTGCGGTTGCCCTTGACCGTGTTGATCTCGCCGTTGTGGGCGACATAGCGGTAGGGGTGCGCCAGCGGCCACGACGGGAAGGTGTTGGTGGAGAAGCGCGAGTGGACCAGCGAGATCGCGGTCTCGTAGCGCTCGTCACTCAGGTCGGGGAAGAACGACTCGACCTGCAGCGGGGTGAGCATGCCCTTGTAGACGAGCGTCCGGGCGCTCAGCGAGGGGAAGTAGACGTCCGCCTCGTGCTCGGCCCGCTTGCGCAGGCAGAAGGCCAGGCGGTCCAGTTCCAGGCCGCTCTCGCCACCCGGGGAGCTCACGAAGAGCTGCCGGAAGGACGGCATCACCGCGCGGGCGCTCGGCCCGGGGAGGGTCTGGTCGACAGGCACGTCACGCCACCCGAGAACCGTCAGGCCCTCCTCCGCCGCGATCTCCTCGATCATCCGCACGGCGATCTCGCGGGCCTCGGCGTCGGAGGGCAGGAAGGCCATGCCGACGGCGTAGGCGCCCGTCGCGGGCAGCGGGAAGGCCGTCACCGCGCGGAAGAAGGAGTCAGGGATCTGCGTCAGGATTCCGGCTCCGTCGCCGGTGTCCGGTTCGCTACCCTGGGCCCCTCGGTGATCGAGATTGCAGAGGGCCGTCAGAGCCTTCTCGACGATGTCGTGGCTGCGGCGTCCGGCCACGTCCGCGACCATGGCGACACCACAGGCGTCGTGCTCGTGCGAGGGGTGGTACAGGCCCTGGGGCTCGGGGAAGCCGAGGTGGGCAGCAGGCATTGAATCCCTCCCGTCGTCTTGCTTCTCTGGACAAGCAAAGGGACGACGTTGGCCCTGCTGCGTAGTGTGTAGACATTACCGTACCCTGCCGGAAACGTGCCTACTCAGTCCATATAGCGAGCATTTGGTACGCATCTACCTGCTTGGTGTAACGACGCGGCCGGGCAGAACATTCCAGGTGGGGGATCTAGGGTGGCCCCATGGAAGCGATTGCGGCGCTCATCGCGCAGGCGGGTGTGGACGGCAGGCGGCTGCGGACGGTGCTGGCGTTCCTGGGCGACGGCCGCTGGTGGACTCTGGCCGATCTCGTCCGGGAGAGCGCGACGTCGCGGCGGACCGTCGAGTCCCTGCTGCGCGAGGTCGAGCTGGAGCGCTCAGGTGACCGCTTCCGGCTCCGGGAGCCACTGGTCGGCCTCGTGGGAGGCGGGATGCCGCCGGCCGACCCGGTGGCACACCTGCTGCCCCATCACACCGATCTGGTGACGCGGATGGAGGAGCTCGTCGCCAAGGCGCCCCGCGGCCGCCAGGCGCTGGACCACGTGGCCGCGACCGCCGACACCGTGGTCCGCAGGGCCCTGCTGCTGGACGCCCGGTTCTGGCTGGACGGAGCCCGGCTCCTGTGCGTGGGCGACCACGACCTGACCTCGCTGGCGACCGCGATGCTGCACCCGGGCGTCGAGGTGACCGTGGTCGACATCGACGAGCGCATCCTGGCCTACATCGCCGAGGAGGCCGACCGCTCCGGTCTCAACGTACGGACCCGCTGGGCCGACCTGCGCCTGGGCCTGCCCGCGTCCGCGCAGTCCTGGGCCGACCTGGCCCTGACCGATCCGCCCTACACCCCCGAGGGCGTCGGGCTGTTCACCGCCCGCGCCGTGGAGGGGCTCCGCGACCGCGAGCGGGGCAGGATCCTGCTGGCCTACGGGGCCAGCGAACGCACCCCGGCCCTCGCTTTCAAGGTGCAGCACGCCCTGTCCCAGCTCAACCTCGTCAACGAGGCGATCTATCCCGACTTCAACCGCTACCACGGCGCCGAGGCCATCGGTTCGGCCGCCGACCTCTACATCCTGCGCCCCACCACCAAGACCTGGCCCGCCGTGGCGGCCCGCGTCGACGGCTTCGGCGCCGCCATCTACACCCACGGCCCCCAGTCCGTCGAGTCCGCAGCCCCGGCCTCCCCCACGCTGGCCGCCCTCGGCCAGGCCTCGGACGCCCCCGGCGTGCTCGTCGGCGACTGGCCGAAGGACCTGCTCCCCAAGACGCCCCGGGCTCGCCTGACGACCTGGCTCGCCAAGCCCTACGCCAGCGACCCCGCCAGAGTGGCGATAGCCGTACCGGCCGGTCTGGAGGCGGCGCTCCCCCGGCTTCTGCTGGCCACCCGCGCCCAGCACGTCCTCCTCACCCTGGCCGGACCGCCGCAGGGCCTCACCACCGGCCCGCTGTCGGCGGTCTACGAGCTGACCGCCGAGGGCGCGACGGTCCATGCCGTACGGCTGCCGCCCCCGGCGACGGACTCCGGGCGGATCCTGCGCCGCATCCTGGACAACGCCCACGGCAAGCTCGCCAACACCTGGCGTGAGGGGCTCATCAAGGCCCGGGGAGACCTGACCAAGAAGCAGGCCAGGGCGCTCGTCACCGACGTCGCGCCCTGGGCCGACGACGTCACCGTCCTCGAACTGCCCGCCCACCGCCTGGAGGAGCTCCCCGCCGCGGTGACGGCCTCCCTCACCGCAGCAGACGCCGCTGGATCACCAGGCTGAGGCTGTCCACCGCGACCTGCGGGTAGGTGAGGTCCACCCGGCTCGCGCGCCCCACCGGGGCGACCCAGCTCACGGTGACGTAGTGTCCCAGCGCCCGCGCCTGCGCCCAGCTGCGGGAGGCGTCGAAACCGGCGGGGGTGCCGGGAGCCGGCCGTACGAAACCGCCGTCTCTGAGAGCGGTCACAAGCCTGTCCGCCGCGGCGGAGTCGGCCAGGTTGAAGATGAGGAACTGCCCGGAGACCCTGTCGTCCGGGGAGGCGTAGCGGGCCCGCAGCACCTGGGTGCAGCCCGTCACCGCGTCCTCGGCGCTCCCCCACACCACCGAGGCGCAGTCGGTGATCGTCTCGGTCTCCTTGCTCGCGAGCGTGGTCTGGCCCGAGGTCACCGATCCGCCGGGGAACATCTCCGCCTCGGTCAGCGGCTCGGGGTCGGCGGCGCGGGTGGCGATCGGTGCGTAGTGTGCCGTGGTCGGCTCGCTCCGGAAGGCGGCCGGGCGCGGGGCGTCCCCGTCGCCCCCTAGCAGGAGGAACGCCGCCCCCGCGATGACGACGACCAGCACGGCGGCGACGGCGATCCACTTGCGCATGACCGATGAGCCTACTGCGACCGCTGGTGTCGCGCAGGTCTAGGAGGGGGGAGTGGCCGCGACGACGCGGCGGAACACCACCTTCTCCGCACCGCGGACCGCCAGGGACAGGGAGACGAAGTCGTCCTTGGGCCCCGGTTCGGCGCCGTCGGTCCGGCCGATCCAGACCAGGCCCGCGTAGTGGCCCATGGCATGACCGCTGGCCTCGGTGTAGCCATCGGCCGGGAAACGCGCCCTGCCCGACTCCAGCGGATTGGTCCAGCCGCCCCGGTGCAGGGCCGTCAGGGACTGGACGAGGGCGTCGGCGGAGGCGGTGTCACGCAGGTTCAGCAGGGTGTACTGGGCGACGTAGCGGCCGTCGGCGCTGGCGTAGACGCCCCGGGCCGCCTGGGTGCAGCCGGACTGGGCGAGCTGGTCGACCAGGCCCTGTCCCCAGACCGCCACCGAGCAGTCGGCGTCCAGCTTGGTGCCCGCCGCCAGCTTCAGGGTGATCTTGCCCTCCTTGAGGACCCTCTCGGCGAAGATGTCCTTCAGGGTCAGCGGGGCCGGGTCGGCCTTGCTCTGCGCGATCGGCGCAAACAGCTTCGGCGAGACCCAGCCCTTGTAGGCGTCCGGCCGTGGCTGGGTGGAGATGGCCGCGGCGGTGGCCCGCTGGGGCACGAAGTCGTTGCCCAGCGAGCCGACGACGAAGGTCAGGACGACCGCGGCGACCAGCACGCCGGCCACCGACGCGATGATCACGAGCAGCCGCTGCTGGCCCCGGCTCAGCCCCCACTCCTCCAGCCGGGGGATGCTCCAGGTCTGCTCCTTGGCCGGGGTGCGGCGGCGCTTGCGGGCAGGGGTGCCCATCACAGCCCACCCCCTCCCAGCAGATGACCGAGGGCGAAGGTCAGACTCGCCGCGACCACGCCGACGACGAGCTGGCGCAGCCCGCTGTACCACCAGCTGCGCGCGGTGACCCGGGAGACGAGCGCCCCCGCGCCGAACAGGGCCACGCAGGAGATCACCGCCGAGCTCACCAGGCTGGTGACCCCCAGCAGATAGGGCAGGAGCGGCAGGACCGCGCCCACGCCGAAGGACAGGAACGACGAGACGGCGGCGGTCCTGGGCGAGGGCAGGTCGTCCGGGGTGACCCCGAGCTCGGCCAGGGCGTGCACCTCCAGCGCCTTCTCGGGGTCGCGGGAGATCTGCCTGGCCACCTCGGCCGCCAGGTCGGGATCGACGCCGCGCGACTCGTAGAGCTTGGCGAGCTCCTCCTGCTCGGATTCGGGGTTGCGCTGGAGCTCGCGCCGCTCGATGTCGATCTCGGCCATGGCGAGCTCCCGCTGACTGGCCACCGAGACGTACTCACCGCCGGCCATGGAGAACGCGCCCGCGGCAAGCCCGGCCATCCCGGCCAGCACGATGACCTTGGTGCTGGCCGTGCCGCCGGCGACACCCGCGATCAGGGCGAAGTTGGAGACCAGCCCGTCCATCGCACCGAACACCGACGGCCGCAGCCAGCCGCCGTTGACGTCACGGTGTGCGTGATGGATCTCCGCGCGTCCGCTGGACCCGCCTGTGCTCATCGGCTACCGCTTCTCTTTCTCTCCCCCGGATACGGTGTGCGGCGTGATCTCCTCCTGGGAGGCCGCGGCCCTGCCCGGTCCATCGTCGTGCTCGTCCTTCTCGGCCTCGTCGGCCTGGTCAGACGGGTGCGCCGGATCGACGGCGTCCTCACCGTCCGGCGCGAGCTCCGGGGTGGCGCCGACGGACTCCTCGCCGGTCTTCCTTCCGGCGTACCAGAAGTAGGCCAGCGCCGCGACGAACAGGATGATCGAGGTCCACTGGTTGAGCCGCAGGCCGAGGATGTGGTGGGCGGCGTCGATCCGCAGGCCCTCGATCCAGAACCGGCCCAGGGTGTAGCCCGCGACGTAGAGGGCGAACACCCGGCCGTGACGGAGCGCGAGCTTGCGACCGGCCCAGATCAGGACGAGGGCCAGGCCCAGGTCCCAGATCGACTCGTACAGGAACGTGGGGTGGTAGGTCGACACGCCCGCCACCGTGCCCGGCCGGTCGGGGTCGATCTCCAGGCCCCACGGCAGGTCGGTCGGGCTGCCGAACAGCTCCTGGTTGAAGTAGTTGCCCCAGCGGCCGATGGCCTGGGCGACGACGATGGCGGGGGCCACGGTGTCGGCCACCGCGGACAGGGAGAGTCCCCGGCTGCGGCAGCCGAACCACACGCCCAGGGCGCCGAGCGCGACGGCACCCCAGATGCCCAGCCCGCCGTTCCAGATGAACAGCGCCTCAATGGGCCTGTTCGGCGCGTCCGGCCCGAAGTAGAGCTGCCAGTCGGTGATGACGTGGTAGAGACGCCCGCCGACCAGGCCGAACGGCACGGCCCAGACTGCGAGGTCCACGATGGTGCCGGGCGCGCCACCACGGGCGCGCCAGCGGCGCTCACCGATGATGACGGCCACGATGACACCGAGCACGATGCACAATGCGTAGGCCCTGATGGGGACCACGCCGAGGTACCAGACCCCCTGGGAGGGACTGGGAATCGAGGCGAGGGGCATGTCAGGTGACGTTACCGTGTCCCGGGCTACTTGGCCGCATCAAGGACGGCCTTGCGCAGATCGCCCGGTTTGAAAGCGACGTCGTTGTCCACCTCGGTGCCGTTGAGCTTCAGCGTCGGGGTGCCCTTGAGCTTCGCCGACTCCAGGACCTTGGTGCTGTATTCGATGTGCTGGGCGGCCTTCTCCTGCTTGGTCACGCAGGTGTCGAAGCCTGGAGTGGTGACCCCCGCGTCCTTGCCCCAGGCGACCAGGTCCTCGATCTTGAAGCCCTCGACCGTCTCCGACGGCTGCTCCTTGAACAGTCTGTCGTGGTATTTGGCCCACGGGGCGCCACCGGGGATGCAGCGGGAGGCCGCTCCGGCGCGGACGGAGTTAGCGCGGGTCACGCCCTTGTTCATCTCCTGAGGGAAGATCGTGATCGAGTGGTAGACCACCTTTGCCCTGCCCTCGGCGGCCAGGTTCTTGATCGTGGCGCCGCTGGTCTCCTCCAGCGCCTTGCAGGCGGGACACTGGAAGTCCTCGTAGACGTCCAGCACGGGCTTCTCCACACCCGGCTTGGCCATCACCACGGAGCCGTCGGCGGCGACGGTGATCGGCGCCAACGCCTCGGCGACCTGCTCGGACTTGCTCCCCTGGGCGGCGTACCACCAGCCGGCCCCGACGGCACCGAGCGCGACGACCGCCACCGCCGTGATCGTCACGATGCGCCGGAGCCGCTCCTTCTGCCGCTGCTCCTCGCGCTGCGCCTTGATTCGGTCACGCGCCGACTGATCCCGCGCGGCCTTGCCCATCAGTGGTTCTCCTTTTCGTAGGGTTTCTCGTCGTCGCCCTCGATGTCGTCATCGTCGTCATGCGACCGCTGCTCGGGGGCCAGCCCCAGCGCGGAGTCCAGAGCGAAGCGTCCCGGCGGCAGCCAGGCGACGACGACACCGAGCACGAAGAGACCGGAGTCCCGCAGGATGTCGATGAGGTAGTCGGGCTCCACCCCGGCCTTGAGCTGACCGCCGCCACCGAAGCAGCCGCAGTCGATCCGCAGCCCGCGCGCCCACACCGAGGCGATGCCGATGACGAACGCCAGCATGAGCAGCGCGGAGACGATGCCCGCCACACGGCTGAGCAGCCCGACAACCAGCAACACCCCTATGACGATCTCCAGGATGGGCAGGCCGTAGCCGACCACCGTGGCGAGCGAGTCCGGAAGCAGTTCGTATGCCTTGACCGACTGTACGGACAGCACAGGGGTGCCGATCTTTCCCCAGCCGGCGAAGATCAGGACGCCCGCCAGCACCAGCCGGGAGACGGTCGTCACCCAGGGTAGCGCCGAACTCGCCGAACGCGACCGACGAAGCACGGGCTTGTCAGAAGTCACGAGCACCATCGTCTCCTATTCCGGGCCCCCATTTATGACATACCCCCACGGATACGGGTATATCTGGAGAAAACCCCATCACGAGCTAGATAAGCGTCGAATAAGTTATTTACCGGACAGGAAACCGGAGGGTCGCCCTACCGGAAACACGCAGGTGAGGCCCGGCACAGCAGGCAGCATCCTACGGCGAACTACCGCTCCAGTAGGGTCAGACGGCACCTTCGCCCTGCCGTACGGCACACGGCGGAGCCACATTCAAGACGACGGGAAACGAGGATGCGACCATCCCATCGGACGGCCGCATCACAGGGCGGAGGTTTAGCCTCTGACGCCCGCCGCCAGCTCGGCGCCCAGCTCGCGGACCGCCGCCAGGCCGGAGGCCTCGTCGGGGGCGTCCAGGAGACGGCGGATGAACGCCGAGCCCACGATGACGCCGTCGGCGTAGCGGGCCACCTCGGCCGCCTGCTTGCCGGTGCCCACACCCAGCCCGACGCAGATCGGCCTGTCGGTCTGCAGACGGGTCCGCTCCACCAGCCCCTGAGCGGCCTCGCCGACCGACTCACGGGCGCCGGTGACGCCCATCAGCGAGGCCGCGTAGACGAAACCGGTGCAACAGTCGACGACGGCCTTGATGCGGCTCTCCGGAGAGCTCGGCGCGACCAGGAAGACGGTGTCGATCCCGGCAGCGGAGGAGGCCGCACGCCAGGGCTCGGACTCCTCCGGGGTCAGATCGGGGGTGATGGTGCCCACCCCGCCCGCGTTCGCCAGGTCACGGGCGAACCGGTCGGCGCCGTAGCGGTCGATCGGATTCCAGTAGGTCATGACCAGCGTGGCGGCGCCCGTCCGGGCCACACCCTCGACGGTGCGCAGCACGTCGGCGATGCGGGTGCCGTTGGTCAGCGACCGGTGCACGGCGTCCTGGATCGTCGGGCCGTCCATGAGCGGATCGGAGTAAGGGAGGCCGATCTCGATCACGTCGCAGCCCGCCTCCACCATGGCGGCGGCGGCCTTGATCGCGCCGTCCTTCGTGGGGAATCCGGCCGGCAGGTAGCCGATGAGGGCGGCACGATCATCCGCCTTCGCCTTGGCGAACACCGTCTGAAGAGTCGTCATCTTGGGTTCCGTTGCGGTTCGGGCCTTTTAGTCCCCTCCGGCCACGCCGGAGGGGAAGCAAGCGGTCGTCAGAGGTTGAAGTACTTCATGGCGGTGCCCATGTCCTTGTCACCACGGCCCGAGAGATTGACCAGGATGGTCGCCTCGGGGCCCATCTCGCGGCCGAGCTTGAGTGCGCCGGCGAGCGCGTGGGAGGACTCGATCGCCGGGATGATGCCCTCGGTGCGGGCGAGCAGCGCGAAGGCCTCCATCGCCTCGGCGTCGGTGATTCCGTGGTAGGAGGCGCGGCCGGTGTCCTTGAGCCAGGCGTGCTCGGGACCGACGCCCGGATAGTCGAGGCCGGCGGAGATCGAGTGGGACTCGATCGTCTGGCCCTCGTCGTCCTGCAGGACGTAGGTGCGCGAGCCGTGCAGGACCCCGATGGAACCCTCGGTGAGCGTGAGGGCGTGCTTGCCGCTCTCCAGGCCGTGGCCGGCCGCCTCGTAGCCATGGAGCCGGACGCCCTCGTCGCCGATGAAGGCGTGGAAGATGCCGATCGCGTTGGAACCGCCGCCGACCGCGGCGGCGACGGCGTCCGGGAGCCTGCCGGTCAGCTCCAGCATCTGGCGGCGGGCCTCGACGCCGATGATGCGGGCGAAGTCGCGGACGATCTCCGGGAACGGGTGCGGGCCCGCGATCGTGCCGAACAGGTAGTGGGTGCGGTCGACGTTGGCGACCCAGTCGCGGAAGGCCTCGTTGATGGCGTCCTTGAGGGTCTGGCTGCCGTTGGTGACCGGGACGACGGTGGCGCCGAGCAGCTTCATGCGGGCGACGTTGAGCGCCTGGCGCTCGCAGTCGACGGCCCCCATGTAGATCACGCACTCCAGGCCCATCAGGGCGGCGGCGGTGGCGGTGGCCACACCGTGCTGGCCCGCACCGGTCTCGGCGATCACCCTGGTCTTGCCCAGGCGCTTGGTGAGCAGGGCCTGGCCGAGCACATTGTTGATCTTGTGGGCGCCGGTGTGAGTCAGGTCCTCACGCTTGAGGATGATCCGGGCTCCACCCGCCTGCTCGGCGAAACGGGGCACCTCGGTGAGCGTGGTCGGCCGCCCGGCGTAGGTGCGCAGCAGGTGGTCGAACTCGCGCAGGAACGCGAGGTCGTTCCTGGCCTTGTCGTACTCGGCGGCCACCTCGTCCAGCGCCGGGATGAGCGCCTCGGGGACGTAGCGTCCACCGAAGATCCCGAACTTGCCGTGGACGTCCGGATCGTCACCGTGGACGCCGTTGCCCGCCAGGTCGGCCGGGGTGAGAAGGATTCCGTCTGTCGCTGCCACTGCTTACTGCCCCTCTGGTCGGGATGCGGGGTGGGCGCCGGCGGTGACCAGGTCCACCACGGCGGCCCGCGGGTCCTTGCCGGTGACCAGGCTCTCGCCCACCAGGACGGCGTCGGCTCCCGCCCTGGCGTAGGCGAGCAGGTCGTGGGGGCCGCGCACGCCCGACTCGGCGATCTTGATGACGCCGTCGGGGATCTTCGGGGCCAGCTTGGCGAAGACGTCGCGGTCCACCTCGAGGGTCTTGAGGTTGCGCGCGTTGATGCCGATGATCTTGGCTCCGGCCTCGATCGCCCGGTCGAGCTCCTCCTCGGTGTGCACCTCGACCAGCGGGGTCAGCCCGATCGACTCGGCCCGCTCGATGAGCGAGACCAGCGCGTTCTGGTCCAGCGCGGCCACGATCAGCAACACCAGATCGGCTCCGTAGGCGCGGGCCTCCCAGAGCTGGTAGGAGGTGACGACGAAGTCCTTGCGCAGCACCGGGATGTCGACCACGGCGCGCACGGCGGCGAGGTCGTCGAGGCTGCCGCCGAAGCGGCGCCTCTCGGTCAGCACGCTGATGACATGGGCGCCACCGGCCTCGTAGTCACCGGCGAGCGCGGCGGGATCGGCGATCGCGGCCAGCGCGCCCTTGGACGGGCTGGAACGCTTCACCTCGGCGATGACCGCCACCTGGTCGCCCCCCAGCGCCGCGTAGGCGTCACGGGGGGTGGGCGCCCGACCGGCCCGCTCCTTGAGCGCGGTCAGCGACACCGCCTCCTGCCGTTCGGCCAGATCGGCTCGGACTCCTTCGAGGATCTCCTCCAGCACGCTCACTTGCCCTCCTCGCGAACCTCGGAGGTCAAGTCCGCGAACGCTGCCGTGCCCATGGTCCGCTCGCTCCACTCGCTCACGAGTAAGGCCCCTCCCGATCGATTGCCTTGTCCAGCCGATGCTATCGGCCTTGCCGAGGTCACCCCGCCACGGGGTGACGCCTATCGGTGACTATGGAGCCAAGAATTCCCCAATGGGAATATTTCGTACTATCCAAAACAGGATCATCGACACGAGGAACGCCCACACATACACAGGGCGTACGGCCCTCCCGTCGAACGGCCCGCCCCGCCAGGAGCGCAACGTCCAGCGCCCCCAAAGGAAGGCCAGGAGCGGGACCATGGCCACGAGGAAGGGATTGAGCCCGAAGGCGGTGACGGGGTCGCCGTGGGCCAGCGCGTACACGGCTCGCAGGCCGCCGCAGCCGGGACAGTAGAGGCCGGTGAGCAGCAGGAACGGGCACGTGGGGTAGTGTCCCGGCACGTTCGGGTCCACCGCGCCCACGAACGCGACTGCGGCGCCGGCCGCCAGCGCGACGCCGGCCGGGACCAGCAGGGCCCTCGCCCTCCGCACATCTGTCGCGTTCCCCGTCGTCATCGGCCCGTCCGCACCCCTTCACCGGCGACTGAGCTTCTCCCCGTCACCGGCCACGATACCCAGCAGGGACGCGGATGGCCGTCAGTAACCCGACAGCGAGGCGGAGCCGGCCAGAACGCCGATCGCGACGAGCCAGACCACCAGCACGACCAGCCAGCAGGCGACGCCGAAGTAGGACAGGACCAGGCCGGCGATGGCCATGCCCCGCCCCTCCTCGCCCGTCCGCTTGATCTGGTTCAGGGAGACGTGACCGAGCACGACACCCACGACCGAGGTGACGCCGCACAGGAACAGCCCGGCGATGCCCATGATCAGCGCGGCGATGGACATGCCGTTGTTGCCGCGGGGCGGCGGAGCTCCGTAACCGTAGGGGTCGTAGCCACCGCCGGGCGGCGGGCCGTACCCGCCGGAGGAACCGTATCCGCCGGAGGAGCCGTATCCGCCGCCCTGCGGCGGTCCGTAACCACCGGACTGATTCCCGTAACTCATCAACACTCCCCTTATGCGAGTTGCGGGGAAATCCTAACGAAACCCGCCTCTCGCCCAAGGAAGCCCACTGGCTCCGTAGGCAAGTTGTGACCGGAGGGCAGCGCGGATGGTTGTCATTGATCCTTTTTGTCCGGCTCAACCGTGTCATCCGGCCCGACCGTCGGATCGTCGCCGAGGTCGATCGCGTCCCACAACGCCCGCTCGCTCTGGACGCCACCGCCGGTACGGCCCGCGGAGCCCGGCCCGCGGCGGTCGTAACGGTCGGACATGCCGGGCCAGCCGGCGCCCCGCAGTGCCGCCACCACTCCCCCGCCCACCAGCAGCAGCCCGCCCACCGCGGCGACCAGCGGCCAGACGGCGACGGGCGCGGCGTGCAGGGCGCCGGTCTCGGCCATGGGGATCCGCTCGGCGGCCGCCCGCAGCGCCGCGTCCGTACGGCTCGCCTGCCAGGCCCAGGCGAGGGTGCCCGCCCCGCAGAGCGCGATCACGGCACCGATGACCCTGCGCCACGCGCCCCGGGTCGCGAGCACGGCGACCACCGCGGCGAGCGCCGCCCACGCCGCCGGGCCGAGGGCGGGGGCCAGCTCCGCGGCGGAGACCGCCACCGTGCGCGTGCCGTGGGTGACGGTGGACCAGTCGCGCCCGGCGGCGAGCAGCACGAGCGCGGCGCCCGCCACGCAGGCGGCCACCCAGGTCCACAGCGCCCGCCTGGCCGTCACCTCGGGTCCACCGCCAGCGGGTCGGCGTCGAAACAGGTCCGGTCGCCGGTGTGACAGGCGGCGCCCACCTGGTCGACCTTGAGCAGGATCGTGTCGCCGTCGCAGTCGAGGGCGGCGGACCTGACGTGCTGGACGTGACCGGAGGTGTCGCCCTTCACCCAGTAGGCTCCGCGGCTGCGCGACCAGTAGGTGGCACGGCCGGTGGTGAGCGTGCGGTGCAGGGCCTCGTCGTCCATCCAGGCGAGCATCAGCACCTCGCCCGTGTCGTGCTGCTGGACGATCGCGGGCACCAGCCCGTCAGCGGTGCGCTTCAGCCGTGCCGCGATGGCGGGGTCAAGGGACATGCGGCAATTGTGCCGCAGCCAGGGGCAGGGGTGACGTCCGGCCCGGCGCCACCGGCTCAGCGCGTGCGGTCGTCGTCGAACAGGTCGGCCGCCTGGACGACGATCCTGGGGTCGGGCTCGCCCACGACCTCGTGGTCCTTGTTGTCGTACTCGAACCGGCTGAGAAGGTGACGCATGGCCTCGATCCTGGCCCGTTTCTTGTCGTTGCTCTTGATCACCGTCCACGGCGCGTCCTCCGTGTCGGTATAGAGGAACATGTCCTCCTTCGCCTGGGTGTACTGCTCCCACTTGTCCAGTGACTGCAGGTCCATGGGCGACAGCTTCCACTGGCGCACCGGATCGACCTGGCGGATCACGAACCGGGTGCGCTGCTCGGAGCGGGAGACCGAGAACCAGAACTTCACCAGGTGGATGCCGTCGCGGACGAGCATGCGCTCGAACCCGGGGGCCTGCTCCATGAACTCCAGATACTCCTCGGGAGAGCAGAAGCCCATCACCCGTTCCACTCCCGCGCGGTTGTACCAGGAGCGGTCGAAGAAGACCATCTCCCCCGCGGCCGGCAGGTGGGAGACGTAGCGCTGGAAGTACCACTGGGTGCTCTCGCGCTCGCTGGGCTTCTCCAGCGCGACCACGGCGGCCCCGCGCGGGTTGAGGTGCTCCATGAACCGCTTGATCGTGCCGCCCTTGCCCGCCGCGTCGCGCCCCTCGAACAGGACGACCAGCCGGCCGCCGGTGTCCTTGATCCAATACTGCAGCTTGAGCAGCTCGATCTGGAGCAGCCGCTTGAGGCGGTCGTACTCGGCCCGGCTCATCCGCTCCCCGTAGGGATACCTCTCCCGCCAGGTGTCGACCGGGGTGCCGTCCAGCCGCACCAGAACGGGATCGTCGTCATCGTCGTCCAGGACCCGCAGGTTCGACAGCTCGTCCAGCAGGTCACTGCGGGCCACGGCCGAGCGGACGTCGAGCACGGGGAACTGCGTCTTCTTGGGGTCCTCCCCCAGCACATCCGACATGATCCCTACCCCCGAGGAGACTTCGCGCTCACCCCGCTCCTTACCTCCCCTGGAAGCCGTTAACCCTCCGCACCACCCTCGGCGGGGTCTCTCCCACGCGACGCGGGATACGACCTGGGGGCCGATCCCGAGACGATCGGCCCCCACCCCTTCGAGAAAACCCTTGACGAAGCCGCCCGCTACGAGCGGGCGGCCGAGACCCAGGAGGCGTGCAGGTCGGCGTAGACCCCGGGCTCCTCGACGAGCTCGGCGTGCGGACCACGCTGCACGATGCGCCCCCGGTCGAAGACGAGCACCTCGTCGGCGGCCTCCGCCGTCGACAGCCGGTGGGCGATGGAGATGGCGGTACGGCCCCGCGTCACGCCCTCCAGGGCACGCGCCAGCCGTACCTCCGTCGCCGGGTCCACCGCGGAGGTGGCCTCGTCGAGCAGGAGCAGGTCGGGGTCGGCCAGGTAGGCGCGGGCCAGCGCGACGAGCTGGCGCTCCCCCGCCGACAGCGACTCCCCGCGCTGGCCGACGGGGGTGGAAAGGCCCGCGGGCAGGCCCTCCAGCCAGTCGGTGAGCCCCAGCTCGGTCATGGCCAGCCGGATCTCCGCCTCGGTCGCCGACGGGCGGCCGAAACGGATGTTCTCCTCCAGGGTCCCGTCGAACAGGAAACCGTCCTGCGGCACCATGACGATCCGCTCGCGCAGCGAGGAGAAGCGGACACCGCGCAGATCCTCACCGTCCACGGTGACCCGGCCGGAGACCGGGTCCATCAGGCGGGTGAGCAGCTTGGCGAAGGTCGTCTTCCCCGAGCCGGTCTCCCCCACCACCGCGATCCGCGAGCGCGGCCGGATGTCCACCGACACCTCGCTGAGCACCGGCACCCCTCCGGGGTAGGCGAAGCCGACCTCCTCGAAGGAGACCGAGATCGGCCCGCGGGGCAGCTCGACGCCCTGCGGGCCGGGGTCGGCGACGTCGGGTGGCGTGTCGAGCACGCCGAGGATGCGCCGCCAGCCGGCGATCGCGTTCTGCGCCTCGTTGAGCACCTCGGTGGCGGTCTGCAACGGCGAGACGAACAGCGTGATCAGGAACAGGAACGCGATCAGGCGCCCGGCGGTGATCTCACCGGCGACGCCCAGCTTCACCCCGAGCACCACCACCCCGGCGATCGCCACCGACGCGACGATCTCGGTCAGCGGGAACACGGTCGCCACGATCCGCTGCGTGCGGGCCTGCGCGGCCTTGTTGGCGTCGATCGCGGTGTCCAGCCGCTCGGCCGTACGGGCCTCCGAACCGTGGGCCCGGACCACCGCCGCCCCCACCACCGACTCGCTGACGGCGGCGAGCATGTCACCCGCGCGCTCGCGGACCAGCGTGTAGGCGCCCGACAGCCACCGCTGGAAGCGCGGCAGCACGACCATGAGCGGCAGGAAGCAGACCCAGACCAGCAGGGCCAGCTGCCAGGAGTAGATGAACATCAGCACGGTGGCGACCAGAAGCTGCCCCAGGGCGACGATGACCATCAGCCCGCCCCACTGCATGAACACGCTGATCTGGTCCACGTCACCGGTGACCCGGGAGACCAGGGCGCCGCGCCGCTCGGAGTTCTGGGTGAGCACCGACAGGTCGTGCACATGCCGGAAACCGCGTACCCGCAGCCCGGCCAGGGAGGTCTCGGTGGCCTTGTAGAGGCGGACGTTCATCAGATACGCGCACAGCGCGGTGATCACCACGGCGGCGGCGCACAGAAGCACGGCGGTGCGGATGTAGGGCAGGTCGGGGACCTCTCCCTTGAGTCCCCGGTCGATGGTCTGCTGGACGGCGATCGGCACGATCACCTTGCCCAGCGTCGCCAGCACGGCCAGCGCGAGCGTGCCGGCCAGTCCTTTGCGGAACTCCGGCGTGAGTGACAGCCCATGCCTGACGGTGGCCAGCGCCGACCGCTCGACCCCGTGGAGCGAGCTCACACGCACCCCCCGGCAGAGGGCCCTACGGTCCGCAGGCTCACCGGCGCACCATCTTCTCGTCGGTGGTCGTGAGAGTGCTCACGCGTTGACCTCTTCCTCTTCCTCTGCCCCGAGCGCCTCGCGCTCGGCCTCTTCGCGTTCGTAGGCGGTGACCAGATTGCGGTAGCCCTCGCAGCGGACGAGCAGCTCCTGGTGGGATCCCCGGTCGACGACGCTGCCGTGTTCGAGGTAGACGACCTCGTCGGCCAGGGCGATGGTGGCCATCCGGTAGGCGACGACCAGCACGGTCGAGGCCTGGGCCGCGTCCCGCAGGCCGTACAGGATCCTGGCCTCGACCTGGGGGTCCACGCTGGAGGTGGCGTCGTCCAGGATGAGCAGCCGGGGGCGGCGGACCAGCGCGCGGGCCAGGGCCAGACGCTGGCGCTGGCCGCCGGACAGGGTGGTGCCGCGCTCGCCGACCTTGGTGTCGAGCCCGGAGGGCAGAGCGCTGACGAAGCCGTCGGCCTGGGCCAGGCGCAACGCCGCCCAGACGTCCTCGTCGCCGACCGGCAGGCCCAGGGTGACGTTGCCGCGCACGGTGTCGTCGAACAGGAACGTCTGCTGCGGCACCAGCGCCACCGCCCCGCTGACCCCGCCGCGGGCGACGTCGCGCAGGTCCACCCCGTCCACCAGCACGGCTCCGGCCGCCGGGTCGACCAGGCGGACGAGGGTCTGGGTGAGGGTGGACTTGCCCGAGCCGGTTGGGCCGACCAGCGCGAGCGTACGGCCCGGCTCGGCCTCGAAGCCGACCCCCCGCAGGACCGGGAAGCCGTCGTAGCCGTAGTCGAGGTCGCGGACCTCCAGCCTGGCCGGGAGCGTGCCGGGCAGCGTGGCGGTGCCGTACTCCATGGAGCCGGTCGCGGTCAGGACGGCCTGCACCCTCTCGTAGCCGACGACGGCGCGGGGCAGCTCGGCGAGCACCCAGCCGAGCGCGCGGATCGGGAAGGCCAGCAGGGTGAACAGGTAGGCGACCTGGATCAGGACGCCCGAGCTGACCGCGCCGCTCTCCAGCCTCCACGCGCCGACGATCAGCACCGCGAGCACGCCCAGGGTGGGCAGGGCCTCCAGCATCGGATCGAACAGGCCGCGGACGCGGCCGACGGCGATGTTGGCGTCGCGCAGCTCCTCGGCCCTGGCCTGGAACCGGGCGGTCTCCTCGTCCTCGCGTCCGAGGGTCTTGACGACCAGGGCGCCGTCGAAGCTCTCGTGGGCGATCTCGCTGACCTCGGCGCGCAACTGCTGGGCGCGGGTGGCCAGGGGACTGAGCCTGCGCTGGTAGATCAGGTTCAGCACGGCGATCGCCGGGAAGATCAGGAAGCCGACCAGGGCGAGGACGGGATCGGTGAACACCAGCGCGACGGCGGCGGTGACGAGCATGACGACCACGCCGACCGCCATCGGCAGCGGAGCCAGCGGAGCCCAGGCCGCCTCGGCGTCGGAGCTGGCGTTGGACAGCAGCTGGCCGGTCGGGTGCCGATGGTGCCAGGCCAGCGGGAGCCTGAGGTACTGGCGGGTGACCTCCCGGCGGGAGCGGGCCTGCATCCGGTACTGCATGACCCCGGCGAAGAACCGCCGGCCGGCCACGCCGAGCGCCTTGAGCAGCGCGACGCCCAGGATGAGAAGCGCGCCCGAGACGAGTGTCCCGGCCGCGACGTCCCCCTTGGCGAAGGCGGGTAACACGACGTTCTCGGTGGCCCAGCCGAGCGCCCACGCCGACCCGACCGTCATGACGCCGTAGAGTGCGCTGGACAGGGTGGCTGCGGCGAAGACCGCCTTCTCGGCCCGGATGGCCACCCCGAGTACGTGGAATCCCTTACGCATGACGGCGGGAGTCACCTTGCTCGCCACTCGGGGGGTGTCCTTTCGAAGATGAACATTGCTACGTATGTCACTATCACGCGCGATCGCGTCCTTATTCCCCGAGGCCCTTTCCGGAGTGTCGTCTCCCGCCCCGATCGGAGGCGATTGCCCAGATGACGGCATTGTTAGGATGATCAGATGAATCATGCCCGCGCCGAACGCGCCGCTCTCGGCGACCTGCTCCTCCAGCTCGGCCCGGACGCCCCCACGCTCTGCGAGGGCTGGACCACCTTCGACCTCGCCGCCCACCTCGTCCTGCGCGAGCGCCGCCCGGACGCCGCGGGTGGCATCGCGCTCCGGCCGCTGGCCGGATACACCGCCTCCGTGCAGGAGGCCCTGAAGGCCAGATACGGCTACGAGGGCCTGGTGAAGCTGATCCTCTCCGGCCCGGCCGGGCTCTACGGCCTGGTGCCCGGCATGGACAACGCCGTCAACGCGATGGAGTTCTTCGTCCACCACGAGGACGTACGGCGGGCGCAGCGGGTCTGGGAGCCGCGCGAGCTCCCGGCCGACCTGGAGGAGACCTTCTGGAAGCGGATCCGCGCCGGCAGGCGGGTGTTCCTGCGCAGGTCCCCGGTCGGCGTCGTCCTGCACCGCATCGGCGGCGGCGTCGCCCTCGGCGGCACCAGGGACGCGGCCGTGGTCGAGGTGACCGGCACGGCCGGTGAGCTGCTGCTGTTCTGCTTCGGCCGCCAGTCCCACGCCCCGGTCGACGTCGCCGGCCCCGAGGAGGCCGTGGCCGCGCTGATGGACGCCCGGCTGGGCGTCTGAACGGCCCCGGTGCCGGGGCGCGACTCCGACAGCCGCCTCTCCAGCAGCGGCTTGCCGGTCTTCGCGGCCAGGAAGTAGGTCATGAGGGCCGCGACTCGCCGACCAGCGCGACGGCCTCGGCGTGGCGGGAATCGAAGGTCCGGCACCACTCGTGCACCGTCCGGACGTAGTGCCCGCCCATCTCGACCGAGCCGATCGCGTCGTAGGGGCCGTCGGCGCCGCGCTGGTGGCGCGTCCTCCGTGCAGGATCAGGACAGCAGAGGCAGGTCGGGTCATATAGGCGTTCCTTGCGGTGTCTTGACCTGTTATCCGGAGCTGCCGGGGCTATGGATGCGCCAGTTGCCAAGAACCCTTAGCTTTTTTTGGGGGGTGGCGCCCACCCGCCCTCCCGCCGGACGGGCGGCGATCCCCCACCGGGTGGCGATCCGCCCCCGCCTACCCCTAGCGGTACATATGGCAGTAAGGGTTGGACATGCGTCCCTCCTCACCGCACGATGGCGTGGGGGGACTCATGCCAATCCAGCGATCTGGCCATGGATCGCCCCGGCCGGGCAGGTATGATCAACAAAATCCGGGAGCCACCCGGGCCGAAAATGCCAAAGGTCCTTAAAATCCGGGTATATAAGGCTGGGACTGGAACTGCAGGAGGCCCCCAATGCAGGTCAAGAAGGTCGCTACCTACGTAGCGGTGGCGTTCGTGGCCTTTTATCTGTTCACCAAACCCGCCCAGGCGGCGGACGCGGTGACCGGAGTCTTCGACGGGATCGTGAGGGGAGCGGACCAACTGGCCCTGTTCTTCACACGTGTGCTGAGCTGACCGCCGGCGGAGGTTTGCTCCGCCCCTGACCCACGTTGCCGACCTTTCTCCCGGCGCTCCCGCCCGATCCATGCGGGAGCGCGCAATCAGCGCAACCCGAGCCATCCCGCAATGTGCTTTGCCTGCCCGCACAGACGTGTTACGCAGAGAGCATGGGAGATCGTCACAGCGCCACCGGAGTCCATCGGCTCGGCCCGGCGGCCCTCCGCGCCGTCGAGCACGCCGAGACCGAGCACATCGAACTGACCCGTTTCCTCTACGCCGACCACGGCGGAGTGATCCGGGGCAAGGCCGTCTCCCGCTCCCGGCTCGCCGAACGGCTCACCACCGGCGTCGGCCACACCGTGGCCATGATGGCGATGAACATGCTCGACCAGCTCCAGGACGTCGAACACCTCGGCCCGGTCGGCGAGGTCCGCCTCGTTCCCGACCCGACCACCTTCGTCCCGCTGCCCTACGCCCCCGGCGCCGCCGCCATGCTGTCGGACCTGCGCCGGACCGACGGCTCCCCCTGGCCCTGCTGCCCGCGCACCTTCCTGCGCGAGGCGATCGCCGCCCTGGCCGCCGAGGGCCACGTCGCCGTCGCCGCCTACGAACCCGAGTTCACCCTCGGCCACCGGGTGCCCGACCCCGCCGGCGGCCTGGACCGGCTGGTCCCCCTCGACGACAGCCTCTGCTACGCCACCACCGGCTTCGACGCGGCCCACGACTACACGATGCGCCTGATCCACGCCATGGAGACCCAGGGACTGCGGGTCGAGCACTACCACCCCGAGCTCGGCCACGGCCAGCAGGAACTCTCCATCCGTCACGCCACCGCCATGCGCGCCGCCGACAACCAGGTCCTCTACCGCGAGACCGTCCGCGGCGTCGCCCTCGGCATGTCCATGTGGGCCTCCCTGGCCCCCAAACCCCTCGCCGGCCAGGCCGGCAACGGCGCCCACCTGCACCTGTCCCTGTGGGACCCCGAGCTACAGATCAACGTCTTCAGCGACCCCGCCGACCGCTACGGCCTGTCGGCCACGGGCTACCGCTTCATCGGCGGCCTGATCGCCCACCTCCCGGCACTCACCGCGCTGACCTGCGGTTCGGTCAACAGCTTCCGGCGGCTGGCACCGAGGATGTGGTCGAGCGCCTACGCCTGCTACGGCATGGACAACCGCGAGGCCGCGGTGCGGATCTGCTCTCCGACAGGACAGGACGCCGAAGCCTCGGCCAACCTGGAGTTCAAACCCTCCGACTCCTCGGCCAACCCCTACCTCTCCCTCGGCGCCGTCCTGCACGCCGGCCTCGACGGCATCCGCCGCGGGCTCGACCCCGGAGACCCCGTCGACGTCGACCCCGCAACCCTCCCCGAAGGGCGCGTCCCCCGTCTCCCCACCACCCTGGACGAGGCCCTCGACGCCCTGGAGGCCGACGAGGTCCTCATGGACGCCCTGGGCCCGCTGCGCAGCTCCGCCTACCTGGCCGTCAAACGCTCCGAAGCCCGCGCCTTCACCGCCCAGGGCGCCGCCTACGAGCTGTTCCACCACTTCCGCGTCTTCTGACAGGCCCGGGGAACCGCACCAGGTGTCCGATCAGCCTCTCAACCGGTGCCCGGGTCGCCGGCGGCTTCCCGCGGGAGCGGGATCCACTTGTGCGACCAGGTGATCACGGCTTCCAGCACCGGTGCGAGGTCGAGGCCCTTCTCGGTGAGGTGGTACTCGACCTGGACGGGGGAGGACTGGACGACGTGGCGCTCGACGAGCCCCTCGACCTCCAGGGTGCGCAGCCGCTCGGTCAGCATGGTGTCACTCAGTCCCGGCACGGCGGCCTTGATCTGCGCGTACCGGCGATGGCCGGTGAACAGGGCACGCAAGATGGCGCCGGACCAGCGGGCGCCGATCAGCTCGACCGCCGCGTGGTACCGCACGCAGACGCTGTGCACCTCGCTCATGGCTCTCCCCTCACCTCCTCACGGGGGCGATGCCCTCGCGCAGCACCCGCAGGACCTCGCTCACCCTGGCCAGCTCGTCGAGCATGGCCTTGGCCGACGCGACCATAACCTCGTTCGGGATCAATCTATTCTCGTCGTCGACGAACTGACCGACGAAGGGGATGGCAACCGCCTCGAAGATCGGGGTCATCTTGAGCGTGGTGACCACCTGCTTGATCATCTGGGCAGCGCGGGTGCCGGCCGCGACACCGCCGTAACTGACCAGGCCGACGGGCTTGTAGGACCACTCCTTGTGCAGGTAGTCGATGGCGTTCTTGAGCTCGGCGTTGTACCCGTAGTTGTACTCCGGCAGGACGAAGACGAAGGCGTCGGCCTCGGCGACCTTCGCGCTCCAGTCGCGGGTGTGCTGGTGGGTGTACTGGCCCATCCGCGGGTGGTTGGGCTCGTTCATGAACGGCAGGTTCACCTCGGCGAGATCGACAAGCTCAACCTCCGGGAAACCGTCGTGCGCCACCGCCTCCGCTTCGATCCACTGCCCGATCGGCAGGCCGACCCGGCCGGGGCGGGTGCTCGCGACAATGATCTCAAGCTTGGCCATGACTCGTCTCCTCGTATCTCGTGTGATCGCACATGGCCGGGGGCCGGCTGGACCGTCCTCCGGACGGGCACAGACTACACAGGAATACTGAGTAGATAAGCAAAGCTTAGTTTGGCCGCCAGGAGACCGGCCATCCGCGACAAGGTCCGCGTCCCCGGCGAGGCGGGCAGGGCCTGGCGCTCGGCCGTGCCGTACAGGCCACTGCCGAACGAGGTCAGCCCACGGTCGCTCGGACCGCGGCCGACCTCGCCCAGCGGCTCAAAGCCCTGGCCGATCCCGTACGGCTGCGCATCCTGAGCATCGTGCCGGCCCGCGCCGAAGGCGAAGCGTGCGTGCGTGTGCGACATCACCGACCAGAGGCCGAGAGAGCAGAGGGCAGCACCCGGGCAACCGCCCGCGTCGACCGTCGACACCAGAGGACAAGGACGTCCGGAAGCCACGGCGGGAAGCCCGCAACCCTCCCCCATTGCCGAAAACGCATGACCGGAACACGCGAAGACACACGCCGTTAACGATCTCTACCTAACATGGCGCCCGCTGCGGTGCGCCCGCGCGCGCGGACACGATCGACGTCCTGGTGGGAGAGATCAACTCTTCCTGGAGCGTCGACAACGACCCGCCCGAACTCGCCCACTGCGGCAACATCGGCACCGAACCCTTCCAATACCGCAACGCCGCGATCTGGTGGGTGGCCAGCGTCTGGGGCCACCTGCTGAAGGCCGGCGCCAAGGGCTCCGTCTACGGCGACAAGAACGGCGCGCTGGGCCTGCTGTACGACCAGGAGAACGACGAGCGCCCCGCCTACGCCCGCAACGGGGCCGGACTCAGCGAACGCATGCCGATCTACCAAGGAGTGGGATTCTTCACCGGACAGCAGGACACCTCCCTGGCCCGTTTCGGCAGCTCCCTCGTACGCGCCCAGACCACCCTTCCCGACGTCGAGGTGTACGCCTCGGCCAACCCGAAGGTCGTCGTCCTGATCAACAAGGGCACCGCGCCCGCCACCGCGGTCGTCGGCGCCGGAACCGGGGTGACGCAGGCCGCCGCCATCCAGAAGACCGGCGCCACGGCCGGCTACGCACTGCCCGCCTCGCTGGGCACGCTGCCCGCCTCCCAGGGCACCGTGACGATGAACTTGCCCGGCCCCTCGGTCACCCAGCTGGCGATCTCGTAAGGCACTGGAACAGCACGGGATCTGCGCTGACGTCCATGACGGCTACGGCGTCGCTCTGGTGTCGGTCTGGGTTGATCTTCTGGTCTGGACGGACGGCTTCGTCTACCGCTGGTGGACGGGGCAGATCTCGGGGCGGACGGGCCGACGGCTCTACACGGTCTACAACGTGGATAACCCGGCTACCGTCGCCCGTTGCGTGGCCCGTCGGTACGAAGAACTACACCAAAGCCACCCGCTGTCGGAGCCGGTCCACGGAGGCATGTCGTGATGCCGCTGGAGGAGTGCCTGAGCCCGCACGTGGCCATGGCTCAGCGCGATCACGCGCGGCTGGAGCGGCGGGATCCGTACCGGACTCCTGACCGCATAAGGCCAGTGAACTGGACCTGTGTCTGCCACGCCACGGTTTACGAACTGTGCCAGGGCGGTGGACAGGCGTTCATCCGGCGAACCGTTCAACTCGACCGCAAGCACGAGATCCACGAGACCAGCCGATGGTCTCTCGCCGAAGCTCGGGTGATCTGGACAGCGCTCCTGTCCGGTAGAGCCCGGTAGAACGGGCGTGGCGGCGTGGGACTTGGAGGGACGGCGTCGCCACGCCTACCAGGGTGTCAGGGGTCAACCGGGTGACTCCTGGCCGCCCGTGTCACGTACGTCGGCAGGCTGATCGAGGGATGCCCTGACAGGTTGGCCAGGAACGCGTAGCACGACCAGTTCTGCATGCGGGTCGCCTCGGTGGCTGTGTCGACCTCGGTGAAGTATCCGACAGGTACCGCTGGCGTGACGGCAGCCGGCGACAGGACGGCGTCGTATGGGTCGACGTCGATGATCATCCGGGAGATGGCCTGGGCGAGGTGCTCGTAAGCGATGGCCAGGTCTGTGGCGGTCGCTCGACCGGTGATTCGTCCTCCCCGCAGCAGCAGGGCGTGTGGGTCGCGCGGGGAGAACCAAGAGGGACGTGTCCGGATCAGGCGGCCTTCGAGCAGCATGTGGATGCTGCGGGCATCGGCCCAGATGGTCACGGTCCGCCCGGCATATGCGGCGGCGAACTTGATCTGCTTGCTGCCGGGCAGGCCCAGCCCGCCCGGCAAGAGGGATCACGGCGTCCCACTCCACCGCCATCACGCCGGCTTCATAGACCGTGTCCCTCATGCTCGCCGGCGCTCTCCGCCCGGGCCGGTAGGAGCAGGGCGGTGACGACCACAGCCACGGACAGCACCGCGCCGATGATGAAGGCCAGCCGCATGCCGCCGAGGTTGGCGAGCACCTCGGTGGCTCCCTCGGATTTCAGGGCATCGGCTCGCGCGCTCATCACGGTGATCACGAGCGCGGTGCCGATGGCCGCGGCGACCTGCTGGAGTGTGCTCAGGATCGAGCTGCCGTGGGAGTAGAGGTGCGAGGGAACCGCTCCGAGCCCGAGGGTGAACACCGGGGTAAAGGTCGCGGCCAGACTCACCATCAGCAGCGCGTGCAGACCGAGGAGCTGCCAGTACGGCATGGTCATCGTGACCTGGGTGAAACCAGCGAGCGCGAGCATGATCCCGATCGCGCCGGGGATAACCAGAACCCGGCCGCCGAACCTGTCGAACAGGCGGCCGACGGTCGGACCGAGCAGACCCATCGCGAGGCCGCCCGGCATCACGAGGAGTCCGGTCTGCAGGGCGCTGAGTTCGCGGACGTTCTGCAGATAAAGCGGCAACAAGATCATCGAGCCGAGCATCGCCATGAAGGCCACCGACATCAGAATCAGCGCGACCGTGTAGGTGCGGTGCCGAAGGGTCCGCAGGTCCATCAGCGGCACGCCGCGCTTCTGCAACGACAGCTGGCGAACGATGAAGACGGCGATGGTGACCAGGCCGGCCGCCACGATTCCGGCGGCAACGCCGACGTTACCGCTGTCGAACCGGCTAAGCCCGTAGACCAGGCCGCCGAAGCCAGCCGCGGCGGTTGCCACACTGAACCAGTCGATGGTGCTGAACTGGGGCTGGCCAATGTTCTTGAGCTGCCTCAGGCCGCCCCAAGTGATCACGGCGGCGATGGGGAGCACCACGGCGAAGAGCAGGCGCCAAGACCCGAACTGAAGGATCACCCCCGAGATCGCTGGGCCCATTGCGGGCGCGACCGAGATGGCCAGGGTGACGGTGCCCATCACCCGGCCCCGGTCTTTCTCGGGCACCACCTGCATCAGCGTCGTCATCAGCAACGGCATCATCACAGCTGTCCCGGACGCTTGGATGATTCGGGCGCCCAGCAGCACCTCAAACGACGGCGCGACGGCGGCCAACGCCGTGCCGAGCAAGAACAGGCCCATCGCCGTGGCGTACGCGTGGCGCGTGGACACCCGCTGCAGGAACCACCCGGTGATCGGGATGACCGCGGCCATGGTCAGCATGAAGGCGGTCGAGAGCCACTGCGCGGTCTGCTCGGTGATGTGCAGCGCCCCCATCAACTGCGGGATCGCATTGATCATGATCGTCTCGTTGAGGATGACCACGAATGTGGCGAGCACCAGCAGTCGGATCACGGCCGGGGTGCGACCTGAAACGGTGGCCGCGGATTTGGCAAGCGAGTCGAGCTGTGGACTGGACACGGAACCTCGTTCGGGGTTGTCGGGCACAACGTGGTCATGGCTGGCGTCGCAGCCTTCGGTCTCACGAGCAGTCATAGTCATTCAGCACATACTGACTGCAGCCACCGACAAAACTCATCGACCGCGACCAGCCTTGCGGCAAGCGATGTAAGACGTCACCTGGTTTTCACCGACAGCGCCATCCGTGAAGAGCTGATCACGAAGAACGTCGCCGGTCTTACTGTCATGCCGAACGCCAGCAAGTCGACGAAGAAGCGCCGCCAGCACACCACCTGGAGCGTCGACGAAGCCCGCCGCTTCCTCGAACACTCCGCAATGTCTGCGACCCCCTGTACGCCGCCTACGTCCTGGTGCTCCTCCTCGGCCTGCGTCGCGGCGAAGTGCTTGGCCTGGTCTGGGACGGCGTCGACTTCGACGGCGAAGAGCTGTCGATCGACCACCAACTCACCCGCGTCCACGGAAGACTGCTCCACCGCGACAACACCAAGACGGAAGGCTCGGCGACCCCTCTACCACTCCTGGGGCTCTGCATAGCAGCGCTGAAGGACCGCCAGCAGATTCAGGCCCAAGCCCGCCAGGACGCCGGCGACGCGTGGCACGAGAGCGACCTCGTCTTCACCACCAAGCACGGCACCCCGATCGAACCCCGCAACTTCAACCACTCCTTCGACATGCACTGCCGCAAGGCGGGCGTCCCCCGCATCCGCGTCCACGACACCCGCCACACCTGCGCCTCGCTCCTGGCCGCCCTCGATGTCCATCCGCGGGTCGCGATGCGCATCCTGCGCCACTCGCAGATCTCGGTGACCATGAACGTCTACACGCAGGTCCCGTCCCCCGAAACCCGCAAGGCGCTGAAGCGCCTGAACAAGCGACTGACCCCGTAGCTGTATCTCGCAGCTGTACAAGATCAGAAAAGGCCCACCGCAATCATCGCGAGGGGCCTTTCACCTGCGGAGTCGCCTTCGGGATTCGAACCCGAGACCTCTTCATTACGAGTCAACGGCAGG
This sequence comes from Streptosporangium album, assembly GCF_014203795.1. Lineage (NCBI taxonomy): Bacteria > Bacillati > Actinomycetota > Actinomycetes > Streptosporangiales > Streptosporangiaceae > Streptosporangium > Streptosporangium album. The sequence continues at coordinate 983,373 of NZ_JACHJU010000002.1, read as the reverse complement.
TCCCGGGTCGGAGAGCTCATGCCTTGGTCAGGCGGTAGATGCGGTTCGGTGGGATGTGATCGCGTAAGACGGTGTTGCTGTACAAGGCTGCTGTACAGCTGTGTCCCTGGATCATGCCCAGGCCGTCGCAGACAGATCTGTTGGTGATGAGCAGGCCGCTGTCCCAGGTTGATCGGGTGGAACAGCCGCACCCGGCCGCCTCAGGTCATGATGCGTCGATGCGCTCAGGCCCGTATCGATCACAGGCCCAGCGTCTGGTCGCGTTCGCGCTCTGGGCGGCGAGTCCGAAAGCCACGGGGATCGGCCAGCTCGGCTGGTCTATACCGTGAGCGCGAAGGAACGCGTCGACGCCGGTAAGCAGCGGAACGATCAGCATGAACCGCAGGAACGGGGTGTGGAAGAAATACAGCTTGCTGTGGAGGTCGTCGCGGACCCACATCCGGTATCGGTCGGGTACGGGCCTGCCGAACAGCCGGTACAGGATCCACTGCCCGGCAGGGGGACGGTCCCCGAGCCGGGTGAGCAGCCCGCCGCGGACGATGTCGAAGCTGTCGCGCAGGGTGGGTCGCGTCTGCCCTGGTGCGGCGAGGTCCAGCAGGATGCCCAGCAACTCTTGGCCCCGGTGCTCGCGGAAGCGCGGCGGGTAGGCGCACATCAGCAGGCGGCAGCGCCGCTCGTAGGCGTTCATCATGCTCCCGTTCCGGGTTGAAGGCGGAGCCGGCGCTGTGCGGTGGTGGCCAGGCGGGTGAGCCGGATGGTCTCCTCGGCCAGGAGGTGACGGCCGTGTCCGGTCAGGTCGTAGTAGCGACGGTGGCGGCCGTCGACGACTTCTTCCTTGACTACGGTGACCAGGCCTTCGCCGGCCAGCCGGTCCAAGGCGCCGTACAGGGCGCCCGCGCCCAGCCGGACGCGGGCCTCCGACAGCTCCTGGACCGTTTTGATCACGCCGTAGCCGTGAAGGGGGCCGTCGGAGAGCGCCAGGAGCACGAGGTAACTCTGCTCACGTAGTGCCATAGCTGATATATATCGCTCAGCGAGCTATAGGGCAAGATCAGACTACGATCCTACGGAGTACAGAATGCGCCCTGAGCGCCAGATCGGCTCCCCGGCGGGATCTTCCGCTTTTCAGTCCATACCCCCGCCGGCTCCCCGGGCAACCACCCACCCCCATCCACCCCGGGAGCCAAAAGAGGCAACGCCATGGAGGACACCACCCACGAACCGCTCGAACTCATCGACCGCGTCGCCGCCATCGACATCGCCAAGGCTGGCCTGGTGGTGTGCGTGCGCGTCCCGCACGAGGAACGGCCCGACCGGCGCCGCCAGGAAGTCCGCGAGTACTCCACGCTGGTCTCCTCGCTGCCGGCCCTGGCCGACTGGCTGCGCCGCCAAGCCGTCACCCTGGTCGCGATGGAAGCGACCTCCGAATATTGGAAGCCCGTCTACTACCTGCTGGAAGCCGAAGGCTTCACCTGCTGGCCGCTGAACGCCAAGCACGTCAAGAACGTCCCCGGCCGCCCCAAGACCGACAAACTGGACGCGGTCTGGCTGGCCAAGGTCGTCGAGCGCGGCATGTGCCGGCCCAGCCTGGTCCACCCCAAACCCATCCGGCAACTGCGCGACCTGACCCGCTACCGGCGCACCCTGGTGCGCGAGCGCACCCGCGTGAAGCAGCGCGTGGAAAAGCTCCTGGAGGCGGAACGACATCGGGAGAACCAGCCGCCCTGGGAGCATATCCGAGCAGGCACCTGTTCCAACGACGGAACAACTGCGGCGGCCGCCCGGAACACCCACCCACCGCGGCGCCAACCACGCCCGGGCCCACCGGCCCGCCAGAGCGGGAACATGTCCGGCAGTGCTGACCGGCGGAATCAGCGCACAGGATGCCCCGCCGCGCGCAAGGCGTCCTTCACCTCGCCGATCCGCAACTGCCCGAAGTGGAACACCGACGCCGCCAGCACCGCGTCCGCCCCCGCCTCCACCGCCGGCGGAAAGTCCTCCAGCGAACCGGCCCCGCCACTGGCGATCACCGGCACCGACACCGCCGCCCGGACGGCACGGATCATCTCCAGGTCGTAACCGTCACGGGTGCCGTCACCGTCCATGGAGTTGAGCAGGATCTCCCCCACCCCCAGCTCCTCACCCCGGCGGGCCCACTCCACCGCGTCGATGCCGGTGCCCCGGCGGCCACCATGGGTCGTCACCTCGAACCCCGACGGCGTCGCCGGGCCGTCGACCACCCGGCGGGCGTCCACCGACAGCACGATGCACTGCGCGCCGTAACGCCGCGACACCTCGGTCAGCAGCTCCGGCCGGGCGATCGCGGCGGTGTTCAACCCCACCTTGTCCGCCCCCGCGCGCAGCAGCCTGTTCACATCCTCGACCGTCCGCACCCCCCCGCCGACGGTCAGCGGGATGAACACCTGCTCGGCCGTCCGCCTGACCACGTCATACATCGTCGACCGGTCGGAACTGGAGGCCGTGATGTCGAGAAACGTCAGCTCGTCGGCCCCCTCGGCGTCATAGCGGCGGGCCAGCTCCACGGGGTCCCCGGCATCGCGGAGATTCTCGAAGTTGACACCCTTGACGACCCGCCCGGCATCCACGTCCAGACAGGGGATCACCCGTACCGCGACACTCATCTCTCTACAGCTCCTCATTCACGGTAAGCCTCGACCTCGGCCTCGACAAGCATGCGCGGATCGATCAGACCCGCCACCCGCACCCCGGTGCACGCCGGGCGGACGTCGCCGAACAGCTCGGCGTGCGCGCGACCGACCTCGTCGTAATGGGCGTCGTCGACCACGAAATAACGGACCCGGACCACGTCATGGCGCGACAGCCCCGCCTTCTCGATCGCGTCCAACGCGATGCCGAAGACGGCCAGCGCCTGCCGATAGGCGTCACCCACATGCTGAACCTCACCGTCGACGGTCGCGGTGCACCCCGAGACGAGCACCCATGGACCCGCCACCACCGCACGGGCATAGCCGTACCGCTCCTCCCAGACACCACCGCTGAACACCCGCGTGCCGGAGCAGTGAGTCACCGCGTTTCCCCCCATGTGACGCAACCTACGAGCTCACCGCGGCCAGGGCCTCTTCAAGGGTGAAGGCCTGCGCGTACAGGGCCTTGCCGACGATCGCCCCCTCCACACCGAGCGGGACCAGCTCCGCCAGGGCACGCAGATCGTCCAGAGACGAGACGCCACCGCTGGCGACCACCGGCCGATCGGTACGGGCGCACACCTCACGGAGCAGATCGAGGTTGGGGCCGCGCAGCGTGCCGTCCTTGGTGACGTCGGTGACGACATAACGGGAACAGCCGTCGGCCTCCAGGCGCTCCAGCACCTCCCACAGGTCACCGCCGTCCTTCGTCCAGCCACGGGCGGCGAGAGTGGTGCCGCGGACGTCGAGACCGATCGCGATCCGGTCACCGTACTCAGAGATGATCTTGGAACACCAGGCGGGATTCTCCAGCGCGGCGGTGCCGATGTTCACCCGGCGACAACCGGTCGCCAACGCCAGCTCCAGCGAGGCGTCGTCGCGGATGCCACCCGACATCTCCACCTTGACGTCGAGCGCGGCCACGACGGAGGCCATCAGCTCCCGATTGGAGCCCCGGCCGAAGGCGGCGTCGAGGTCGACCAGATGGATCCACTCGGCACCGGCCTCCTGCCAGGCGAGCGCAGCCGAGAGAGGGTCGCCATAGGAGGTCTCGGTGCCGGCCGCCCCCTGGACCAGGCGGACCGCCTGGCCGTCGGCGACGTCCACGGCGGGCAGCAGCTCTAGCGACATCTGATCAGGACCTCCGGTCGAAAACAAGGGTGACGAAAAGCGGCACGAAAAGCACCGAAAGAACAAACACGCCGAGCCGCGCGGTCCACGAGGACCACAGTAGCCAGGCGATGGCCTGAACAATGAAGAACAGAACGGCCACCAGACCGTTCTGCGCACGCCGGCGACGGGCCATGATGCCGCCCTGAACCGCGATCCGCACGGGCCTGCCGGGCAGCAGCGCGGTCAGCCGGCCCACCCGCTGCCGCCGCCGGACCAACCGGGCCTCACGCTCGGCACGCAGAGCCGCCTGACGCGCCTGCTCCGCCTCCCGCTCGGCCCTACGCCTGGCCCGCTCCTTACTCACCGACACTCACCGGCGGCTCGCCGACAGCCAACCCGACAGCCCGTCTGGCGGCCCGCTGAAGGACTCACTTGACGGTCCCCAGCCAGTTCGTGAGCAGCTGCGCTCCGGCGTCACCCGACTTCTCCGGGTGGAACTGGGTGGCCATCAGCGGACCGTTCTCCACCGCCGCGACGAACGGGACACCATGCTCGGCCCAGGTGACCAGAGGATCGGTGAACCCCGGCCCCGCCCGCAGCTCCCAGCTACGCACCCCATAGGAGTGGACGAAATAGAAACGCGTGTCACGGTCCATGCCCTCGAACAACACCGTGCCCTCAGGCGCCCGGACCGTGTTCCAGCCCATGTGCGGCAGGACCGGCGCGTCCAGACGCTCCACCGTCCCCGGCCACTCACCACAGCCCTCGGACGTGACACCGTGCTCGACACCCACCTCGAACAGGATCTGCATACCGACGCAGATACCCAGAACCGGCCGACCGGCCGCCAGGCGCCGGTCGATGATGCGGTCACCGCGCACAGCACGCAGCCCGGCCATACATGCCGCGAACGCGCCGACACCCGGAACGACAAGACCGTCGGCCTCCATCGCCGCCTCGTAGTCAGAGGTCACCGTGACCTCCGCCCCGACCCGGGCCAGCGCCCGCTCAGCCGAACGGAGATTGCCCGATCCGTAGTCAAGAACCGTTACGTTCACCACCAGAGCCTCGCCGCGATAGTCGCCAGGACCGCGAGGACGGCCAGCAGCAGCGCGCCCTTCTTCAGCCCCTGTTTGAAAAAGGAGATGACCCCGCCCACCAGGAAGAGCGCCACGAAGGCCATGGCGACAGCGGTCCCGTTGTCACTCACAGAGCCCTCCCCACCGGACGGACCCGCCCGCTCACAGCACGCCCTTGGTGCTCGGCACACCGCTCGCGCGAGGGTCGAGCTCGGAGGCCTCACGCAGCGCCCTGGCCAACGCCTTGAACTGGGCCTCGACGATGTGATGGGCGTTACGGCCATAAGGGACACGGACATGCAGGCAGATCGCCGCCTGAGCGACGAACGACTCCAGGATGTGCCTGGTCATCGTCGTGTCGTACTCCGCACCGATCATCGGGGCCATGCCCTCGGGCTCGGCGTGCACGAGATACGGCCGACCGGACAGATCGACCGTCACCTGCGCGAGCGCCTCGTCCAGCGGACAGGACGCGCTACCGAACCGACGGACACCCGACTTGTCACCCAGCGCCTCACGGAACGCCGCTCCCAGGGCGAGCGAGGTGTCCTCGATCGTGTGATGGGAATCGATGTGCAGATCACCCTCGGTCTTGACGGTCAGATCGAACAGACCGTGCTTACCCAGCTGGTTCAGCATGTGGTCGTAGAACCCGACACCGGTCGACACCTCGACATGCCCACTCCCGTCGAGGTCGACCTCCACCAGCACCGAGGTCTCCTTCGTGACCCGCTCGACCCGGCCGAAACGCCTGACCGAACCGTCTCCACCGATGCTGCTCACAGGGTCTCCTCCAAAGCGGCGCGGAAGGCCGCCATCTCCTCGGACGTTCCGATCGAAACTCTCAGCCACCCCGGCGGCCCCACCTCACGGATCAGCACCCCGCGCTCCAGCACACCCCGCCAGACCGCATGCCGATCCTCGAAGCGCCCGAACAACACGAAGTTGGCATCGGAGTCGGCGACCTCCAACCCCCTGCCACGCAGCCACTCCACGGTGGCGTCCCGCTCAGCTCGCAACGCGTCGACCGTACCGAGCAGCTCAGCCCGGTGGGCCAACGCGACCCGCGCCGCCGTCTGGGTGAGCGTCGACAGGTGATACGGCAGGCGGACCAGGAGCAACGCCTCGATCACCGCCGGATGGGCGGCGAGATAGCCGAGCCGGGTGCCCGCCATCGCGAACGCCTTGGACATGGTCCGCGTGACGATGAGACGGGGATTCTCCGGCAACAGGGTCAACGCCGACGGAGTGCCGGTGCGCGCGAACTCGAAATAGGCCTCATCCACCACGACCATACCCGGCGCGGCCGCGACGATCCGGGCGATCACCGCCGGATCGAGCGCGGTACCGGTCGGATTGTTCGGCGAGGTCAGGAAGACCACGTCCGGCCGGTGCTCACCGATCGCAGCGACGGCCTTGTCCGGGTCGATCCCGAAATCCTCCTCGCGCGCCCCGGAGATCCACTCGGTCGAGGCAGCCGTGGTGATGATCGGATGCATCGAGTAAGACGGCTCGAAGCCCAGCGCGGAACGGCCGTACCCGCCGAAGGCCTGCAGAATCTGCTGGAGCACCTCGTTGGAGCCGTTGGCCGCCCAGACCTGCTCGACCGTCAGACCATGACCCAGATACCCGGCCAACTCCCCACGCAGGGCGACCGCGTCACGGTCCGGATAACGGTTGAGTCCGGCCGCGCCGTGCCGTACCGCCTCGGCCAGGTCGGTGACCAGCGACGCCGAAGGCCCATAGGGGTTCTCGTTGGTGTTGAGCCGCACCGGGACGTCGATCTGGGGGGCGCCATACGGCGACCGCCCGCGCAGATCATCCCGGATCGGCAGGTCCTCAAGCTTCACGCGGGCGTCTCCCAGTCAAACCTTGCGCGGATCACGGACACCGGACGGGCACTCCCCGGCGGAACACCTCCCGGACACAACGGAAACGGCACCAGCACGGGCCGGCAGGTCCTCACGAAGGCACCTCCCAGTCGAACCGCGCGCGGACCGCCGCACCGTGTGCCGGCAGGTCCTCGGCATCGGCCAGGACGCACACGTGCTCCGCGGCGCCTGCCAGAGCCTCACGGGTGTAGTCGACGACATGGACGCCGCGCAGGAAGGTCTGCACCGACAGCCCCGAGGAGTGGCAGGCACAGCCACCCGTGGGCAGCACATGGTTGGACCCGGCGAGGTAGTCGCCGAGCGAGACCGGCGCGTAGGCGCCGACGAAGATCGCCCCGGCGTTGCGGACCCGGGCCGCCAGCGCGGGCGCGTCAACAGTGTGGATCTCCAGGTGCTCGGCCGCGTAGGCGTCGACGACCCGCAGCCCCGCCTCCATGTCGTCGACCAGCAGAATCGCCGACTGGCGACCCGACAGAGCCTCGGTGATGCGCTCGCCATGCTTGGTCGCGGCGACCTGACGGGGCAGCTCACGCTCCACCGCGTCGGCCAGCCCCACCGAGTCGGTGACCAGGACGGCCGCGGCGATCGTGTCGTGCTCGGCCTGGCTGATCAGGTCGGCGGCCACGTGCACCGGGTCGGCCGTCGCGTCGGCGAGGATCGCGATCTCGGTGGGCCCCGCCTCGGAGTCGATGCCGATGCGCCCCTTGAGCAGCCGCTTGGCGGCGGCCACCCAGATGTTGCCAGGACCGGTGACCATGGTCGCCGGCGCGCACTCCTCGGTGCCGTAGGCGAACATCGCCACGGCCTGGGCGCCGCCGACGGCATAGACCTCGTCCACGCCGAGCAGGGCGCACGCGGCCAGGATGGCCGGGTGCGGCAGCCCGCCGAACTCCTTCTGCGCGGGCGAGGTGACCGCCAGGGAGGGCACCCCCGCCTCCTGCGCGGGGACGACGTTCATCACCACGCTGGAGGGATAGACCGCCCGGCCACCGGGGACGTAGAGGCCCACGCGCTCGACGGGGATCCACCGCTCGGTGACGGTGCCCCCGGGCACGACCTGGGTGGTGACGTCGGTGCGCCGCTGGTCGCGATGGACCAGGCGGGCACGGCGGATCGACTCCTCCAGGGCCGCCCGGACCCTGAGGTCCAGCTTCTCCAGCGCCTCGGTGATCGCCTCGGCGGGCACGCGGGTGGAGCCGAGCTCGACGCCGTCGAACCTCGCGGTCAGCTCCCGCACCGCCTCGACGCCACGATGATGCACGTCCTCGCAGATCGGCCGCACCTTCTCCAGGGCGGCTTCGACGTCGAGTTCGGCACGGGGCAGCACGTCGCGCAGGTCCTCGGGGAGGGCTCCGCGCAGGTCGGTACGGGAAATCACCTATCTAGTCTACGTAGGTCCGGCGCCGAGTCCCGTTCTGTCCGCCATCCGGACATCGGCTTTACGATGTAGATTTTCTTCAGCCGCTAGGCTTCCCCTGTGAGCAAGAGCAGGAACAAGGGCGGCCAGGGCACCCCGGCGACGGTGGCGCTGACCCAGGCCGCGGTCGATTTCACCCTCCACCCCTACGAGCACGACGCCTCCGCCCAGGCCTACGGCGAGGAGGCCGCCGACGCGCTCGGCGTGCCGTACGGGCAGATCTTCAAGACGCTCGTGGCCGAGGTCGAGAGCGGGCTGGCCGTCGCCGTGGTGCCGGTGTCGGGCAAACTGGACCTGAAGGCGTTCGCGGCGGCGCTGGGGAGCAAGCGGGCGGCGATGGCCGACGCGGCCAAGGTCGAGCGGGTCACCGGTTACGTGGTGGGCGGGATCAGCCCGCTGGGGCAGCGCAGGCGGCTGCCGACCGTGGTCGACGCCTCGGCACTGGACTTCGCGACGGTCTACTTCTCGGCCGGACGGCGCGGGCTGCAGATCGAGACCGCCCCCGCGGAGCTGGTACGGCTGACCCAAGGGATCACCGCGTCCATCGGCAAGGCGGGCTAGACCTCCCGGCACCCGCGTTGTCAAAGGTTGCCGACGCGTCCGGGGCGCCCTTCGGCGAGACTCGGCGCAGACCGCACCCGATCGGGGGACCACATGCACTACCTGACCGCCACCGAGATGCTCGAACTGCTGCGCACCAGGCAGGTGAGCGCGACCGAGCTGCTCCAGGCGCACCTGGACCGGATCGAGGAGGTCAACCCCCGGGTCAACGCAATCGTCACCCTGGCGACCGACCGCGCCCGGCAGGAGGCCGCGGAGGCCGACCGGGACCTGGCGAGGGGGCGCCCGCGCGGGCCGCTGCACGGCCTGCCGGTCGCGCACAAGGACCTGACCGACACCGCCGGGATCCGCACCACGTACGGCTCGCCGCTCTTCGCCGACCACGTCCCCGACACCGACTCCCCCATCGTGCGGCGGATGCGCGGAGCCGGGGCGATCACGATCGGCAAGACCAACACCCCGGAGTTCGGCACCGGCTCGCACACCGTGAACAAGCTGTTCGGCGCCACCCGCAACCCCTACGACCTGTCGCGGTCGGCGGGCGGCAGCAGCGGCGGCGCCGCGGCGGCGCTGGCGACCGGGATGACGGCGCTGGCCGACGGCTCCGACATGGGCGGCTCGCTGCGCAACCCGGCCTCGTTCTGCAACGTGGTGGGGCTGCGGCCGACACCCGGCCGGGTGCCGGCCCCCTCACCCACGGCGGCGTGGTTCACCCTCGGCGTGCCGGGCCCGATGGCCCGCACCGTGGAGGACCTGGCGCTGCTGATGAGCGTGATCGCCGGGTTCGACGCCGCCTCCCCCCTGTCCATCGCCGAGAGCGGCACGGTCTTCACCGAACCGCTGGAGCTCGACCTGACCGGGCTGCGCGTCGCGTGGAGCCCGGACCTGGGCGGCCTGCCGGTCGACGCGGAGACGGCGAGGGTCACCGCCGAGGCCCCCGCGGTGCTCACCGGACTGGGCGCGCGGGTGGAGAGAGTGGAGCTGGACCTGTCGGACGCCGAGGACGCGTTCCGGATCTACCGGGCGTGGTACTACGCCCTGTCCTTCGGCGACCTGCCCCAGGACGCCCTGGGAGAGAACGTCCGCTGGAACGTCGAGCGGGGACGCGCGGTGACCGGGGCGGACCTGGCCAGGGCCGAGCGGCTGCGCAGCGGCCTCTACCAGCGGATGACCGGCTTCTTCGGCACCTACGACTTCCTGATCGCGCCGGTCAGCCAGGTGCCGCCGTTCCCGGTGGACGCGCCGTACGTCTCGGAGATCAACGGACAGGAGCTGCCGGACTATCTGGCGTGGATGCGCTCGGCCTACTGGATCAGCGTGCTGCACGCCCCCGCGGCGTCCGTGCCGTGCGGGTTCACCGCCGACGGGCTGCCGGTGGGCGTGCAGATCGTCGGACCGCCCTTCGCCGACCTGGAGGTGCTGCGGCTGGCCCACGCGTTCGAGCGGGCCACCGGGCACGGCACGCGCAGGCCCGCCGGGCTCTGAGGGCGCGCGGTCACCTGTCGCTGATGTCGTAGGAGGACATCGGCCCGTAGGGGTCCTGCCCGCCGAACGGGCGGCGCAGCGGCGAGTCACGGTAGCCCGCGATGCCCTCCAGCCCGAAGAACACGCCGACGGCCAGCAGCGGCCAGGCGCACATCACCCCCGGGGCGGTCAGGCCCAGCGGGCCGGGGATCAGGGACACGGACGCCCCGGCGGCGGTGACGCTCCCCGCCCCCAGGTTGACCGCCTGTCCGACCACCAGCGTGAGGTAACCGCCGAGCAGGCCGCCCGCAGCCAGGCCGAGCACCACCGCGAGCGGGCGCCCCCTGCGCGACAGGCCGTAGCCGATGGCCCCGCAGGCCAGCCCGAGCGCACCGGTGACGACCGCGAACCAGCCGTCGGCCGCGATGAGCGCCTGGGTTGAGGGGTCGGCCAGCAGCGGTCCCTGCTTGGTCATGACGTACGGCGGGCGCGGCGCGAGAAGGGACCACAGGGCACCGGAGCCCACGCCCAGCAGGCCGAGCACCAGCACCGTGACGGCGAAGTCGCGCGCGTGCCGCAATGTGTTTCCCCTCACCCTGTGCACTGATGTGCCCGATGTTACCGACCCCCCGGCCTGTGCTCCCCGAGACTCCGCCCGAATCCCGTTAGTCTGTCCGGGTGAACGAAGAGGTATGGCTGATCGAACCGTCCGGGCCGCTACGTGGCGACGTCGAGGTCCGCGGGTCCAAGAACGGCGTCTCCAAGCACATGGTCGCCGCGATGCTGGGCGTCGGCGAGAGCACGATCCACAACGCCCCCGACGTGGGCGAGGTCGGGATCACCGCGCAGATGCTGCGGGCCCTCGGCATCGACGTGGAGATCACGCCCCGGGAGATCAGGATCGCCCAGGGATCGCAGATCAACCCCCACGTGCCCGCCGCGTTCACCGGTCTCAACCGGATCCCCATCCTGATGCTGGGTCCGCTGCTGCACCTGGCCGGCGAGGCGTTCGTGCCGCTGGTGGGCGGCGACCCGATCGGGCGGCGGCCCGTCGACTTCCACGTCGAGGCGCTGCGCGCCATGGGGGCCGAGGTCGAGGTGAGCGACACCGGCGTCTACGCCAGGGCCAAGCGCCTGCGCGGGACCCGGATCGAACTGCCCTACCCGAGCGTCGGCGCGACCGAGACGATCCTCATGTCGGCGGTGCTCGCGGAGGGCAAGACCGTGCTCAAGGGCGCGGCCATGGAGCCCGAGGTGGTGGAGCTCGCGCTGTTCCTGCAGCGCATGGGCGCGCGCATCGAGCTCAGCCCGGACCGGCGCATCGTGATCGAAGGCGTGGAGCGGCTGCGCGGCGCCTCCACCTGGCTCAACGGCGACCGGATCGAGGCGTTCTCCTACCTGGCGGCCGGTCTGATCACCGGCGGCGAGGTCCGGGTGCACGGCTGCCCCCAGGACCGGCTGGTCACCGCGATCACCACACTCGCCCGGATGGGCGCCGAGATGGACATCACCGACGACTACGTGTCGGCGTCCGCGCCGGACGGGCTGCGGGCGGCGGCGGTGCAGACCGACACGCATCCGGGCTTCATGACCGACTGGCAGACACCGCTGATGGTGCTGTTCACACAGGCCCAGGGCATGTCGGTGCTGCACGAGACGGTGTTTGAGAACCGGCTGGTCTACGTGCCCGCCCTGCAGCGGATGGGCTGCGAGATCGAGGTCTTCGACGTGTGCCTCGGCGGCCCGGCGTGCCGCTACCACGACACCAACGCCAAGCACTCGGCGGTCGTGCGCGGCGTGTCCAAGCTGCGCGGCGCCGACGTGACGCTGCCCGACATCCGGGCCGGGTTCTCCGCGGTGCTCGCGGCCGCCGCCGCCGAGGGCATCTCCACGCTGCGCGGGGTGCACCACATCGAGCGGGGCTACCATCGCCCCTTCGAGCAGTTCGCCTCACTGGGCCTGAAGATCAGCAGGGCGGAGGCCCTTCAAGAGTAAAATCTTCCACCCGGATGTTTATGGCTGATCATCCGGTTGCACCTTACTATCTGTGATATCGCGACGACACGAGGTAAGGCACAGTCCCGCCGTGTGCCTGCAGGCGCTGCTGGCCTGCGGCGTGCTCGGCGGGCTGCTGGCGGCCGCCGCACTCCTACCGGTGGTCGGCAGCGTCGGGATCACCACCAACAGCGTCGCGCGCACCCTGACCGACCTGCCCCCCAGCCCGCATGAGAACCCGCTCCCGCAGCGCACGGTGCTGCTGGATCGGAACGGCAAGCAGTTCGCCCAGTTCTACACGGAGAACCGGCAGATCGTCCCTCTCCGCAAGGTCGCCCCGATCATGAGCCAGGCGATCGTGGCGATCGAGGACTCCCGGTTCTACGAGCACGCCGGTCTGGACATCAAGGGGACGCTCCGGGCGCTGGTGACCAACGCCCAGGCCGGCGGGGTGCGGCAGGGAGGGTCCTCCCTCACCCAGCAGCTCGTGAAGAACATCCTGGTCGAGAACGCCCAGACCAGCGCCGAGCGCGCCCAGGCCCGGGCGCCGAGCCTCAAACGTAAGATCATCGAGCTGCGGTACGCCCTGGCGATGGAGAAGAAGTACAGCAAGGCCGAGATCCTGGAGCGTTATCTCAACATCGCCTACTTCGGCGCGGGCGCGTTCGGGATCGAGGCCGCGGCCCAGCGGTTCTTCTCGGTCCCGGCCGCCAGGCTGTCCCTGCAGCAGGCCGCGACCCTGGCCGGTGCGGTGCGGACGCCGTACGCGACGGACCCGTCGCTGGACAGGCAGCGCCGTACGCGCCTGCGCGAGCGCAGGGACATCGTGCTGGACCGGATGGCCCAGGTGGGATACATCACCCAGGCCCGGGCCGACACCACCAAGAAGAACCCCCTGCGCCTCCGGCTGAAGCCGGAGCCCGGTGGCTGCGCCGAGAGCGCCTACCCCTACTTCTGCATCTATGTCCACAAGGAGCTGCTGAACAACCCGGTCTTCGGCAACACCCGCGCCGAGCGGGAGCGCCGCCTGGCCAAGGGCGGCGCCGTGCTGCGCACCACCGTCGACCCGATCGCCCAGCGGGCGGCACAGCGGGCCATCTCCTCGCGGGTCGGCGCCAAGGACACCGAGGTCGCGGCCGAGGCCATGATCGAGCCGGGGACCGGGCGGATCCGGGCGATGGCCGCCAGCAAGAAGTACGGCCGCAACCCCGGCAACACCAACAACGGCTCCCGGACCACCTACAACCTGCCCGCCGACATGGCGCACGGCGGCGGGCAGGGATTCCAGGCCGGCTCCACGTTCAAGGTGTTCACGCTGGCCACCGCCCTGAGCCGCGGCTGGCGGTTCGACCAGGGCTACATGACGCCGGGCAGCTTCGTGCCCGACTCGGGCTACGTCGACTGCCGGGGCCACAAGGTCAACGACCCCAACACCGAGATCTTCAACGCCGGCGGCGAGGGCTCGGGCGGCCCGTACAGCCTCTCCACCGGCACCTGGAAGTCGGTGAACATCTTCTACATGATGCTGGAGCAGCGGGTGGGCCTGTGCCGGGTGGTCAGGACCGCCAAGGCGCTCGGCATCGTCCGCGCGGACGGCAAGCCGCTGCACGAGGTCCCGACCTTCACCCTCGGGGCCAACGAGATGGACCCGGTGACGGTGGCGGGGGCGTTCGCCGCCTTCGGCGCGCGGGGCCGCTACTGCCGTCCGATGGCCATCAGCGACATCGTCGAGCGGAACGGCAGGCGGATCCAGGTGCCGCCGAGCTGCGACCAGGCGATCGACCGCGGGGTGGCCGACGCGGTCAACCACATCCTGACCGGGGTGTTCACCAAGGGCACCATGACGGGCCAGGGTATCGACCGCGAGGCGGCCGGCAAGACCGGCACCAACAACGGCTACACCTCGGCGTGGTTCGCCGGATACACCCCCGACCTGGCCGCCGCGGTCAGCCTGGGCGACATCCGCGGCTCCTACCGCCATCCGCTGCGGGACGTGGAGATCGGCGGCGAATACTACGGCGAGGTCCAGGGCGCCTCCCTGCCCGGCCCCATCTGGGTGTCGTCCATGTCCGCCGCCCTGCGGGACGTCCCCCCGTCGTCCTTCCACCATCCCGACATGGGGCGTTTCGGCGGCGGTCACACCCCCGGCCTGGAGAAGGACGAGAAGGACAAGAAAGCCGAGGAGGCGGGACGCCGCGCCGGGGAGCGCCACACCGTCGAACGCGGGCTGTACCGCCGGCAGCGCATCTTCCTCAGGGAGCGGCAGAACCGCAGATACCGCGAGTGGAGAAGGTGGATGGACGACCGCTGGTGAGCGCTTTCGACGCCTGGCTCTTCACCGTGCCCGCCGAGCAGCCGAGGATCTCCGCGGTCTGGGTCTCGCTGAGGTCCTCCCAGTAGCGCAGGACGACCACCGCGCGCTGCCGGGGAGGCAGCGCCCGCAGGGTCTCCATCAGCACGTGGCGCAGGTCGAGGTCGGCCTCCCGCGCCGACCGTTCGGGCGGGGCGTGCGTCGGGATGATCCGCAGGATCGCCCGCCGCCGGGCACGGTTGATCGAGTCGTTGACGATGATGCGGCGGACATAGGGCTCGGGGTTGTCGTGGCGCACCCGGTCCCAGCTGCGGTACGCGCGCTCCAGCGCCGTCTGCAGCAGGTCCTCGGCGTCCCGTGCGGCGCCGCACGCGAGGTAGGCGACCCGGAGCAGGCTCGTGCCGCGCGCGCTTCGCCTGGTACATCCGCGTCCGCGAGCTGAGCGCCCGCGATTGTCCGGCAGAGCGGGGGATACCTCTGTCCCGGCGGGAAGTATGACATTGGACCCGCCGCCTTCTATCTACGGAAAAGAGCACTGACATCGACACGAACGGAACATGACGTGTCTTTCCTACGTCGCATCGTCGCGAGGGCACTCCTTGGGGCCCTGGAGGCGTGTGACCGGCAGCGCGCCCGGGCGGCGTCGCCTCCCGACGGCCACGAGGTGCGCATCCTGCTGTTGCACGCCAACGGCATGGGCGGCACGATCCGAACCGTTTTCAACCTCGCCGGGCACCTCGCGCGGACGCGCGACGTCGAGATCGTGAGCGTGTTCAGGGAGCGTGAGCAACCTTTCTTCCCCGTTCCCGACGGTGTCCGCGTCCGCTACCTCGACGACCGGCTGATCCGCGCCTGGGCCCACGGGCACGACGGCCTGCTGGTCCCCCCGGGCAGGATCACCGCGCCAGCCGAGGGCGTCTGCCGCCTGATCGAGGACGAGGAGCTGCGCCGCGCACTCGGCGCCAACGCGCTGCTCACCGCGGTCCGGCATGACAACGGCAGGCCGTTCACGCCTCGGGGCGTGAACGGCCTGCCTCGGGGCGTGAACGGCAGGCCGTTCACGCCCCGAGGCAGGCCGGGCCCAGGAGCTGCTTCAGATCGCCCATCAACGCCGGAGAGGGTGCCACGCGCAGGCGGTCGTCGAGGCGGACAACGGTGGTCTTCGGGCCGTTGTGCACCTGCAGATGGACCTCGGTGGTGCCGGGGTGGGCGATCATCACCTCGATGGCGCCCTCCAGGTCCTCCAGCATGGTCAGGACCCAGGTGTCGCCCTTCTTGGTGACCTTGCGCTGGACGCCGCTCAGGATGCCGCCGACCGTGACGACCTGCCCGTCGGGCCGGTTCTCACCCTGGAGGGCGGCGATCGAGCAGTCGGCGCCGGAGGCGAGGATGTGCTCCACACCGAAGAGCGGGTGGTCGGAGACGTAGAGGCCGAGCATCTCCCGCTCGAACGCCAGCAGGGTGGTCTTGTCCCACTCGCCCGGCGGGATCTGCACGTCGAAGGTCTGGTCCTCGGCGCCCTCGATGGCGCCGAACAGGGAGTCCTGGCCCTGTGCCTCGTTCTTCTTGATCCCGATGATGCTGTCGACGGCCTGCTCGTGGACCATCACCAGGCCCTTGCGCTCGTGCGTGAACGAGTCGAAGGCGCCCGCCTTGATCAGCGACTCGATGACCCGCTTGTTGCAGACCACCATGGGGACCCTCCACAGGAAGTCCTTGAAGTCGGCGAAGCGGGTCTTCTCCTTGCGCGCCGAGATGATCCCGTCGACCACGTTGCCGCCGACGTTGCGGATGGCCGACAGGCCGAACCGGACGTCGGAGCCGCGCGGGGTGAAGTCGAAGTCGGAGTCGTTGACGTCCGGCGGGAGCACCTTGATGCCCATGCGCCGGCACTCGTTGAGGTAGAGGGCCGACTTGTCCTTGTCGTCCTTGACGGAGGTCAGCAGGGCGGCCTTGCCGAGCGAGAACCCGGCGACCTTCTGCGCGATGGCCATGACCTGCTCCTGATAGATGATCAGGCCGTAGGTCGTGCCGAGGATCTCGGCGAGCGGCTCCTCGAACTCGGGGTGGATCGGGGTGATCTCCTGCATGCCGGTCTTGCGCAGCGCGTAGTTGGTGTGGGAGTCGGCGCCCATCGGCCCCGGCCGGTAGAGCGCGATGAGGGCGGAACAGTCCTCGAAGTTGTCGGGCTTCATCAGCCGCAGCAGCGACCGCATGCCGCCGCCGTCCAGCTGGAACACGCCGAGCGTGTCGCCGCGGCCCAGCAGCTCGTAGGTCTTGCGGTCGTCCAGCGGGAGCTTGAGCAGGTCGATGTCCTCGCCCGTGGTGGACTTGATCGCCTTCAGGCGGTCGTCGAGGATCGTCAGGTTGCGCAGGCCCAGGAAGTCCATCTTGAGCAGGCCGAGCGTCTCGCAGGTCGGGTAGTCGAACTGCGTGATGATCACACCGTCGGAGTCGCGGCGCATGATCGGGATGTAGTCGGTCAGCACCTCCGAGGACATGATCACGCCGGCGCTCGTCGAAGTCGATGTCGACGTCGGGCATGGAGACGCGGTCGGGGTTGAGGAACCGCTCGAAGATCAGGCCGTGCGGCAGCGGGTCGAGGTCGGTGATGCCCAGCGCGTACGCCGCCAGCGAGCCGGCCGCCGAACCACGGCCGGGTCCCACCCGGATGCCGTTGTTCTTCGCCCACATGATGAAGCCGGCGACCACGAGGAAGTATGAGGGGAACCCCATCTGCAGGATGACGTTCATCTCGAACTCGATCTGGGCCCGGTGCTCCTCGTCGACGCCCTCGGGGAAGCGGCGCTCCATGCCCAGCCAGATCTCCTTGCGGAACCAGCTCTCCTCGGTGTCCCCCTCGGGGATCGGGAAGGTGGGCATCAGGTTCTTGAACCCGAACATCCCTGTCGGGTCGACCTTCTCGGCGACCAGCAGCGTGTTGCGGCACCCCTCGGCCCACAGGTCGGAGGAGTCGACGGCGCGCATCTCGTCGGCGGCCTTGATGTAGTAGCCGCTGCCGTCGAAGCGGAACCGGTCGGGGCCGGACAGCTGCTTGCCGGTCTGGATGCACAGGAGCGCGTCGTGGGAGGTCGCGTCCGGCCCGTAGGTGTAGTGGGAGTCATTGGTGACCAGCGGCGGGATGCCCAGCTCCTTGGAGATGCGGGTCAGCCCGTCGCGGACCCGGCGCTCGATGCCGAGCCCGTGGTCCATGATCTCCAGGTAGTAGTTCTCCTTGCCGAAGAGCTCCTGGGACCGCGCCGCCGCCGCGACCGCCTCGTCGTACTGCCCAGGCGCAGGCGGGTCTGGACCTCGCCCGACGGGCAGCCGGTGGTGGCCATCAGCCCCTCGGCGTGCTCGGCGAGGATCTCGGCGTCCATCCGGGCCCACTTGCGGACGAAGCCCTCGGTGTAGGCGCGCGAGGAGAGCTTCATCAGGTTGGTCAGGCCCGTGGCGTTCTTCGCCCAGATCGTCATGTGGGTGTAGTAGCCGCCGGCGGACACGTCGTCGCGCTTCTGGTGCGGCTCACCCCACAGGACCGGCTTCTTCTGGTGCCGGGAGGCCGGGGCGACGTAGGCCTCGATGCCGATGACCGGTTTGATCCCGGCCCCGGTGGCCTGCTTGTAGAAGTCGTAGGCGCCGTGCATGTTGCCGTGGTCGGTGATCGCGATGGCGGGCATGCCCAGGTCACCGACCTGTTTGAACATCTGCTTCAGCCGGGCGGCTCCGTCGAGCATGGAGTACTCGGTGTGAACGTGAAGATGCACAAACGAGTCGGACATGCGGCCTCGTTCCTCCCCCTAGGCGCGTGTCGGCGTGGGAAGCCTACGCGCGTTTGCCGCCCTTCGGGGACCCCACCCCCGCACACTCTGAGCAACGATCGGCTACTTTGAGTAATGCTCTTTCTGAGCTGGGCAAACGGAGGGACGTCGTGAAGACCGACGAGGGCTACAGCCACGCGCTCGGCAACCGCCAGGTGCAGATGATCGCGATCGGGGGCGCGATCGGCGTCGGGCTGTTCCTCGGGGCCGGAGGGCGACTCCACGCGGCCGGTCCAGCCCTGGTGCTGTCGTACGCGGCCGCCGGGCTCGCGGCGTTCTTCGTGATGCGGGCTCTCGGCGAACTGGTGCTCTACAAGCCGACCTCGGGGTCGTTCGTCGACTACGCCGCCGACTTCGTCGGGCCGTGGGCGGCCTTCGCCAGCGGCTGGATGTACTGGATCAACTGGGCGTTCACCGGCATCGCCGAGCTGACCGCGATCTCCATCTACGTGAGCATGTGGGCGCCGCAGTTCCCCCGGTGGCTCACCGCGCTCATCGCGCTGGCGTTCGTGCTGACCGTCAACCTGCTGTCGGTGCGGCTCTTCGGCGAGCTGGAGTTCTGGTTCGCGCTGCTCAAGGTGGTGGCCATCTGCGCGTTCCTGGTGATCGGGCTGGTGCTGGTGATCTTCGGGCTGGACCTGGGCGGGAACAGCGCGGGGATCGCGAACCTCACCGCCCACGGCGGTTTCTTCCCCCACGGGTTCCCCGTGGTGCTGATGAGCCTCCAGTCGGTGATCTTCGCCTATGCCTCGATCGAGGTGATCGGCATCGCGGCCGGCGAGACGAAGAACCCCCGGCAGGTCATCCCCAGGGCGATCAACGGTGTGATCTGGCGGATCGCGATCTTCTACATCGGCTCGGTCCTGCTGCTGGGCATGGTCCTGCCGTGGACCTCCTACGGCCCCGACCAGTCGCCGTTCGTGACGGTCTTCGCCGCGCTCGGCGCCCCCTGGGCCGCCGACGCCATGAATCTGGTCGTCATCACCGCGGCCCTGTCGTCGTGCAACTCCGGCCTCTACTCCACCGGCAGGATCCTGCGCGCCATGGCCCGCAAGGGCGAGGCCCCCGCCTTCGCCGGGCTGCTCAGCTCCCGCCACGTCCCCTACGGCGGCATCCTCATCACCGCGACCGTGTTCGTCGCCGGGGTCGTCCTCTACTACTTCGTCCCGGAGCGCGCCTTCAACATCGCCACCGCCATCGCCTCCCTCGGCGTGGTCACCACGTGGGGCACCCTGGTCCTCTGTCAGATCCGGTTGCGCCGCGCCGCCATGCAGGGCCTGCTCGAACGCCCTCCCTTCCGGATGCCGGGCTCGCCGTACACCGGCTGGCTGACCCTGGGTTTCCTCGCCCTGGTGGTGCTGCTCATGCCGTTCGCCGACGCCGACCAGCGCATCGCCTTCTTCTGCATCCCCCTTCTGGTGGTCACCATCGCCGCCGGCTGGCGGATCGTCGGCTCCCGGCACCGCGCCGAGGTGCCTGTTGAGTGAACGCGCCGGGCGTGGTCCGGGGCACGGCCGACAGGTCCGGGACGCCGTCACGGCCTCCGGACCGTCATGGACGGGAGGTCAGGCCTGACCGCTCGCCCGCCGCTCCTCGGCCAGGTGGAGCCCCGCCTCGATGACGGCGTTCATGATGGGGGCGAGCCGTGCCTCCCCGAGCGCGGGGGCGCGGCGGGCCATCTCGGCGACCAGACGGCGTTCGCGGTCCATGTCACGGCCGGCGAAGCCGCCGACGGGCTTGAGACGCTGGACGGTGCCGGCGAGCTCGGCTCGTCGCTCCAGGAGGACGGCGAGGGCGGCGTCGACACGGTCGATGGCACCGCGGGCGGCGAGGACGGAGCCGGGCGCCTCGGGGCGGGTGAGCGCCCCGACGACCTTCGCGGCCTCCTGGGCGGCGAGGGCGGTCTGCTCGGTCGCGTCCGGGGCCAGAAGAAGGCCGTCGGCGCCGGCGGCGATCGCGGCGCCGGCCAGTGTGGGATCCTCTCCGAGGTCGACCAGGACGGGGCGGCCCGACCGGGACCGGGCGGCCCGCATCAGGGCCAGGTCCAGGGTCACCCCGGCCAGGTGCGTACGGCTGCCGCTCTCGCAGAGCAGGATCCGGTCGTTGCCCTCGGCCACGCAGTAGTCGGCGATGGCCAGCCACTCCTCCAGGGTCGCCGCCGGACCGCGTTGGACGAGCACGGGCAGGCCCAGCCTGGCGACCGCGCGGACCAGCTGGAAGTCCTGCATCCAGGCCGCGCCGACCACCACGCCGTCGGCGTGCTCCGCGATCTCCGCCAGGTCACCCGCGGAGAACGGCTCCACCAGGACCGGCCCCGGCCAGCCGGCGCGGACCGCCGCCACGGCCCCCGCGGCACCCACCCGTCCGTGATGGTCACGCAGGCTGACCCAGCGGGCGTCCGCGCCCGGCCCGCCGATCACCACGGCCGGTCCGGCTCCCACCGCGAGCGTCCCCAGATTCACGGCCCCGCGCTCCAGCTCTGCGGTCGACAACGACATCTCGGCTCCTCGTGCTCAGCCGGCACACATCCCGCGAGCCGGCGAATCGTAAGAAACAAAAAAGGCAGAGACGTGGTCTCTGCCTGGTGCCGGCTCCGGATGGTCGCTACATCACGCTGTCACGACCGGCCCTCCCGGAACCGGCTCGATAAACACGAAATAGCAAGTCATGGGATCGACGATATGCCATCTCCGGAGCAGGCGCCACCCATTGGACAATCCGTCTCGAATTGTGGACACCCGGTTCCCGCGACAGTCGATCGTCGTTCTCGGCCTATGAGAGTATTCGGGGGTTTAGAAAGGGGTAGGTGCGGTTGATGGCCGAAGCACAGTCTTCTGAGGGACGACGCATTGCCGCCCGCTACCACCTGCGCGAGCCCATCGGCCGGGGTGGCATGGGCATCGTCTGGCGGGCCCACGATGAGCTCCTCGACCGTGAGGTCGCGGTCAAGGAGGTCCGCTATGCCGACATGCTCGGCGAGGACAACCAGGAGGACTTCAACCGGCGCACCAAGCGCGAAGCGCGTGCCGCCGGGCGGCTGACGCACCCGAACGTGGTCGTCGTCCACGACGTGGTCGAGGAGGACGGGCGCCCCTGGATCGTCATGCAGCTGGTGGAGTCCCGGTCGCTCGGCAAGGTCATCCGGCAGGACGGGCCGCTGTCGCCGGAGCGGGTGGCGGAGATCGGGCTCCGGGTGCTCGACGCCCTGCGCGCCGCGCACGCGCAGGGCGTGCTGCACCGGGACGTCAAGCCGGAGAACGTGCTGCTGGCCGATGACGGCCGGGTCGTGCTGACCGACTTCGGCATCGCGACGCTGGAGACCGAGACCGCGCTGACCATGACCGGCATCGCGGGCACGCCCGCGTTCATCCCGCCGGAGCGGATCAAGGGCGGCAGCGCGCAGCGCGAGTCGGACCTGTGGTCCCTCGGAGCGACGCTGTACGCGGCCGTGGAGGGCAAGCCGCCCCATGACCGGGGTGGGGCGCTGCCGACCATGCACGCCGTACTGAACGACGAGCCCGAGCCCCCGGTCCACGCGGGCCGCCTGCTGACCGCGGTGCTCGACGGCCTGCTGCGCAAGGACCCGGACCTGCGGATGTCCTACGACGAGGCCGCGCGGCTGCTGCGCGAGGTGGCCGAGGGCGGCAGGCAGCGTCCCGCCAGACCGGCCACGCCCGCCAAGACGGCCGTGATGCCGGCCGTGGGCGCCTCGCCGACCGACGAGACCGACCCCGGCATCCAGTACGGGGCGGCGGGCTTCCCCGCGACCGGGGCGAAACTGGAGCCGGCCGTGACGCCGCCCGGCAAGAGTCCGGCTCCCGTCGCACCGGCACAACGGCCGGAGCCGCAGAAGCCCGCCGCCGTACGGCAGAAGCCCTCTCCCCCGCCCGCGGAGGCCCCCAAGGCGGCTGGAGAGGCGCCCAAGGCCGGACGCGCCCCCTTCCCCCCGGTCCGGAGAGATCCCGTCCCCCTCCCCAGGGCCGAGCCGCTCGCACCGCCCCGGCGCGAGCCCGCCCCCGTTCCGGCTGCACGGGACTCCGATCCCGGTGACCGGGCTGCCGCGCCGGTGGCGGAACACCACTCCACCTCGCCGACGGTCACCTCCGCGTCCCGGGGGTCCCGGTCCCCGGTGAAACGCGGCCTGCTGGTGCTCGTTCCCGCGGTCCTGGTCGTCGGGGCGATAGCGGGCTGGCTCGGGATGCGCAGCCGCGAGGCGGACCCCCAGTCGGCGCTGCGCCCGAGCAAGCAGGCCGGATCGGCCGAGCCCGCACGGACGGAACCGAGTGCGGCGCCCTCCGCGTCCACCTCGCCGACCACCGACTCCACTCCCAGTCCCAGTCCCAGTCCCACCAAGACGGAGGAGAAGTCGAAGCTCCCTGAGGGCTGGCACATGCACAAGGACAGCAACGACTTCTCGATCGGCCTGCCCAAGGGGTGGTACGTGGAGAGGCGGCAGGGGACGCAGGTGCGGTTCCGCGGGCCGAACGACCCGGTGAGCTACATGATGGTCGAATACGTCGACAAGGCCGGCCCCGACCCGAAGAAGGACTGGGAGAATCAGGAGCCCTACAGCCGGGGCAACTTCCCCGGCTACAAGCGGGTCCGGATCGAGAAGGTCGACTACATGGAGAAGGCCGCCGACTGGGTGTTCACCTGGAACATGCGTGCGGGCAAGGCCCGGGTGATCAACCGGGGGTTCGTCACCAAGGGCGGCCGAGGTTACGCGATCTACTGGCACACCCTGGACAAGGACTGGAAGAAGAACCTCCCGCTCTTCGAGGGATTCACCCAGACCTTCTCCTCGAAAAAGTGAGGTCCGCCCCGACCGGCTACGATTCGTGCGTTTGGGAGGGGCGGAAGAATGACCGAACGGAAGGTGGCGGGCCGTTACCGCCTGCTCGAACCCATCGGCGAGGGTGGGATGGGCGTCGTCTGGCGGGCCCACGACGAGCTCCTCGACCGGGTGGTGGCGGTCAAGGAGGTCCGTTATCGCGGGGTCGACGAGGCCGAGCGCGCCGACCTGAACCGGCGGACGATCCGGGAGGCCAGGACCGCCGGACGGCTCGACCACCCATCCGTGATCATCGTGCACGACGTGGTCGAGGAGGAGGGGCGCCCCTGGATCGTCATGCAGATGGTCCGGTCGCGCTCGCTGGGACAGGTCGTCCGCGAGAACGGGCCGCTGGCGCCCGAGCGGGTCGCCTCGGTCGGGCTGCAGGTGCTGGGCGCCCTGCTGGCAGCGCACGCCGCCGGGGTGCTGCACCGGGACGTCAAACCGGAGAACGTGCTGCTGGCCCATGACGGCCGGGTCGTGCTGACCGACTTCGGCATCGCCTCGATGGCACAGGAGACCGGGATCACCCGGACGGGCGGGATGGTCGGCACCCCGGCCTTCCTCCCTCCGGAACGGCTCCACGGGCTGGCCGCCACCCCCGAGTCCGACCTGTGGTCCCTCGGGGCGACGCTGTACGCGGCCCTGGAGGGCCGTCCCCCGTTCGAGCGGGCCACGGCCGCGGCGACCATGATGGCCGTCCTTCACGGCGAGCCCGCTCCCCTGACGCACACCGGCCCCCTGGCCGACGCGGTCCTCGGCCTGATGGCCAAGGACCCCGCCACCCGGATGACCGCCGAACACGCCACGGCTCTGCTCGGCCGCGCGGCCGCGGGCGGCTCCCCCGGGCACCGGAACCTCGCCGGCGCGGGGTCGCCGCCCGCCCCGGCGGCCCGCCACTTCCAGTCCTCTTCCCCGGAGGACGCCGCACGTCCCGGCGGCTCCCCGTACGACGCCCGGTGGCCGCGCACCGGGCAGCACTCCCCCCAGGCGGGGCTGTGGCATGCGGGGCACGCCGGGCAGCAGCCCCCTACCGTCGAGCCGGTGGGGCCGCCCCACCTGGGCGGCCCCACCCACACCGGGCAGCCCTACCCGGACCCGGTGCGGCCGCCCCACCTGGGCGGCCCCACCCACATCGGACAGCCCTCCTCCGGTCCGGCGCGGCCGGAGCAGTGGCCGGACCGCGGCCGGCCCACCGACGCCGGCCGGTCCGCCCCCCGGGTGCGGCGGCCGGGGGCGGGGCGGGTGGCGCTCGCGACCGGGGCGCCCCTGCTCGCGGTCGCGGTCGGGGTCGGCGCCTGGCTGGTCCTCCGCGACCAGGGCGACCCGGCGGCCGCCTCACCGGCGGCCACCGTGGCGGTCCCCGGCGAGACGACCGTCCCCACCGCCCCCTCCAAGACTCCCCGGGCGACCGCCACCTCCTCCCCGGCGATCCCCAGAGGCTGGCAGCTCCACCGGGACCCGATGGGCTTCACCGTCGCGGTGCCCCGGGGCTGGGCCGTCAAGCGGTTCTCCGACCGCGACAGGGTCGAGTTCCGGCCTCCCGGGAGGAACGGCTTCCTGTGGATCGAGTCGACCGAGGATCCCGAGACGGACCCGGTCAGACACTGGGAGAAGGTGGAGCGGGGCGGGCTGGCCAAGAAGATCTGGCCGGGCTACGAGCGGATCGGCATCACCCCGCTGAGATACCGCGGCCTCCCGGCCGCCGACTGGGAGTTCACCTACCTGAAGGACAAGGTCAGGGTGCGCGTCCTGGACCGGGGCTTCCGCACGTCCGCAGGGCGTCCGTATGCGATCTACTGGGAGGGTCCGGACGACAGCAGGTCGCAACGGGTGTTCTTCGACACGTTCACGGAGACCTTCCGGCCGTGACCGAGCGGGAGGCGGCACGCTTCTGGCGCAGTCCGGGGCTGCCGGGGGTGGATCTGCTCAAGGCCAGATACGTGACCCACCGGTTCACCCGGCACGCGCACAGCGGCTACGCGATCGGCGTGATCCTGTCCGGGGTCGAGGAGTTCGACTACCGGGGCGCCCGGCACCGCGCGGGGAGCGGGAGTCTGGTCCTGGTCGATCCCGAGCAGGTGCACACCGGCCACGCCGGCGAGCCCGGCGGCTGGGCCTACCGGATGCTGTACCCGTCGATCGAGGTCATGACGGACGTCGCCGCCGAACTGCTGGCCGGGCGCGGCACACCTTACTTCCCCGAGGCCGTCGTCTCCCACCCGCACGGCGCCGCGCTGCTGCGGGCCGCGCACGCCGCCACCGAACACGGTGACGACCTCGCCTCGTCCACGCTGGCCCGCACGGCCTTCGGAGTCCTGCTGCGGCACCACGCCGCCCGCCGCCCGGCGGACGCCCGGCCCCCGGCGGGCGGGCACGCGGTACGGCTGGCACGGGAGATCCTGCACGAACGGCTCGTCGACCCGCCCACGCTGGAGGAGCTGGCGAACGCCGTACAGGCGCGGCCGTTCGCGCTGATCCGGGCTTTCAAGGCCGCCACGGGCCTGCCGCCGCACGCCTACCTGACCACGCTCCGGGTCCGGCGCGCCCGGGTGCTGCTCGACTCCGGCACGTCTGCCGCGCAGGTCGCCACCGAGGTCGGATTCACCGACCAGGCCCATCTGAACAGGCACTTCAAGCGGATCATGGGCGTACCACCCGCCACCTACCAGCGCGCAGGAACGTACAAGACGGGACCTCAAGACCAGAAATAACCTCGCTTCCATGGATTCAACCACTCGTTCCTCGGCAGTCAGGGACGGACTGGGCGTGGGGATCGCCGTGGGACTGTCCGGGCTGGCGTTCGGCGCCGCCGCGGTCACCGCCGGGCTGAGCGTCGCGCAGGCGTGCGTGCTGAGCCTGTTCGCCTTCACCGGAGCCTCGCAGTTCGCCATGGCGGGGGTCGTCGCGGGGGGCGGCAGCCTGATCGCGGGCACGGCGGGCGCGCTGCTGCTCGGAGTCCGCAACGGACTGTACGGGCTGCGCATGTCCGATCTGCTGGGGGCCCGCGGCTGGCGCAGGCTCCCGACGGCCCACGGCGTGATCGACGAGACGACGGCGGTGGCCCTGGCCCAGCCCGACGACCGGTCGGCCAGGACCGGGTTCCTCGTCACGTTCGTCAGCCTCTACCTGACCTGGAACGCCACCACCCTGCTCGGCGCGGTGGGCACCTCCCGGGTGGCCGACCCCGCCGTGTTCGGTCTGGACGCGGTGGGCCCGGCGACGTTCCTGGCCATTCTCTGGCCCCGGCTGGCCGGAGGCGGCCCCGAGAGCCGCACGTTGCGGCTGATCGCCGGCGGCGGCGCGGCGATCGCACTGGCCGCGACCCCGTTCGCCCCGCCGGGCGTACCCGTGCTGATCGCGGCGGTGGCCGTGCTCGCCGTGATCCTGAGGAGCCCGAAGTGAGTGTCTGGTGGGCCATCGTCGTGACCTGCGCGGGCTGCTACGCCCTGAAGCTCGCCGGGCTGTCGGCCCCGCGCCGGGTGCTCGACCATCCGACGGTGCAGCGCTTCGCCGCCCTGGTCCCGGTGGCGCTGCTCGCCGCGCTGATCGCGGTGCAGACCTTCGCTCACGGTCAGGCGCTCCACTTCGACCTGCCGCGCACCGCCGGGCTCGGGGCCGCCGCCGTCGCCCTGCTGCTGCGCGCCCCCTTCCTGGTCGTGCTCGCCACGGCGGCCGTCGTCACGGCCGCGCTACGCTGGCTCGTCGCATGATCGGAGGCGGGGATCGGCCCGCCTGAACTCTCCGCCGCGCACCGGTCTCACGGGTAAATTTTTTGCCATATCACCACAACATTGCCCATACGGTGTGACAGGTACGGATTGTCCACGTCAAACGCGGGTAGGCGGAAACCCATGTCCGACTCTCAGGTGATCATCGGCGCTCGGTACCGGCTGCTGGAACGCATCGGCCGCGGGGGCATGGGCACCGTCTGGCGGGCCCGGGACGAGGTGCTCGGCAGGGACGTGGCGGTCAAGGAGGTCATCCCCTCTCCCGACCTGACCGGCCCCGAACGGGAGGTGTTCACCGTGCGGACGCTGCGGGAGGCCCGCGCCGCCGGGCGGATCGGCCACCCGGGTGTCGCGACGGTCTACGACGTGTTCGAGGAGGACGGGCGTCCGTGGATCGTGATGCAGCTCGTGGACTCCCGGACGCTCGGAGCCGTGGTCCGGGAGGACGGGCCGCTGCCACCCGCCCGGGCGGCACAGATCGGATTCGAGGTGCTCGCGGCACTGCTCGCCGCGCACCGGGCGGGCGTGCTGCACCGTGACGTGAAGCCTGACAACGTGCTGCTCGCCAAGAACGGGCGGGCCGTGCTCACGGACTTCGGTATCGCGGTGCTCGAAGGCGACTCGTCGGTGACGCGGACCGGAGCCCTCATCGGCACCCCGGCTTTCATCGCGCCGGAACGGGCGAGCGGGGGCCCGGCGGAGTTCGCCTCCGACATGTGGTCGCTGGGCGTGACGCTCTACATGGCGGTGGAGGGCCGTTCTCCCTTCGAGCGCGCCCATCCGCTGGCGACGCTCAGCGCGGTCGTGCACCAGGATCCGGCTCCGCTGAGGTCCGCCGGGCCACTGGGGCCGGTGATCTTCGGCCTGCTCCGCAAGGACCCCGCGCAGCGCATGTCGGCCCAGGACGTGCAGGTCCGCCTGCGGGCGATCGTCAACGGGACCGAGCCGCAGCCCACCGCGCCGATCCAGCTCCCGGTCCAGGCGACCGCGCCGGTGGCCGAGCCCTCCCCGGCCCCCTCCGCCGACGCCCCCGTGGCCCCCGTCGCGGGGCGGCGGAGGCGTCCGGCCGTCGTGGCCCTGACGGCGACGGTGGTCGCGGTCGTCCTGACCTCGGGCGCTGCGGCCTGGGTGGCCCTCAACTCCCCCACGGGGACGTCCACGAAGCCCCCCGCCTCCGCGAGCGTACCGGCCGAGGACGACACGCCGGCGAAGGAGAAGACCCAGCAGGCGCGGCTGCCCGCGCAGCGGAAAGAGCCCACACCGGACAGGAACGGGGCCGGGGGATACCGGCCGTCCGACCGTCCGGCCCAGGAGAAGCCCTGGCAGAACGGGCCGTCTCCGTCGAGCACGCCGACGCCGGCGCAGAAGGGCCCGGAGGACGACTCCGGGAAGAAGCCCGACAGAGACCCGGCCCAGGATCCCGGGCAGAAGCCCGGCAAGGGCTCTCAGGAGGGCTCCGACCAGGGCCAGGGCTCGGGAGACAACCCGGACCAGGGCCCCGGCACCTCCGGGGACGACGTCACCCAGGACCAGGGGCAGGCTCCGGACGGGTCGGTGGCCGAGCAGGCCGCCTTCCGCGGCGGAACGGACTCCCCCGGAAAGGGCGAGACCACGGCGGAGGGGAAAGCGAACGGCGGGTGACCCGCGCGGAGGCGGGTGACCGCTAGGACTCGCTGCCGACGACCTTCAGCGCGTGGGCCAGGTCATCGGGGTAGTCGGTGACGAAGGAGACCCACTCGCCCGTCGCGGGATGCTCGAAGGCCAGGGAGACCGCGTGCAGCCACTGCCGGGACATGCCCAGCCGCACGGCCAGCGTGGGATCCGCGCCGTACATCATGTCGCCGACGCAGGGGTGGCGCAGCGCCGACATGTGCACCCGGATCTGGTGGGTCCGGCCGGTCTCCAGCTTGATGTCCAGCAGCGACGCCGCGCGGAACGCCTCGATCGTGTCGTAGTGGGTGACCGACTCCTTGCCCCCGGCCACGACCGCGAACCGGCCGTCTCCGGAAGGGTGCCGGTCGATCGGCGCGTCGACGGTGCCGCGCAGCGGATCGGGGTGGCCCTGGACCAGCGCGTGGTAGCGCTTGTCGACGGTGCGCTCTTTGAAGGCCCGCTTGAGATGCGAGTAGGCGTGCTCGCTCTTGGCCACGACCATCGCGCCGGTGGTGTTGGCATCCAATCGGTGCACGATCCCCTGGCGCTCGGCGGCGCCGCTCGTCGCCACCCGGTGCCCGGTGCCGAGCAGCCCGCCGATCACGGTGGGCCCGGTCCACCCGGTGGTCGGATGGGCGGCCACGCCGATGGGCTTGTTGACGACCACGATGTCGTCGTCCTCATAAATGATCTTCATGCCGGGGACGGGCTCCGCCACGGGCATCGGCGCGGTGGGCGGCGGCGGCAGGCTGACCTCCAGCCACGCGCCGGCGTGGACCCGGTCGGACTTGGCGGCGGGCGAGCCGTCCACCAGCACGTCGCCGGAGACGATCAGCTCGGCCGCGCGCGTGCGCGAGAGGCCGAACAGCCGGGACAGGGCGGCGTCGAGGCGCTCGCCCTCCAGACCCTCGGGGACCGGGAGGCTCCGCTGCTCAGCCATCGCTCTTCTTCTCTCCCGTGTCACGCGTGCCGTCGATCTGGTAGCCCCGCCAGGCGAGGAAGACGGCCAGGATTCCGCCGCAGACGATCGCCGAGTCGGCGACGTTGAAGACCGGGAAGTGCCCCGGGAAGGTCTCGATGAAATCGACCACGTGTCCCTGGAACGGTGACGGCCTGCCGAAGCCCGAGGGCCAGCGGAGGACGCGGTCGGTCAGGTTTCCGAACGCCCCGCCGAGCATCAGGCCGAGCGTGACCGCCCACGGCAGGCTGCGCAGTTGCCGCGCGGTGCGCAGGATCGCGATCACCACTCCGGTCGCGACGAACGTGAAGACGATCGTCATGCCGGTGCCGATGCTGAACGCGGCCCCGGAGTTAAAAATGACCCGGAATTGGAGCAATCCGGGGATGACGACAAGCGGCTCCTCGCCTTCGAGCGTCTTCAACACGACGGTCTTCGTGACCAGGTCGAGTATGTAGACGATCGGGGCGATCGCCGCCAGCACGGCGATCCGCCGCACCCCGGACGGGGCGACCGAGGCCGCCCCGTCGACGGTGTCGCCGGTCAGCGGCGCTCCTCCCGCTGCTTGCAGGCCACGCACAGCGTCGCCCTCGGGAACGCCTGAAGACGCTCCTTGCCGATCGGCTTGTGGCACGATTCGCACACTCCGTAGGTTCCCGCGTCGATCCGGGCGATCGCCCGCTCGTTCTGCGCGACCAGGTCGCGTGAATTCAGGGTAAGGGCGATCTCGCGTTCCCGTTCATACGTGCGGGCCCCGGCATCCGCCTGGTCGTCTCCCGCACCGTCGGCCACATCACTTGAGGCGATCTCGGTCTCGGCCTTACTGATCTCCCGGTTCAGCTCCTGGATCTCTGTGGCCAGTCGCTCGCGGACCTCCGCGAGCTCCTCGGCCGACCAGGTGACGACGGTACTGTCCTTCGACGGCGCTACCGCGCTCCCGTCTGCGCGTACAGTCGCGGCCATGTCGGCCTCCTTGCTCGATCGGACCGTATCCAATGCGGTAAACGGTGCGGGCAGCCTAGGTCTTTCATAACAGAACGGCAAACGACCCGCCGTGATGTTTACCACTCCCGTAACATCCGGCACCTTCCTCCCGATTCCCGCGCGCCCTCGACAACCGGGAAGCTTTGGGCAGGCCGGTGCGTTATCGTTTGAGTTCGCAAGGCGTTGATGGGGACAGCCACCTCCGTGCCCCCTCGCACGAGCGACCCGGGGACGGTGTGAGCCCGGGGCGAGGCCCGGAGGGAGAATCACCCCGGAGCCGCCGGAAGAACGGTTCTCGCGACCCAGTAGACCCGGCAGCGGACCAAAGTAAGAGGGCCTTCTCTCGAGAAGGTCAAGGAGGGTGGTACCGCGGGGCCGTCACGGCTTCGTCCCTCCACGCCACTGCCGGCTCCAGCGTGGAGGTCCCACCCGTCATGTCCGCCTATTTCCGTTCTCTTCCCGCGCAGGTCGACCTGCCCGCGCTTGAACACGAGGTGCTCGACCGCTGGCGGGACGGCAAGATCTTCGAGCGCTCGGTCGAGCAGAACACCGGCGGCCCCAACTGGGTCTTCTACGAGGGCCCGCCCACCGCCAACGGCATGCCCGGCGTGCACCACGTCGAGGCCCGCGTCTTCAAGGACCTCTTCCCCCGCTACAAGTCGATGCAGGGCTACAGCGTGCCCCGCAAGGCGGGCTGGGACTGCCACGGCCTGCCCGTCGAGGTGGCCGTCGAGAAAGAGCTCGGCCTGTCCGGCAAGAAGGACATCGAGGCGTACGGCGTCGCCGAGTTCAACGACAGGTGCCGCGCGTCGGTGCTCCGGCACGTGGACGCCTTCGAGGACATGACCGAGCGGATGGGCTACTGGATCGACCTGTCCCAGGCCTACCGCACGATGGATCCCGCCTACGTGGAGTCCGTCTGGTGGTCTCTCAAGGTCATCTTCGACAAGGACCTGCTGTTCCGCGACTTCCGGATCACCCCCTACTGCCCGCGCTGCGGCACTGGCCTGTCCGACCACGAGCTCGGCCAGCCGGGCGGCTACGAGACCGTCTCCAGCCCGTCGGTCTACGTCCGCATGCCCGCCACCTCGGGCCCGCTGGCCGACCTCGGCGCCTCGCTGCTGATCTGGACCACCACTCCCTGGACGCTGGTCTCCAACACCGCGGTGGCCGTGCACCCCGACGTGACCTACGTGGCGGCGCGTCCCGCCGGATCCGACGAGGTGCTGGTGGTGGCCGAGCCGCTGCTGGTCTCCGCGCTGGGCGAGGGCGCCGAGGTGCTGGCCACCTTCCAGGGCGCGGAGCTGGAGCACACCACCTACTCCCGCCCCTTCGACCTGGTCGACATCCCCGGCGCGCACTACGTGGTGCTCGGCTACTACGTCACCACCGAGGACGGCACCGGCCTGGTCCACCAGGCCCCCGCCTTCGGCGCCGACGACCTGACGACCTGCAAGCGGTACGGCCTGCCGGTGGTCAACCCGATCGGTCCCGACGGGCGCTTCCTCGACAGCGTCCCGCAGGTGGGCGGGCAGTTCTTCAAGGAGGCCGACGAGGGCCTCACCGAGGATCTGCGGGCCCGCGGCCTGCTCTACCGGGGCGGCCACTTCGAGCACAGCTACCCGCACTGCTGGCGCTGCCACACCGCGCTGCTCTACTACGCGCTCCCCGCCTGGTACATCCGCACCACGGCGATCAAGGAGCAGCTCCTCGCCGAGAACGAGAAGACCAACTGGTACCCCGAGACGATCAAGTGGGGCCGCTTCGGCGAATGGCTGCGCAACAACGTCGACTGGTCGCTGTCGCGGTCACGTTACTGGGGCACCCCGCTGCCGCTGTGGATCTGCTCCGCCGACGAGTCGCACGTCACCTGCGTCGGCTCGCTGGAGGAGCTGGGCCAGCTGTCGGGCCAGGACGTCTCCGCGCTCGACCCGCACCGCCCCTACGTGGACGACGTCGCCCTGCCCTGCCCCACCTGCGGGGCCGAGGCACGCCGGGTGCCGGACGTGATCGACGCCTGGTACGACTCGGGGTCGATGCCGTTCGCCCAGTGGGGCGCACCGCACCGCAACGCCGACATGCTCGAGGCGGCCTACCCCGCGCAGTTCATCTGCGAGGCCACCGACCAGACGCGTGGCTGGTTCTACTCGCTGATGGCGGTCGGCACGCTCGTCTTCGGCAAGTCGTCGTACGAGAACGTACTCTGCCTCGGCCTGATCCTCGCCGAGGACGGCCGCAAGATGAGCAAGCACCTGGGCAACGTGCTGGAGCCGCTCTCGCTGATGGACGACCACGGCGCCGACGCGCTGCGCTGGTACATGGCCTGCGCCGGTTCGCCGTGGGCGGCCCGCCGGGTGGGGCACGGCGCGCTGGAGGAGATCGTCCGCAAGGTCCTGCTGACCTACTGGAACACCGCGTCGTTCTTCACGCTCTACGCCAACGCCGAGTCGTGGTCGCCGTCCATGCTCGCCGAGGCCCCGCCGCCCGCCGAGCGACCGCTGATCGACCGCTGGGCGCTGGCCGAGCTGCACCGGACGGTGGCCGAGGTCACCGCGTCGCTGGACGAGTTCGACACCGCCCGGGTCGGGCGGCGGCTGGCGGACTTCCTCGACGACCTGTCCAACTGGTACGTGCGGCGCTCCCGCCGCCGTTTCTGGTCCGGTGACGCCTCGGCGTTCGCCACGCTGTACGAATGCCTGGAGACCGTCACCCGGCTGATGTCGCCGGTGGTGCCGTTCATCACCGACTACGTCTGGGACGTGCTCCGCGACGCCGGCAGCCCCGTCTCGGTCCACCTGTCCACCTGGCCCTCCGTGACCGAGGATCTGCTGGACCCCGCGCTCTCGGAGCAGATGGCACTGGTCCGCCGCCTGGTGGAGCTGGGCCGCTCGGCCCGCGCCTCCAGCGGGGTCAAGACCCGCCAGCCGCTCGGCCGCGCGCTGGTGGGTGCCCGCGGCTGGGCCGCGCTCTCCCCCGAGCTGCGTGAGCTGATCGCCGACGAGCTCAACGTGCAGGGACTGGAGGATCTGTCGGGCATGGGGGCCGACCTGGTCTCCTTCACGGTCAAGCCCAACTTCCGGGCGCTGGGCAAGAGGTTCGGCTCGCAGACCAAGCTGGTCGCCGCGGCCGTCACCGCCGCCGACGCCGGAGAGCTCGCCCGTGCCCTCCGCGCGGGGGCGGCGGTCTCGGTGGACGCCGGCGAGCTGGGGGCGGTCGAGCTGAGCGGCGAGGAAGTGATCGTCACCGAGCAGCCGAAGTCCGGCTGGGCCGTGGAGACCGGGGCCATCGGCACCGGCACCGGCGAGACGGTCGCCCTCGACCTGACCATCACCGACGACCTGCGCCGCTCCGGTCTGGTCCGCGATGTCGTCCGCCTGCTCCAGGAAGCCCGCAAGTCGACCGGCCTGTCCATCTCCGACCGGATCGACGTGTGGTGGTCCACCGGCGACGGCGACCTGGCCGAGGCGCTACGCACCCAGGGCGGAACGGTCTCCGGTGAGGTCCTCGCCGTCTCCCTCACCGAGGGCGCCGTCGACGGACTCCCCACCCACCACGACGCCGACCTCGGCCTGACCTTCCAGCTCCGCCGTACCGTCTGATCTCAGGCAGCCGGTCCCCTCCCCCGGAGGGGACCGGCGTGTGACAGCGCGAAGGGCCCCGGGAGGAAAATCCTCCCGGGGCCCTTCGCGCTGGTGCGGCCGATCCGGAGTGACGTCCGTGATCCGGCCGGTGTCCTCCCTAGCGGTCGGCCTGGCAGACCGAGCAGCCGCTCAGACCCGCCTCCTCGGCCTCGGCCCGGGGCATGGTCTCGATGCCGTCGCCGTCCGTGCCCTTGATGAGGGGGCAGATGGAGCTGTGGAAGCGGCGGGTGCCGACGATGACCTTGACCGTTCCCGCGTCCCCCGGTCCGGGCCCGTCCTGCACGGCCGGGATCCCGTGGGGAGCGGTGTCGGTGTCCTCGTCGTCCTCGTCGGGGGCTTCCTCGGGGACGTCTTCTTTCTGGCCGCCCACCGAGGTCTCCGTCTCCTCCGAGGTGGAGTCGGCCGACACCGGCTCCCCGGCGCGCCCGGGTGCGGTCTCAGCCGGCTCCACCGGCTCGGGGGTGCCGTCCGCCTCCGCGGACACGGGCTCACCGAGGGAATCCTGCTCCTCGGCGGAAGGCTCCCGCTCGGCAGGGCCGGGCGGGCCATCGGATCCGGCGGGCGTGGCCGGGGTCTCGTCCTCGGCCACACCGGGCCTTGCCTGGCTGTCGGGCTGGACGGGAGTCTCGGCCTTGGCGGGACCCGGGGGGACGGATTCCGGCTCCGCCGGCGCCTCGTCCCCGGAGTCATCGGATCCGGCCGGCGCCTCCGGGGCGGAAGTGACGGATGCGACCGTCTCGCGGCTGAACCAGCTGGTCGCGGCGGAGTCGTCGGAGGTCTGCGACGGGGGCACCGCGGACGGCTCCTGCACCGGCCGGTCGGCGGGCTTGCCCGCACGCAGCGGCGGTGCCGGTTCCTGGGGCTGTGCCGGCCCCTGAGAGGCCGGGGAGCCCTGGGCGTAGGGCCGGGCCTCGGCGGCCTCCTGCGGGCTGGAGGAGGTGACAGGTCCGTACGGCGGATTGAAGCGGGCGGTGGCGGCGCCGGACTCACGGGTCTCACCGGCGGCGGGCTCCTGAGACGGCGTCGGGGACGCGGCCGGCTCCTGCGCCCCGCGGGAGGCGTCCCGCGGCTGGTTCTCGCGGGTGAGCTCGGGCAGGCACGTGGTACAGGGCGTGAAGCCCTCCTCCCGCGCCTCCTCGTGAGTGAGCTCCTCATGATCTCTGCCGGCCAGCTGCCTGCACCCGGCGACGTGGTACCGCTTGCGACCGGGGATCACCAGGACGATCGCCTGGGCGTCCAGGAGCCCCCGCCGCACGGCGGAGGCCCGCCCCGCCACCGGACTCATCCGGGGCTGGGGCGTGGCCGTCGCCGTCTGCCGCATGCCCTGTGGCGCCATCGCGTGCGGGGCCGAGGGGACATGCCGGTCGGACATCATGTGCGGTGCGGGCATCGGCCCGGCCGGGACCGGTCCCTTGGGCGGGAGCGGAGTCGACCCGGTGTGCCCACCGCTGGGGAACAGC